>JBBKVS010000058.1:0-12438 GCA_037968555.1 Lysobacterales bacterium | reverse complement strand
GGATTTTATGAGGCCGTTGACTATACCCCGGCGCGTTTGTTGCCTGATCAAACCCATGCCGTCGTGCGCTCCTTCATGGCCCATCACCAGGGTATGACGCTGCTGTCGCTGGCCTATCTATTGCTGCAACAACCCATGCAGCGGCGCTTTGTGTCCGATCCGGCATTGCAGGCCACCCTGCTGTTGTTGCAGGAGCGAATCCCCAAAACAACGATTCTGGACACTCGCATTGCCGATCATTCGGAGGGTGAAGATTTTGCCGACGCGTTGGAAGCGTCCTTGAATGCACCCATTGCAGCAAAGACACTGACGCCCGAAGTGCAGTTGCTGTCTAACGGACGCTATCAGGTGATGGTGACCAATGCCGGAGGCGGTTACAGCCGCTGGAAGGAATTTGCGCTAAGCCGCTGGCGCGAAGACAGCACCTGCGATAACTGGGGATCCTTTATATACCTACGTGATGTTGCCAGCGGCGCCTATTGGTCAGCAGCTTATCAACCCACCTGTAATCCGGCCGATAGTTATGCTGCGCTGTTTTCCGAAGGCCGTGCTGAATTTCGCCGCCGTGATGGAGAGATCGAGACCTATACCGAAATTGTGGTATCACCAGAGGATGATATTGAGCTGCGCCGCGTGCGCTTGACCAATCGCTCGAAGACTCGCAAAACCATGGAATTGACCAGCTATGCAGAGGTGGTACTTTCTACGCCCGAGACGGATGCCATGCAGTCGGCATTTGGAAAACTGTTTGTTCAAACCGAGGTGCTGGAATCCGAGAGCGCTATCCTGTGCAGTCGACGCCCACGCTCGGCCGGTGAACAGTCACCGTGGATGTTCCATCTGCTGGGTACCAATGGCTCAGCCGTTGATGCGATTTCATTTGAAACCGATCGCATGCGCTTTATTGGCAGGGGCCGCACCAGCGCAGCACCCCAGGCAATGATCGATGCGGCGCCACTATCGGGAAGTCAAGGTTCGGTACTTGATCCGCTCGTCGCCATCCGTTGCAAGGTTGTGCTTGAGCCGAATCAGTCGGTGACGCTTGACCTGATCTTTGGCGCAGCGAATAGTCGCGAGGAGTGTATGACACTCATTGAACGTTACCAGGATCGGCACCTTGCCGACCGGGTCAGGGATCTCGCCGGCACCCACGGCGGTGTCATCCTGAGGCAGATTAATGCGCGCCAGTCGGAGGCACAATTGTTTCGGCGGCTTGCCAGTGCGGTTATATACGCCAATCCTGCGCTACGTGCCGATGCCAGTGTGCTGATCCAGAATCGTCGTGGGCAGTCCGGTCTGTGGGGTTATGCCATCTCCGGTGACTTGCCGATTGTGCTGCTCAAGATCACCGATATTAATAGTCTGGATCATGCTCGCCAGCTCATTCAGTGCCATGCTTATTGGCGACTCAAGGGGCTGGCGGTTGATCTGGTGATCTGGAATGAAAACCACATTGGCTATCGAGAGCAGTTGCAGGATCAGATTATGGGCCTCATTGCCACCGGTAGTGACACGCACACGATTGATCGACCCGGTGGAATCTTCGTGCGCTTTGCCGAACAAATTTCACTGGAAGATCGAGTCCTGCTGCAGGCTGCGGCGCGTGTCATTATAGAGGACAGCGTTGGCACACTGATAGAGCAGGTCAACCGCCGGACGCTTGTGAATACGAGTGTAGCAAGGCTGACTCCTGCCACCGCGCCGGTTGCAGCCACTGCACTTTCCCGCTCAATAACACCGCTGCAAACCCCGCCCTTGATTCTCGATAATCCGCTGGGCGGTTTCAGTGCCGACGGCAGCGAGTACATCATTACCACCACTGACACATCGCAAACGCCAGTGCCCTGGGTCAATGTGATTGCCAATTCAGGTTTCGGTACGGTGGTGACTGAAAGTGGCCTGGCTTACAGCTGGAGTGAAAATGCCCATGAATTCCGGCTCACACCCTGGAGCGACGATCCAGTCGGTGCCACCGGTGGAGAGGCGCTGTACCTGCGCGATGAAACCAGTGGTAAGGTCTGGTCGCCCACTGCGCAGCCGTGTGGCAGTTCTGGCAATAGATCCGCTCCCTATCAGACTCGACACGGTTTTGGCTACAGCGTATTCGAGCACAGCACCGCCGAGGGTATCCATTCAGAGCTGAGTGTATTTGTGGATCTGGAAGATCCCGTTAAATATTCTGTGTTAAGAGTACGCAATGATTCGGGAAGAACGCGACAGCTGTCGGCGACTGGGTTTGTCGAATGGGTGCTGGGGGATTTGCGCGCAAAAACCGCCATGCATGTGGTGACATATATCGATGCTGCCAGTGGCGCGTTGTTTGCTCACAATAACTACAACACGGAATTTTCGGGGCGAGTGGCGTTCTTTGATGTTGATGATATGCGGCGCACTTTAACCGGTAGCCGCAGCGAATTCCTCGGGCGCAATGGTTCTCTGGCAAAGCCTGATGCCTTGTCTCGTACACATCTTTCCGGTCGCGTGGGCGCAGCACTCGATCCCTGTGGCGCGCTGCAAGTAAGCTTTGCTCTGGCCGCTGGAGAAGAGCGCGAAATTATTTTCCGTCTCGGCGCCGGTCGCGATAACGCGCATGCCAGTGAGTTGGCCAAACGGTTGCGGATACCGGGAACAGCGAGCACAGCGCTGGCGCGAGTCAAACAGTATTGGCAGCACAGCCTCAATGCCGTGCAGATTAAAACGCCGGATGCTGCACTTAATGTGTTGGCCAACGGTTGGCTGGTATACCAGACACTGGCTTCCAGATTGTGGGCACGCAGCGGATTTTATCAGTCCGGCGGGGCCTACGGTTTTCGCGATCAGCTACAGGATACGATGGCACTGGTGCACACCCGGCCGTCTCTGCTGCGGGCGCAATTAATCCTGTGTGGGCAACGTCAGTATGCCGAGGGAGACGTGCAACATTGGTGGCATCCGCCCTCTGGACGGGGCGTGCGCACACGCTGCTCGGATGATTATTTGTGGCTGCCACTGGCGGCCTGTCGCTATCTGCAAGCCACCGGCGATACGGATGTGCTCAATGAACCGCTTAACTATCTCGCTGGTCGAGCGCTCAAACCTGATGAAGAATCCTATTACGATATGCCCAGCCACTCGCCGCAATCTGCCAGCCTCTATGAGCATTGCTGTCAGGCCATTGAACACGGCCTGCGCTTCGGTGAACGCGGCTTGCCATTAATGGGCTCCGGCGATTGGAATGACGGGATGAATCTGGTCGGTATCCACGGCAAGGGGGAGAGCGTCTGGCTCGGATTCTTCCTGTACAAAGTATTGACCGACTTTGCCGATGTCGCCCTGGCACATAATGATCCGGCATTCTCCGGGCGCTGCTTGCAGCAAGCCGAGAAATTACGAGGGAATCTTTCCCGTCACGCCTGGGACGGTGAGTGGTACAAGCGCGCCTGGTTTGACGACGGTACTCCGCTCGGTTCAGCGGCCAATGCCGAATGTACGATTGATTCTATCTCCCAGAGCTGGTCCGTGTTGTCAGGTGCCGGCGACAAACAACGGACACGCCAGGCCATGAACTCTCTGGATCAGCACCTGGTGCAACGCGAGCAGGGCTTGGTGCAGTTGCTCGATCCACCTTTTGATCAGTCGACCTTGGAGCCCGGTTACATCAAAGGTTATGTGCCGGGTGTGCGTGAGAACGGTGGGCAATACACCCATGCAGCGGTGTGGGCGGCGATGGCCTTTGCTGAGCTGGGTGACAGCACTCGCGCCTGGGAACTGCTTGATTTGATTAACCCCATCAACCACACATTAACGGCGCAAGCCGTTGCCACCTATAAAACGGAACCTTACGTCCTTGCTGCCGATGTGTACGCGGTCGCTCCTCATACGGGTCGTGGCGGTTGGACCTGGTATACCGGTTCAGCGGGTTGGCTGTACCGTCTGATTGTCGAGTCATTGATGGGGCTGAACCGCCAAGCAGACAGACTAATCATCAAGCCCTGCTTACCCAAGGCATGGGACGATTGCGCCATCGCTTATCGTTACGGTGAAACCGTGTATCACATTAAAATCAAACAGATCACAGTCACGGAAGAGCCAGGCGCAAATACGATGCGGCTTGATGGTGTTGATGTTGGAAATCAGGGCGTGCTGTTGGTTGATGATCAGCGAGAACACAAAGTAGAGGTAGTCAACTATAGGACTTGATCTGAGCCTCTTCTTGTTTATGGGAAGTCGTCTATAGACAGTGTTTAGTTCATATGTCTACCCCTCTGCGCGACATCATGAAAACGATGATTGGCGGAATAATGAGCCATTGTAAAATTGGCGCAATCCCGGTGCCGAGAATCGGCAGGGTTGGCATTACTGCAGCGTATTGCCATCGGTTAAGAATATGAATGGCAATTGCCTCAATGACCACGGTAAAGACAATCCCAGTGGCAATGAATCCGATGACCGGGATTATCTTTGGGTAAATAATCCAGCGACGTGATCTTACGGTCAACGCTATAATCCAAAACACAATGAGTAAAATGACAACATCGCCGAGGGCCGCTTGCGTACAGTGAAGGGTCGCCTCGAAATGTGTCAGGCTATCCATGCTTTTAAACAACGGAGCTTGCCAAATCTCCCAGACAAAGTTGAGAAGAAATCCAAAGATTGAAATATTAATCTCAGGCACATTAAGGTTGCTCATGAGGCAATGCGGCTAACCGCTCTCACAGTCATTAGCCCTTCGTCTGTAGGCATGACACGTACCTCGACGCAGCTGTTGTGCCGATTGCGCTGCAGGGCGTCAAACATCAGCGTGGTACCGCGTAAACCGGCACCTCGCCAATCCACTTTTCCACTTCGTGCGCGCTCAATGCCAACAGCATCCCGCCAACTTCGACAACACTGGTTTTCATCGCGCCTCCTGCTTGGATGTTATGGACCCACTCGATGTGGCCAGGTCAGCTGTTGTTGTCGAGATAGCACCAACCTCGTTATGACAACTGCGTAGGGCGCGTTTCGTCCTGACTTTTGTCCTGTTGATCGTCACTTGCTGGCGTTGCGGACTCATAACCGCTCTTTCATGTTGTGCTTGGGCCCTCAAATTTTATGGGCCGCAGGCGCACATGGCACGGCATGTTTTACCGTGCCGTGCTTATCACGCGCCTTTACGCGCCGTCATCCATCTTCCCGCATTTGGCTTTACCGCCCATCATACCGTGCATCATGGCCATGTGGTCCTTCATCATCTGCACGTGCTCTTGCGTCAGTTTCTCACGTTCTTTGGCGTCTTTTGACTGTGTGATCTTGTGCATCTGTTCGTGCATCTGCAGCATTTTTTCCTGCATCTTATGCATGTGTTGGTGTTTGTCTTCTTCGGTCATGGTCGTTGCTGGCTTCGCGGCATGATCTGGATCATGGGCTTCCTGCGCCCAGATAAGGGGTGTTGACAATAACAGGGTTGCCAGTAGGGCGATAAGAGTCGGATTTTTCATCTTTTAAGTCTCCACGTGAGGGTGATAGAAGGGGTGTTTTACCGCGGGCCGGATGGCACCAGGCGGGCACTGCTTAAACTTAAGACTGCACAGATATTTCGACCTGGCCAAGTCAGTTGCATCTATTTTCGAGTTAACACCAGCCTCGCAGCGGGTCACCGCTGTTGGTTTAATAAACAACGGTTGAGCCCATGCCGACGGTAAAGATGGCACTGGTGCAGCTTCTCAATTCACAACACCACAACAATAGGCGGAAAAAGTAATTTGGTCTGTCTGGTATCGCACATGAATCAAACATTCGCGGACGTCATCCCCCTGGACTTTGCCACCATTAAGGACAACAAGGACAGTCAAGCAGATGATCAAATCATTTTCAGATTGCAGCTATCGTCTCAAGTACGATCATTGATTTGGCAATGGGGAGGCGCATTTTCATGATCGTTAACATCAGACGCCTTACGGCGTTGCGAAGACGGTGGCGAGCCCACCACCTTCTGTTCCTGGATTGGTTGTCTGACCTTGGTAGAGCCTGGCCGACAGCTGTTGGATTTCACGGTTGTAGCTTACGCAACGAATGTCGAGTTTTAGAGATTGTTTCTGATCATTGATCAAGAGTTGCCTTTCGCTGGGTGGAACGACAGTTTGCTGGGGCGTTCGGGGAAGGATCCGGTGTAGACGACGGCACATCAATAGGGCTCGTTTTCATCGCGCCTCCTGAACCGTCCTCATCACCAATGTATTCACGCCGCAACGGCCACGGTTGTTAGCCCAAGAACCAGCCAGTCCTGCATACCACCCCTGTAATAGAAGAGTTTTTCCGGAGGAAATCCCTCACGCACCATCGCATCGATTGCGATAGGGCTCTGCGGACAGGCCGGACCATTGCAGAACGCCACCACATTCCGCGCATTGGTGCAGTCCCATCCTGATGACGTTCGCGAGCACCCCAGCTCGCTGAGCCGCTGCGCCACATCATTGAAGGGGATTGACTCGCTTCCCGGAATGGTCGCCTTGATACGCCACTTGGGCTCCCGCATGTCCACGACGAGGAAGTCGGGGTCGCCGAGAGCATCCAGGACTTCGAGCTCCCCCACAGGCGTAACGCCCGGAATCGGTACGATCGGCTGCAGGAATCCGGTGATGAGTTGGGTCTCGTTTTTTTCCCGCACGATTTCGACGGGACCGTCCGGCATATGGACGATGCGCTTCGTCGTGTTTTCGGTAATGTTGAGCAAATCGGTCACACGGCACACTCCTTTGTTAATGCGTTTCTCCGATCTGATGGGCCCGCTGCGATCACGAGACTCCAGACCGTAACAAGCGATTTGACTTCACCCAGGGTTCCCGTTACCAATTGGTTTCGCGACAGCGTTAAAAATCTTTGTTTTCACTGTCTAAGGTCGTGCAAGCGCTTTTCGTAGGCATCTTTATCGACTTCGCCGTTTGCGTATCGACGCTTAAGCAACTCTTCTGCAGACGCGCCGCCATTACCGTCAGTTCGAGACGATGTCCTGGCCACTGCCCAAAAGACCGCGGCGACAATCGCTAAACCAACGATCCACCACAACCACATACCGCCCATATGCCCTGCTCCGTTCCATTCGCCCATATCAAACCTCTCTTCGTCAGTATCTGAAAGTTCAGCGCTTGCCCTGTTCCGTATACGCCCCTGGCGCCCACTGCTGATCCGTCTGGGCAACCAGCATCGGTGACGCGAGCATCACTAGCAGTGTATGCGTCAAAATCTGTGTAACATTTTTCATTTCGATCCACTTCTGATTGCTAAGCTCCTGTGGTGACATGAAGATTGAGGTTGCGGCGCTGCAAGTGAGAACTGCGATTCCGGCCGGCCATTAGTTCGATAGCTCAGTCCACGTTCTTTTATACAGCCGAAGGACAAAAGTGTCCGTGCGGAAGCGAACTTAAGTCTGCCGAAATGCCGTGCGTCACAAGTGTTTGGCGGTAGCGGCAAGCGCTGCAGAAAGCAGGAAAAATGGGGTCAGTCCAGAGTAAAAACCAGCAATAACGCAGTGGAATGACTCACCGGCCAGCGTCACGCTCACCTCATGCGCCTACCAAAACCCAAATCCTAACCAATTGAAGAGTTCCAACTCTGACTCTGAATATTACTGGCCCACCGCAGAGTTCTTACTTTGACCCCAAATATTGGTGAGATGGACATGTGGAGCTGCATAGCCATGCTCGTTAACAGCAGACACCTTACGGCGTTGCGAACACGGTGGCGAGCCCACCACCTTCTGTTCTTAGATTGGTGGTCTGACCTTGGTAGAGCCTGGCCGACAATTGTTGGATTTCACCGTTATAGCTTACGCAACGAATGTCGAGTTTTAGAGATTGTTTCTGATCATTGATCAGGAGTTGTCTTTCGCTGGGTGGAACAACCGCTTGAGCGACATAGTCGGAATTCACGATGTGCTCCCAAACCTTGTGTGTGATTTTGGCGCCGCGGTATGCGCCGCGACTGCCATGTCCGGTCGCCGGTTTGAAGAACAGTTCCTTACGATCTTGCCAGAGTTGTGCGGCGTTTTCCTGAGTGACGATGACTGTGTTTGGTATTGACCGTGCGAGCGTCTCGATGGTTTGATCGTCGACACCTAACGCTTTGAGCCTGTTGGGATCCGAAAGAACAGGAAGATTTCGCTTGTCTGCATACAGAGCGTACGCATGTGGGGAAGGTGTGACCACTGCAAGGCCTTTCTGATACGCCTCCAGCAAGCACGCGGTTTCCGCTGTTTGGAAATAAAAGTCAGTGAGGCGGTTATAAACCAGGTCAATTTTTTGTTCACCTACCCAGAGCGCACTCTCGCGTATGTTGAGGTCTCTCGGGTCGGAGATGACAGCCGTTATCCCATGTCGTTCAAAGAGTGATTGAAACAGTAAGAACTCGGGGTAGAGGAATTGTGTCAGGGGCTCGGTGTCAACGATCGCGATGGTTCGGAGCGACTGATTTCGGCGCTGCAATCGCCACTCTTCTTTGAACATGTTGATCAGTTCGTCCTCCGCGTCCGCGACGTTTACACTGCCACCCAGCAAACTGAGCACCTCAGTGCAGCAGGCCTGTTGCGCCGCAGCCAAATAAAGATTGAGCAACACACCACCTGAATTGGTGTTGATTTCGATCAGCTGCGGACCCTCTTCGCCAAGGTGAAAATCGTAACCAAAAAAGACGCCGTGGCTTCCAGGGTCCTGGCGAGCACTCGCGGGTGCCGCCGCCAAAACGGCCTCACGATAGTTCACATTGTTGGCGACCGTCTTTACTGCACGAATCAGCTCCGCCATTCTGTTGATGTGACCCTGCCATAAGAAAACCGGCGAGTCGGCAAACAGATGGTGGTGCACATCCAGGAGTCGTTCGGGCAAGCCGGCATCTTTCAGATTTGCCGCCAGACTGCCACGTAGAATCTCCTTGTTGAGAGAAATGCAATGACAATCCCGATTCAGGGTGTCGGTGAGTTGGTTGCCTGCTTCTTTGGCTTGCTTTTCCACTTAACTTCCCCGGGGCGCCTCTACCGCAAGAGCATCACTGACAATTGTCTGTGCTTCCTCCACGATTCGGCGCAAATGATCTGCTCCACGGAAGCTCTCGGCATAGATCTTGTAGATGTCTTCAGTGCCGGACGGACGCGCCGCAAACCAGCCGCTCTCCGTCACCACTTTCAAGCCGCCGATGGCTGCACCGTTGCCGGGAGCCTGGGTAAGTATGTTCTGAATCTTTTCACCTGCCAGTTCTGCAGACCTGATCTGCTGAGGTGAGAGTTGTGCCAGCCGGTGTTTTTGCTCCGGGGTCGCTGGCGCCTCGACGCGATCGTAAACCGGTTCGCCGAACTCGCGCGTCAGCTCTTGGTAGATTTCGCCGGGATCGCGGCCCATGCGCGCGGTGATCTCCGCCGATAACAAAGCCGGAACAATGCCGTCTTTATCTGTCGTCCAGACGCTGCCATCCAGGCGGCTAAAAGAAGCACCCGCGCTCTCTTCACCGCCAAAGCCCAGAGAGCTGTCGAGCAAGCCATCGACGAACCACTTAAAGCCGACGGGCACCTCGTAAAGCTTGCGGCCGAGCTTCGCCGTGACGCGATCGATCATCTGGCTGCTGACCACTGTCTTACCCACCGCCGCATCTTTGTGCCATTTCGGTCTATGCTGGAACAGGTAGGAAATGGCGACCGACAGGTAATGGTTGGGCGGCATCAAGCCCGCGTTGCGGGTCACGATGCCATGCCGGTCGTGGTCGGGATCGCAGGCGAACGCAATGTCGAAACGGTCCTTGAGTTTAATCAAGCCCTGCATGGCGTAAGACGAGGACGGGTCCATTCGGATCTGACCGTCCCAATCAACCGTCATAAAGCGGAAGGTGGGGTCGACGGCCTGGTTCACGACAGTGAGATTCAAACCATAGTTCTCGGCAATCGCAGCCCAGTAGTGGACGCCGGCGCCACCCAGTGGATCCACACCCAAACTGAGGTTTGCGTCACGAATTACCTCCATGTCAAGCACCTTGTCAAGGTCGTTGATATACCTGTTGAGGTAGTCGTACCGGTGCGTGGTGGCGGCGCGCAGCGCCTTTTCAAAAGGTATTCTTTTCACGCCCAGCAGCTCGTCTTTCAGCAACGCATTGGCCTGGGCCTCGATCCAGTCGGTAACCTTGGTATCCGCCGGCCCGCCGTTGGGCGGGTTGTACTTGAAGCCGCCACTATCGGGGGGATTGTGTGATGGCGTGATGACAATACCGTCCGCCAGCCCACTATCGCGGCCACGGTTGTAAACGAGTATGGCGTGCGACACCGCGGGCGTAGGGGTGTATAGATCGTATTGTGAAAGCATGACTTCCACCCCGTTGCCAGCCAACACCTCGAGTGCACTGGCATACGCGGGCTCGGACAGTGCGTGCGTGTCGATACCCAAAAACAGTGGGCCATCGATACCCTGCTGCTGGCGGTACTGGCAGATCGCCTGGCTGATCGCCAGCACGTGCCATTCGTTGAAGCTGCACTCGAATGAGCTGCCGCGGTGTCCGGAGGTGCCGAACGCGACACGATGCGTCGGCAATGTGGGATCGGGGCGCAGATCCAGGTAGGCGGCGAGCAGTTTTGGCACGTCGACCAGTAGCGAGGCCGGGGCCGATTTGCCGGCCAGTGGATTGATCGCGGTACTCATGTGCGTACATTCCGTAGCCGACGGTAGCGCTGGATGAGCGCGTTGGTCGAGCTGTCGAGGTTCAATAGAAATATCATCGGGTCCAGCGTCGTCATTGCGTCTCCTCCGCGCGGGTGAGGTTATCGGTAATTTCGAACAGTACCAGAGCGTCGGAGCGAATTGCATCACCGTTGTGGTGTTTTATATCAGCTTTCTCCCGGCTGCCCGCAGGGTATGGGTCAGCACCAGCTGGCCCGCTCGCCGGGATTGGCGAGCAACTCCTCGATATTGGCCTCTATGACCTTATAACCGACATCGCCGAACAGATGAAGAAAGTGATACTGAATGCAGATCGTATTGCCGAATTGCCGCAGCAATTCATCCAGTTTGATTTGCGCCACGTAGGCCCAAACGCAGATCACTCCTTTCATGTTGCAGCTGAGTGGCATAGCCGCGAGACACTTATGGATAATTGATGAATGAGAATAGATCAAAATATTCATTGGCTCCGTTCGTTGTCATACACAAGTAGCCAACCTGCCAACGTCACCCAACTAACTGCAGGATGAAAATCAAGTTGGTGTGGGTAGTGTAGACTGGCTCTGAATATCAGGTACAGGTTGCACAATCAGCTTTTTTCAAGAAGCAGCATGCAGTTTGAACGACTAAATTTATGAGGAGAACAATTGCATGGCTGAACAATTCCAATTGCCAGACTTGAATCAGTTTACGTCACAGCGCGGGTTTGCCCCCTTGATCATTGTTGGTGCACTGATTGTGTGGTCTTTGTATAGTGCCGTGTACACGGTTCCCGCAGAATCGGTGGGTGTGATTCAACGATTTGGTCAGTATCACGGGGTAACGGATCCTGGTTTGCGCTTCAAGCTTCCCTGGGGTGTAGACCGGGTCACCCTGGTGCCGATTGAGCGCCAGCTCAAAGAAGAATTCGGTTTCAGTACCCCTGGCGCCACCTTTGCCAATCAGTCATCGCCGCCATCGCAATGGGCGCTGGAAACCACCATGGTCACCGGCGACCTCAATACGGCGATGGTGGAGTGGATCATCCAGTTTCGCATTGAAGTGCCTTTTGATTTCCTGTTTAACGTTCGTGATCCGGGTGAAACCCTGCGTGATGTTTCCGAGTCGGTCATGCGCGAAGTTATTGGCGACCGCACCGTGGATGAAGTGCTGACCGTTGGTCGCCAGGACATTGAGTCTACCGCGCAGGTTAAGCTTCAGGAGGTAGTGAACCGCTATGAAATGGGTTTGCGGATTGACCAGGTGCAGCTGAAAAACGTCAACCCGCCCGAACCGGTGCAGGCCTCATTCGATCGGGTGAATGAAGCACAACAGGAACGCGAACGCATGATCAATGTCGCTCGTGGTGAGTACAACCAGGCAGTACCGCGGGCGCGCGGCGAAGCGGATCAGAAAGTCCAGGCAGCAGAAGGTTACGCCATCCAGCGCGTGAATGAAGCTGAAGGTGATGTGAGCCGCTTTAATGCCTTGCTGGCCGAATATCTGAAAGCGCCCAATGTGACCAAACGGCGTCTGTACCTGGAAACCATGAATGAAGTTTTACCGCGTGTTAAAACCAAGGTGTATGTGGACGAATCCGCTTCTTCGGTGCTGCCCCTGTTGCAACTGGAAACCGTGAAACGGAGTGCAGAACAATGAAAAATTTATTCATGATAATCCTGTTCGTTGCGCTGGTGCTGTTGGGTATTTTGGCCGGCGCTTCCTTGTATACGGTGGATGAAACAGAGCGTGTGATCATTACCCAGTTCGGCCGACCTGTTGATGAGGTCATTGATGAAGCAGGGCT
>JBBKVS010000057.1:0-4608 GCA_037968555.1 Lysobacterales bacterium | reverse complement strand
CCGTCCCATCGCGTTCTGGACCCGGCTGATTTCCAAGCCCATGAAGCAAGCAATAAAAACAATAATATTTACTCTGCTGACCGCGGTCTCAGCGTCGCTTGCTGCCGCCCCTGATGGCTATAGCATCAACTCAGACAGTTCATCCGATAATCACGACAGTTTGTACCGTATCGACCTGGCAACCGGACAGTTTACCCGTCTTGGTTTCGTGCGTTCATTGGGCCAGATACGACTCGATGTGGAAGGCCTGGCATTTGCTCCGGATGGCACGCTGTATGGGATGGACGATGAGTCCATGAAACTGTTTCCGCTGAACATCGATAACGGCCAGGTCATCAGTGCCAATGAAGTCAGCATTACGGGATTGACGGGTACCGGAAGCAATGATTTCGGCATGACCTTTGCCTGCGACAACAACCTGTACGTGACCTCCGCAAGAAACGATTCACTTTATGTGGTTGGGCTAAACGGCGCGGCTACCCGAGTCGGCGCAGAAGGCAGCCTCGGTCGCGATATCAGCGCCCTAGCAGCCTGGGGTAACCCGGTGGAGTTGTACGGCCTGGGGAATGGCGGATTGAATTCCGGTGGGCCCCCGAACCTGTATTCCATCAATCCAGCAGATGGCGTTGCCACATTGCTGGGGCCGCTGGTTAATGCTGCGGCTTATGACCAGGCCGGACTGTCTTTCGACAGCGCCGGGGAATTGTGGGCTATTACCGACCGCAGCCAGTTGGTCAATCCTTTACCCAGCCAGATTCTGAAGCTGAATAAAAGTAATGGAACAGCGACCGTAATCAGCCAAACCACCGGTGAAACCGGTTTTGAAAGTCTGGCTGTCACTCTGCCACGAGGCTGTGGTGATGTCGGAGGCGACGACCGCGCTACCTTCACCGTGCAGAGCCGCTTTGTGGATAGCAACAACATCACTCCCGTTACCCTGCACCTCAGTTGCAACACCGGACAGATATTGGATCAAACCAAAACCGTGCTGCCGAATGAAGGCGTATTCGGCAAGTTTGAAGTTTCTTTCGTGGTCAGCAGCCTGGGCTCAACCCCGCTGAACTGTACAGTCACCCAGGATGCACCGTTTGGTTATACCCCCAGTTATACCTGCCTGGGCGAGTCGGATTGTGTAGAGGCCCAAAGCGCTGCCAGCTGCAGCTTTACTGACGTGGCTGCGGGTACCGACAATCTCTGCCAGGTACAAAGCTATCCCAACGCTGTTCCTTTCTCTGTGATCAAACAGTGGTTGTTTGAAGCGGAAGAAATAGGCGAACAGGAATTCGCCAACATCAAGTTCGAATGCCAGAATGTATTTGGCGGCGACGGCGAAGCCAACGGCAACCATATGAATTGGAATTGGTCGGTGGCCGGTAACTCGGAGCGCATCGCCAGCATCCAGCCCAGCTTCAAAGGCAATACCAGTTGCCGCGCAACCGAAAGTAATACCTTCAGCGCAGTTGAACCGACCAACGGTTGTGCTGACTGGCTACCTGTTTTGATTGGCGACAGCTCTCGTTCCTGCACCATCACCAATACCGTGTTTCTCGAAGGCATACCTACACTGGGTGATTACGGCCGCTGGTTGATGGCACTACTACTGCTGGGTGTTGGCATGGTGGCGGTACGGCGTATCTGACCCGACCTGTTGTTTGACCAAAATCTCAAATATCGTTTTGCAGATCAGGCAAAAGCAAACATGTCGGCAGCTTTAGGCTAAACTCCCAGTTCCCGAATTCACGGAGTCAAGAAATGGGTATTGGTGGAATCAGCATGTGGCAGCTATTGATCCTGTTGGTGATCGTGGTGCTGGTGTTCGGCACCAAGCGCTTACGCAACATGGGCGGCGATCTGGGCGCGGCAGTCAAAGGCTTCCGCAAAGGCATGGGAGACGAAAAGGATTCTGACCCGGAACAGCTTGTAGCGGACGCAGACCCCACGGCTAAAGCGTCAGATCCGAGTAAAATGAAAGACAGTGAGCCTGCCAGTAAAGTCTGAGTTATCCCATGTTCGATGTCGGTTTTACCGAATTGTTACTGCTGGCCGTTATTGGCCTGCTGGTGCTGGGCCCTGAGCGCTTGCCGCGAGTCGCCCGCACCCTGGGCGGTCTGACGCGCAAAGCCCGCAGCAGCTGGCTGAATCTCAAGCGCTCCATAGACGCTGAAATCAACGCTGAAGAATTCAAAAAACCCCTCAAGAAAATGCGCGATGATGTGCGCGCTGCGGTCGATGGTGTTGACCAGCAAATGAAGAAAACAACTGATGCAGCCAATAGCAGCGTAATGGGCAAATCCCCAGAAGCCGAATCTACCGATCCCCAAGCTACCGATCCCAAGTCTTCCACCGATGAGCAGTAGCGAAAACAGCGAAGACCGGGAACAGACCTTCCTGGAGCATCTGGTTGAATTGCGCGGCAGGCTGCTCAAAGCATCTGCCGCTGTGTTGGTGGTATTACTGGTTTTACTGCCCTTTTCGGGCAAACTCTATGAAGCTCTGGCAGCGCCACTGACTGCAAAACTGCCCGAAGGCAGCAGCATGATCGCCATTGATGTGGCCTCACCTTTTCTCACCCCCTTCAAAATGTCCTTGCTGCTGGCTTTGATCCTGTCCATCCCCATCGTGCTGTACCAAAGCTGGGCTTTCGTGGCCCCGGCTTTGTACCGCCATGAAAAACGTCTGGCCAAACCCTTGCTCTACAGCGCCGTGGTGCTGTTCTACGCCGGCTGTGCTTTCGCTTATTTTGTCGTCTTTCCGCTGATTTTTGGCTTTTTCACCAGCGCAGCCCCGGCCGGTGTGGCAGTAATGACGGATATCAGCAAATATCTGGATTTCGTGATCACGCTTTTCCTGGCGTTTGGTATCGCTTTTGAAGTACCGATTGCCACCATCATCCTGGTGGCTACCGGCATCTGTACCATTTCACAGTTATCCAAGGCGCGCGGTTACGTGGTGGTCGGTGCTTTTGCGGTGGGCATGTTTCTGACACCACCGGATGTCATCTCGCAAACCCTGCTGGCTGTACCCATCTGGCTATTGTTTGAAGTCGGCTTGTTGATGGCGCGAATATTATTACCGCATCGTGTCAATGCGGTACCGGCTGATGAGGAAGCAGACACCTAAGCCGAAACCGGTCAAGCCAGCAACTGACCGTCCTGATTTTCATCCTCAGCAGGCACGGTGGCAGTCACTGCAGCGGGCATCCCGAAAATATCCTTGAAAGCCACGTACTGGGTACCCAGCACCACCAGCTGGAACAGTAGTCCAGACAACATCACCAGCGCTGCAAACACCAATGACATGGGACTGAATGCACTGGCCAGCCCCAGCATCATGCCAAAAAACACCAGCAAGGGTATCAGCAGAACCAACATCCCCAGGCTCAGTACCAGGAAAGGCTTCCAGTTAAGCAGTAAGCCCTGCACGCCCAAAATCAACGCTTTGGCCATAGGCAAGCCGCGAAACCAGATCAGCGGTATGGCCAGAAAGCTGATGGTGCCACTCACGCTGACCGCCAGCAGTGCTGACAGCAGCATTTTCATGGTCAACTCCGGATCGAGTTGCGTAATTGCTTCGGTATTGCCCTGTTCAATCTGTTCGATCAAGCCCGCATCAATCTGCGTATTACTGCTGCCCATAACCAGCATGGCGCTGAGGGCCGCAAGGGCAAACATGGTCACCCCCAGCAACAGAAACCGGCCATTGGCCGGTTTTTGCGTCAGGGGTACAAACAGGATGCTGGCTGGCAACATGCCGCCCGTTTCAACGCGGCGAAACGCTTCGATCAACCCTGCCGAAAATGCCGGCAAAGCCACAACGATCAGTATTCCGATAACGGGCACCTGGCTGAGGCCAAGTATCAACTGCAACAGCACCGCCAGGAACAACAAGCGGGCAGGTTGAGCGCGTATCAAGGCCAGGCTTTGCATCAACCAGGCCAATCCGCGTCCAGCCGGAAGCCTGAGGGCCTGGTATTCTGACTTATTGTTCTCGTCATTCATCATGTTGCAAGCAATCCACCAGTCACACCTCCGAACCTTGGGTAATCAAGGAAGGCCTATTGTAGTATGAACTTCGGCGGCACGATCGGTTCGCTTCATACCAGTCATTACAAGGGAAACACATAAACTCAATGCAGAATAACGCTTTACCAACGCCCGTTTCGATGGGCATTATCATTTCCTGCCTGCTGGTTTTCCTGTTCCAGAATATTTCACCTAACTTGGCCCTGTGGCCGCTGGGCAGTGGCTATTTCCAGCCCTGGCAGGTAGTCAGCTATGGTTTTCTGCACGGCAGTTTCAATCACCTGTTTTTCAATATGTTTGCCGTCTGGATGTTCGGCACACCGCTGGAGAATGCCTGGGGCAGTGTGCGTTTCGCCAATTTCTACCTGGCGTGCCTGCTGGGAGCCGCTGCTGCACAAATTCTGGTGCAAGTTCTGACAGGCGGCATGTACCCAACCATTGGCGCTTCAGGTGGTGTTTTTGGCCTGTTGCTGGCCTATGGTGTGATGTGGCCCAACAACCGCCTGTTCCTGCTGTTCTTCCCTGTACCCATCAAGGCCAAGTGGTTTGTGCTGATCTACGGTGCTGCAGAGCTGCTGTTTGGTGT
>JBBKVS010000056.1:0-2985 GCA_037968555.1 Lysobacterales bacterium | reverse complement strand
TACCTGACGCGCATCCGCGAGCAGTACCCCTTATCCATCCATGGTGTCGGCTTATCCATAGGTGGCGAAACTGCGCTGGACAGAGACCACCTCGATCGCGTGGCGACTCTTATTAACCGCTATCAGCCACAGTCTTATTCAGAGCACCTGGCCTGGGCCAGCCATGGCGACGTGTTTGTGAACGATTTGCTGCCGCTGGCTTACACCCAGCAGTCTTTGCAGCGTGTCTGCGACCACATCGACCAGGTACAGTCTCATTTGAAGTGCCAAATGCTATTGGAAAATCCGGCAACCTATGTGGAATTCAGCTCTTCTTCCATGGCGGAAACCGATTTCCTCAGCGCTGTGTTACAGCGCACTGGCTGTGGCCTCTTACTGGATGTGAATAACGTTTTTGTCACTTGCACCAACCACAACCGTGATCCTTATGTTTACATTCAGTCATTGCCACACTCCGCAGTGGGCGAAATTCATCTTGCCGGGTTCGCATCGCAGAGTGATGCCGATGGGGCCCCGTTGTTAATTGATAATCATGGCTCACCGGTTGCCAAGGCGGTTTGGTACTTATACGAATATGCCCTGGCCCAGGTGGGTCCGGTTGCCACACTGATCGAACGGGACAACGACATCCCGACATTCGATATTTTGTTTGCAGAAAGCCAGCAGGCAGAGCGCCTGCTGCAAGCCGCCAGCCAGAAGCTTCCACTGCGGGGGCGCCAGGCATGAGTGGGCAACAAACGTTCTTCGACGCCTTGCTGAATCCAGATCGGCCACCCCCGGGCGAACTCACCACCTGGAATGGCTCCGATGTAACGACCCGGTTTTCGGTGTACCGCAACAATGTGGTGGCCTCATTGATTGGCGCCCTTGCAGACACCTTCCCGGTCACGCAACAGTTGGTGGGCGAGGAATTCTTCCTTGCGATGGCACGTATTTTCGTCAGTGCAGAGCCACCCAGATCAAGGGTTCTGGCTTTCTATGGAGACGCGTTTCCGCACTTTGTCGAGCATTTTCCACCTGCTGCTTCAGTGCCGTATCTGGCCGACGTTGCACGGCTCGAAATGTCGCGTGTACATGCCTTTCATGCCGGTGATGCAGATGAGCTCCCGGTTGACGTCATCGCCCAGGCATTGGCAAATACTGATGATTTGCCGAATCTGATCGTCGGGCTTCATCCGTCGCTACAGCTGCTGCAATCAAAGTACGCAGTAGTATCTTTGTGGGCAGCACATCAAGGGATAATCGATATTTCAAAGGTTGATCCCTGGACTGGCGAGAACGCGCTGGTCATCCGTCCACAGCTCGATGTTGAAGTGATAAGCCTGGATCCCTCTGCGGCGGCTTTTGTTGCCTATCTGATGCAGGGAGAGAACCTGGGCTTCGCCACCGAATATGTGTTTGACGCCCATACCGATTTTGATGTGGCCGGCACCTTGCAACTGCTCGCTCAACACCAATGCATTTCATCCATCAATCTATAAGGCAAGGAGACACCGATGTCTGGAAACCAACCCACTGCCACATCCTTTGGCAGTCAACCAGCCTGGCCCGTCCGCTTATTGCAGCGGATCATCGCCGCGCTGGGTCTCATCCCGGACTCATTGATCGCAGCGCTGGGTCGATTTTCGATTGCAGCGGTGTTCTGGAAGTCAGGTCAAACCAAGATCGAAGGCCTGGCCATTGACTTCATAAGCGGTGAATTTCAATTCGGCTGGCCACAGCTGTCGTTTTCGGCGAATTTCCTGTTCAGTGATGAGTACAGTTTGCCGCTGATTCCGCCGGAATGGGCTGCGATTATGGCCGCCACTGCCGAACACGTTTTTCCAATTTTGCTGCTGCTGGGTTTGGCAACACGGTTTTCCGCACTGGCATTGCTCTTCATGACGCTGACCATCCAGATATTCGTGTACCCGGATGCTTATCCCACACACGGGGTTTGGGCGGCTGTTCTGTTGTACCTGATAGCAAAAGGGCCCGGGAAATGGTCACTGGATCATTGGCTGTGGCGCAAATACATTGCGACTTCCTAGCCCTCCGATTGATTGACCCGCAAACGCACACAGCGCGGATCGCTGACAACAGCACTTAGCCGTCGCTTACAGTGTCTTATCCCGCGCAGCAGGAAAGTTGTTTCACGTCTTTGGTGAAGGTCTGGGCGCAAAGCTTGAGCCCTTCGACCATGGTCAGATAAGGGAACAATTGGTCGGACAGTTCCTGCACGGTCATTCGCGCCCGGATTGCCAGCACCGCAGTCTGAATCAATTCGCCGGCTTGCGGCGCCACGGCCTGCGCGCCGATTAACCTGCCACTGCCCGCCTCAACGACCAGTTTGATGAAGCCGTGCGTATCGAAGTTGACCAGAGCCCGCGGTACGTTGTCCAGTGTAAGCGTGCGGCTGTCAGTTTCGATTCCCTTAAGGCGCGCCTCGGCTTCACTCAGCCCGGCAGTAGCGACTTGAGGATCGGTAAATACCACTGCAGGCATGGCGGTCAGATCGAGCGCCGCCTCGCCGCCGGTCATGTTGATGGCAGCGCGCGTGCCGGCTGCCGCTGCCACATAAACGAATTGCGGTTGGTCGGTGCAATCGCCAGCAGCATAGACCTTGGCATTGCTGGTGCGCATGCCCTGGTCAATGGCGATGGCCCCCTGTGCGTTGAGCGCGACACCCGCCGCTTGCAGATTCAAATCGCGCGTATTCGGTACGCGCCCGGTGGCAATGAGCAGCTGGTCAGCACGCAATTCACCCTGCGCCGTGGTGAGTAAAAATTCGTTGATGTGGTAGCTAACTTCGCGAGCCTGGGTGTTTTCCAACACCTCGACACCCTCGCTGCGGAACGCTGTCGTGATGGATTCACCGATGGCGGGGTCATCGCGGAGGAAAAGCGTGTTGCGTGCCAGGATAGTCACCTTGCTACCCAAACGTGCGAAGGCCTGGGCCAACTCAACAGCCACCACCGACGAGCCGATGACTGCGAGGCGAGGCGG
>JBBKVS010000055.1:0-2680 GCA_037968555.1 Lysobacterales bacterium | reverse complement strand
TTATTTCAGCCGGGAATATTTGGACCTATTTTACGTTACGCAGCACAAGCCGTGTCAGCAAATTCTAAGCGAGTGCTGTTGACGAGTCGGTGGGCAGTGAAAGAATACGTTGGCAGATTTGGGCTGATTCTGTGGTGTCGATGGCTGGCAGGGCTTCATTCGGTACCAGTGCCAGCAGCAAACGGCTTTGATGTAAGGCCCTTGCGGCCCGCATCAGAGTTTCGGCTTCATTGACAGCAATCCAACCCACGCGGGCCAGTGCCTGCAGTTGATCGGCACAGGAGGATGATTGCAACACTTCAGCATGCTGTGCAGCCGTGCTCAACACACCCAGCTGCACTACGAACTCAATATCGATCAGCCCGCCAGGGCCATGCTTGGCCAGTCGGCCGGCGCCGAGATGATCGGCCGTGCTGTTTTTTTCCTCGGCAATGCGCAAGCGCATGGCGCTGAGTTCATCGCGAAGTTGCTGTGGTTCTCGCGCCTGTGCCAACACTTCCGCGCGGATTTCATCGAAGCTCCCGCCGGTGGCCTTGCTGCCCGCAATGGCGCGAGCGCGAGTCAGGGCCTGTAGCTCCCAAGTCCAGGCCTGCTGCCGTTGATATTCACCAAATGCCGACAAAGAGCTGACCAGGGAGCCGGCGCGGCCATTGGGGCGCAAGCGGGTATCTACTTCGTATAAACGTCCGGAGGGTGTGATGGCAGTCAAAAAGCCCAACATGCGCTGGGCCAGGCGGGCGTAGTAACGATCGGCCGAGAGGCTGCGCTCACCGTTGGACGCCAGGTCCTGCTCGTTGAACAGGAATACCAGGTCCAGGTCGGATTCATAGCCCGGCTCGCCTGAGCCCAGGCTGCCATAGGCGATTACCGCCAGGCTATTGCTGTCGTTTTGGGTGCCACGGCTAAATGCACCGTGTCGTCCAACCAACTCCTGCGTGGCCAGCTGCAATGTGCCTTGCAGGATGGCGGCCGCCAGCGCGGCCAGGGTGGCCTGCACTGCCTGGCCGCTGATGGCGCCTTCCAGCTGCGCCACGGCAATACGCAAAGTGCTGGCCAATTTCAGGTAATTCAGTCCTTCCAGTGCGGCTTCGGTATCCGGCGCGCTGCTCAGCAAGCGCGTCACGCTTTGTTGCAGCTCATTGGCCCTGGGAATCTGGCTGCCCAGCGAAGGATCAATCAGCTCATCGAGCAAAGCCGGAAAACGGATGACCCGGTCAGCGATCCAGTCGCTGCGGGCAAACAGTTCGATCAGCCGGTCCAGGGCCGCTGCGTTCTGCACCAGCAACACCAGGTAAGCACTGCGCCGACTGATCGCCAGCACCAGATCGAAGATGTGGTTTTCGGTGCTGCGATCCAGCTCCAGTCTGTCCAGGCGACTCAACAAGGCCGGCATGAACAGATCCAGCCTGCGGCGCGAACGCTGGCTCAGGGACAGCCTTTGCAGGGCGGAAAGGAACAGGTCCGCCGGTGATGGGTCATTCGCAGCTGCCGCAGCGTCGCTGCCCGCCGCCAGAACCGGCTGATCCTGCAGTTCCCGCCACAAACGAGCCCATTGCGGATCGACTTGTGGCTCGTCCCGGGTGGGGAAAATGCCTTCGAAGCGTTGATTGACACTGCTGCGCACTGCGGCGAGCTGGGTCTGCAGTTCGGCCACGTCATCCAGCCGCATGGCCTGGGCCAATCGCTGCAAGTCTTCTCCCGCCGGTACCTGGTGGGTTTGCTGATCGTGTTGGGCCTGGATGCGGTTCTCCAGCTGGCGCAGAAAGCCATAGTCGGCATGCACCCGCCGCACCGAATCCTCGGTCATCAGCTGCAAATCCTCCACAGCATTCAGGGCGGCCAGCAATGAGGGCGTCTGCAGGCTGGTCTCGCGACCACCTCGCAGTAGCTGGAAACATTGCACCAAAAATTCGATTTCGCGAATACCGCCAGGTCCGCGTTTGATGTCGTCCAGGCGGTCGCTGCGACGGGCATCATCCAGCACGCTGAGGTGCATTTCCTGCAAAGCTTCCACGGCACTGAAATCGATGTAGCGTCGATAGACAAAAGGCCTGACCAGCTGCATCAGGCGTTGGCCCAATTGCAGGTCACCGGCTACCGGCCGGGCTTTGATCCAGGCGTAACGCTCCCAGTCGCGCCCCTCCCGCTGGTAGTAGCTTTCCATGGCCGACAGGCTGCTGCACAGGGGCCCGGAATCGCCAAAAGGCCGCAACCGGGTATCAACCCGAAAGCAAAAACCTTCTTCCTGCATTTCACCCAGGCTGGCAATCACGGCCCGCGCCTGGCGCGTGAAAAACTGGTCTGCTGACAAGGGCTTGCGGCCCTCACTGGCACATTCGCCGGCGCTGTCAAAACAGAACAGGATGTCGATATCGGATGACAGGTTAAGCTCACCGCCGCCGTATTTACCCAGGGCCAAAACCACCAGTTTTTGCGGTTGACCGTCGGCGGTGCAGGGCTGGCCGTGTTTTTCTGCCAGTAGCTGGTGATGATGGTCCAGCGCAGCCTGCAGGCAGTGAGTGGCCAGCATGCCGAGGTCGGCAAAAGTCTGGTCCAGGTTCGCCAGCCCGCACAGATCCTGCCAGATGATGCCCAGCATGCAGCGATTGCGATACAGGCGCAGCGCCTTATCCAGACCCCGCTCTCTCACCCATTCGTTCAAGACCGTCAACGAGGGTTC
>JBBKVS010000054.1:0-18254 GCA_037968555.1 Lysobacterales bacterium | reverse complement strand
CCCGTGCGAGAGTAGGTCACTGCCAGGCATCAATTAAAAGACCCTCGAAGTTAACGCTTCGAGGGTTTTTTTTCATCTGGATCGGCTAGTTAACCAGTGACCTGATCGTTCCCGCACATCCCTGTGCTCCACGATCTGTGCCCTTCCCGAGGCAAAACTGCCAGGCATCAATTAAGAAAGCCTCACCTTTTAGGTGGGGCTTTTTTTGTGCTCAAAAAATATAATTTCTTTAAGCGACCCTTCTCGCACTTCCTTGTGCTTCACGATCCGTGTACACCCATGTATAAACGTCCAGCGGACATTTTCTTTTCCTCGCAGAAAGCCAGGCAGCACAACTAACTAATGGTGCCAAGCTGACCAAAAAAGTGCTGTAATCGATCCATTGCTTCTTCAAGCACTTCATAAGGTTCTGAACCAAAACATACACGCAAGTAGCCTTCTCCGGCGGACCCGTAAAACGCGCCGCTTTCTACTACGACGTGTGTTTTCGCCAGAATATCTTCGGCCAACTGTTGTGAGGGTATGCCAAAAGACCGTACATCCGGATAGGCGTATATAGTGCCTTGTGGGAGTGGGCAGACAACACCGTCTATATTGTTCAACCGCTCATAAACCAACCGTCTTCTCCGGTCGTCTTCGTGCAACATTTCGACCAGGCAATCCTGTGGGCCAGTAATTGCCGCTAATGCACCGTGTTGGATAAACACGTTGACGTGCGTGACATCATTGGAACTGATATTCATCAATGCCGGCATGAACTCTTGTTTACATGCTACATAACCCAATCGCCATCCATCCATGGCAAATGCCTTGGTGAAGGCAAACAAGGTGAACGTGCGGTCCCACATCCCTGGCAGCGAGGCAATACTTATGTGCTGTTGGTCGTCATAAATAATTTGTTCATACACTTCATCGCTTACCACCAGCAGATCATATTCTGTCGCCAAATCGGCGATGATCTGCAATTCTTCCCTGCTGTATACGCGCCCTGTGGGGTTACTGGGGTTAACTATGCAGATCATCCTTGTTCTATTGGTGATTCTTGATTCGATTGCTTTTCTATCGATGCGAAAGTTTTTTTCGCAATCAAGTGGGACGCTAACCACTTTACCGCCTGCCAGCTCGATCTTGTTTACATGCTGCGGGTAATAAGGATCCAGCAAAATAACTTCATCACCTTCGTTAAGCGCTGCCATGAAAACGACAAAGGAAGCATGTGTCAGGCCATTGGTGATTAGTATTTCATCCGGCCTGGCTTTAATTTGGTTTAACGATTTCAGTTTGCTGCTCAAAGCTTGCCTGAGCCGAATGTCGCCCGCGAGATCTCCGTAATGGACCACTCCCGCATCAAGCGCCACCTTGGTCGCTTCTTTGATGTGGTGTGGTGTATCGAAACTCGGGCGCCCAAGCTCCAGATGGATAATTTTCTGGTTTCCTGGGTTATGTTTCATCGCTTTTTCAAACATTCCAAAGTTTTTTGGTGAGGCTTGAGTAATTCTTTTTGCTGGCCAATTCATTGTATTTCCTTACTTTTACATAGTTCGTTCTGTTGTATAACAAATAGCTTCAGATCTAATCATGACGCTACGATGTAGTTATCGCTTGCGTTGCTCTTCGAGCTGCAATAGGATTAATATAACCGAAGTAACACGAATATGAACATATAATTCCAGATCGCCCAAAACAAAAGCGGAGTCAGGCATGTCAAACCATAACTTTTTAATCAAGCAAATCAGAAAGCTCAAATTTGACCACCTCACAGGTAAAACTGCGGTGTGTATTAATCTGTTGGTGATATCACTATTTGCGCTGGGCACATTGGTTTCTTCAGTGCATGCAGCTGATTCGATACTTGAAGAAATCGTAGTTACAGCACAGAAGCGAGAGCAGAATCTTCAGGATGTGTCTCTATCGATTACTGTTTTCACTGCCGGCGATTTGGAAAACTTGAGAATTGAAACACCCGCGGACATTGCCAGTTTCACACCTGGCCTGTTTGTAACCACGGGCAATTCCGGGAATCCCCTCTTTGCCATGCGCGGCATTGGGATGAACAACGGTGAGAGCAATCAGAACCCGGCAGTAACGCCATACATTGATGAAGTGGCACTACCATCCAATGCCATGTTGGATTTTCAACTGTTCGATCTGGAGCGAATTGAAGTACTGAAAGGCCCACAGGGTACTTTTTATGGACGAAACGTTACTGGTGGCGCGATTAACTTTGTGACACGGAAGCCGACACATGAATTTGACGCTTCTGCCCACATAGATTACGGCCGTTTCGACCTCATGGAAGTGGATGCTGCCGTCGGCGGCAGTGTGACAGAAAACCTGGCGGTGCGGTTTGCGGCCCGGTCAATTACCAGAGACGGTTGGCAAACTCTTGTTCTGGGACCCGATGCAGGAGATCTGGACTCGGATAACGGCGCAATCGATAGGCAGGCCCTACGTGGCTCGGCATTGTGGACCCCTTCAGAAGATTTTGAGTTGCTGTTCGTAGCTGATTACAGCGCCAGTAACTCCGAAGTATTGGGTTATAAACACGCAGGTAACGTGCGTCAGGGTACTTTCACTACATTGTGTTCCTATCCCAGTACGGGTATCCGGAATGACTCAGAATGTGCATCATTTGCTTTGCGCAGAAGCTCAGTAGGCGGGCCTCCTGTAACTGGCATTGTTGAGACTGTTGCCGACACCAACCCGGATCCTCGTACGGTATTTGGCAGCTTTTCATACGGAAACATTGATGACGTCGAGTCCTGGGGCCTGAACAACACCATGAGCTGGAACCTGGGGCGCACCACCCTGACTTCCGTTACTGGCCATCGTAAGCTCGACCGGACAACGGGCGGTGACAACGGTTCACCATTTATCATCAGTGACACATACAGAGAACAGGATATTGATCTTTTCACCCAGGAGCTACGTCTGGCCTCAGATGAAAGTTGGGGAGCGCTGCAGTGGTTGATTGGCGCTTACTACAGCAGCGATGAGATTGAAGATTTGGTGTTGTTCAATTTCCGCGATCACCGCACATTCTCAGGGCTGTTTGATTCCACGTTTTATCAGGAGACTACGGATAAGGCGCTTTTTGCTCATGCAGAGTGGCAGTTCAGCGAACGCATGAAGCTGATAGGCGGAGTGCGCTATACCGATGAAAAGCGTCTCTTCCGCTACAGCGGCTTTAATGTAGGCACAGGCCCCGTCCCGGTTCCGTTTTTTGCAGACTCAGTAGGTGCCAACGAGACCACCGGGAAGTTGGGTATTGATTTCACGCCCAACGACAACACTTTGTTGTACGCCAGTTTTAGCCGCGGCTTTAAGGGCCCTGGTTACCCCGCAACAATTGCGTTTTCTATACCGCAGTTGGTGCCTTTCGAATCCGAAACACTGCTGGCTTATGAAGTAGGCGCCAAGACAACCCTGGCTGATGGCAGACTGCAATTCAATACCGCGGCTTACTACTACGACTGGCAAGATATGCAAGCCACCACTGCGGTTGATCGGGAAGGTATTCGCTTGATCGTTCTTGCAAATGCCGGTGACGCAAGAGTATATGGAGTTGAGGCTGAAGCTGTCTGGGCTGTCTCTGATGCATTCTCACTTCGGGCGGGGATGAATCTGATAGACGCCGAAATTACCACCGGAAATTTTGATGGCGACACTCCAGTCCAGACGCCGACATTCTCAACTAGCTTGATTGCCAACTACGAATCAGTCAATCCGGTTGCCGGTGTATTACCTTTCGTCTTGATGGATTATAGCTATCGTTCCATGGTTGAGCTTGCTCTGGCCAATAACCCAGCCGAAAAACAGGAAGGTTATGGTCTTCTGGGCTTGAGAGCGGGCGTTAGATCGCAGGATGAAAAATGGGAGTTTTCAGCCTGGGCCAGAAATCTGACCGATAAGCTATACAAGGCCAGTTCGTTTGGCGCCGGTTCTACATTCCTGCCCGGCCGAATCGTTTATGCCGAGCCGCGGATGTACGGTGTAACAATTCGTTATAACTTCTGATTGGAATATTGATTTGACGGTGGCGCAGCGTTTGCGGCGTCATCGTCAAACCTGCTCGCTGAAATGAGGAATCCCATGAAAAGCATAAGCAAACCAGCCAATGTTAATTTATGTGTTGTGCTGCTGGCATTGTTGTTGGCGCCGATGATGGTGGTAGCTCAGGATGGTGGATGGCGAACTACAGACGACACGCGGCGTGTGCCATTGCCGCCTGTGGATACGTCTCATGAAGAGATACTGCTTATCCAGGGTGGAACGCTTATCGATGGAGGAACTGGTCAGCCCATTCCCGATGCAGTAGTGGTGATTCAGGGCGATCGGATCATTGCAGCAGGTGCAGCAAAAAACGTCACGATACCTACCAATGTTGCGCAGCAAATTGATGCCAGTGGCCAGTTTATTGTTCCAGGTTTGATTGATCTTCACATGCACTTTACCCAGCAGCGAGGTGATGACTTCACTCGCTATCGGGATTCAGACGTTGCTGCAGCCATTCGCGCCACCTTGCTGCTGGGTCAATTTCTGGATGCCGGAATCACTACGGTTCGGGATGTAGGTACCAGTAACGATGTTGCCTTGCGCATCAAGGAAGCAGTGGAACGCAAAATGGTGGATGGTCCCCGCGTGCTGTGGAGTGGCAAGTTGATTGCCACTCGAGGTGGGCATGGTGATGAAATTACCTCCACTGCAACGGGCAGACCAAAAAGTATGGCGCCCAACGATCGGGTGCGTGTTGCGAACGGGCCCTGGGAGTGGCGCGAAGCAGTACGTGAGCAAATTCGTATGCATGCTGACTGGATCAAGCTAACCGCACCGTATACGAAGGAAGAAATTCAAGCCGGCGTTGAAGAGGCGCATTTACACGGCATTCCGGTTACGGTTGACTCGTTTGGTGAGTTCACCCAATGGGCTGCGGAAGCAGGTATCGATAGCATTGAACATCCATTGAATCTGAACAGCGATGTTATTGCCGCCATGGCCAGGAATAAAACCGATCTGGTCCCCACTCTGACGGCTTTCTATAATGTGGTAAAAACCGGATACCCGTCTGCCGGTATTACTGCAGGTGGATTTTACTACACCATGTCCCGCCGGTTTCCGGTAGATCATGATCAGCATACTGAAATGGTGCGAGAGGCGCATAAAGCGGGAATTCGAATTGGTGTAGGCACCGATATCCCATTTGAGAACGAAAAACGCTATCCCAACGATTATTACGTTGAACTGGGCTTGTTAAAGGATGCAGGTCTTTCAGATCGTGAAGTATTTGAGTCTGCTACACGGGTGGGGGCAGAGATTCTGCGAATGAGTGACAAGCTCGGTACCCTGGAAGTGGGCAAACTGGCTGACGTGCTGATTGTGGGACGTAATCCGCTGGACGATATTCAGAACCTGCGAGATGTAAAAAAAGTTATAGCCGATGGCAAAGTAGTCCGCTAATCGTCACCGCCTGGAAGCGGCTGACCCTGTATGGGTAAGCGAGAAGCGTCTATTGGCAATATGTGACAAGTGGCAATCAGTTAGTTGGTATGCAAAATGTAATGACCCCATGCGGGGCGTAGAATTTTCCACATCAATTCGAGTTTTGAACAGGATGAAGAACATGAACAAATACCCAAACCGGAATTTTCGTAAGTGCCGTGCAATCCGATCCCCGCAAGTATTGTTGGGCAAGGTCTCAGAGGGTATGACCAGGTTATTCACTTTGGTTATAATTACTCTGGTTTTCAGTCTGCCAATGAGCAGCCTGGTGATTGCACAGGAAGAGCAACTGTCGGAAATATTGGGGCCTCAGGAGCCCCCTTTTCTGCCCCGCAACCCGATCGCTCTGGTGGGTGGTACCGTTATTGATGCCACAGGCGCGGCCCCTAAACTAAGATATACGGTGATCATCGAAGGTGACAAAATCACCCAGGTTGGTCGTGAGGAAGACGTAAAGATCCCGGCCAATGCCCAGGTGGTTAATGTCAAAGGCATGACCATCATGCCGGGCATCATCAATTCAAATCAGCATATCCAGCTTAATCCCTTGTATCCGGCCCCGACTGCTGATTTGCCGCTTGAAGTGCTGCGTGACAGGTGGGAAGAAACATTCGCCAGAATGCCTCAGCGTGCCTATGTCTACCTGATGCAGGGTATTACCAGCATGCGTCAGACCAGTGGTCCATCAAAGAGAATACTTCCGGTTATAAATAAAATTGATTCTGGAGAAATCGCAGGACCGCGCATCTTTCTGGGCGGAGCCTTGTTCATGAGCGAACAGCACTTCCAGCATTATCTGAAAGAACGCAACACGCCCGAGTCGGCCAAAGATTGGCTGCGAAATGAATTTGCCTACAATGTCATTGATGATGTGAAAGAGGGTACCGACCGGTTCATGGGGCCGGAATTCAATTACTGGAAGCTGTACATGTCCGATGAGGTGTATGACGGCAAAAATGATTTTTCTGACGAAGATTTGCGCTACATCATCGACAAGGCACATAAGAACGGCAAGATTATTGACGTTCATGCGGGTCCACACAATGAAGGCCTGCGACGCATGTTGGCATTTGATGTCGATACACTCGAACACCCGTTTTATGGTAGTACGCTGATTGATGAAGACGTTATCCAGGGCTATGCGGACAAAAACGTTATCGTTGATACATTACTTCGAGTAATGGTGACGGGCGCCGAACATGCCGCCAACCCACATCGTTTTAATGACTCTTTGTACATCATGTCGATGGAGCCAAAGGAGTACCGGTTGCTGATGCGGTATCGCGATAAGATGCTGTTTAATCAGCGCAATCCTGCACGATCCGGCATGCCTATATATGCCAGCGATGGCGCCACACTGGGTGGTACTAAAGGTAAAAACGACACGTTTGGGCTGAGTGGACCATCATTTGATGAGATGCAGGCTCGACGTGCTACCTCTCATGAGAACATGCGTCGTTTCATTCGCGCTGGAGTGAAATTTTCTTTGGGAACCGATACCCCATCGTTCCTCAATTTCCAGCAGGAAGACCCCAATGCGCGCGAGTACCAGTATATGGTTGAAGAAGGTATGACGCCCATGGATGCAGTTATAGCTGCGACACGCAATGGTGCTGAAGCGTTGGGATTGGCAGATCAGTTGGGCACCATTGAAGTAGGAAAACTGGCGGACGTAATTGTTGTCGCCGGGAATCCACTGGCAGACGCCGAAGTCATGAAACAGGTATACATAGTCATCAAGGGTGGCGTGCGTTACAAGTAAGCACCATCACTGTGCATCAATTAACGCTGATATAGGTTGGTAGGGAATAAAACATGAATCGACGGATCCGAATTTCCGAGTCAGGGTCAAACCTGCGAGTGACCTGCGAGTTACTTGATGATGTAGCTCCCCGGTCTGCGGAATTCCTGTGGCAGTTGGCGAATACCAAATCTACCTTTGACGCGAGTCATGCAATCTGGACCGGGCCGGAGATTTCCTGCCCATTACCCGCCAGTGTACTTCCGGATGGTCTTGCCACCATGGAAATTCCTGAGGAAAATGCTACTTCTTTCCCCGATCCTGGTGAGTTGGTGCTGGCGAGTATTCCAGCTGGCACTGTCAAGGGCCTGCCGCCGGGGAATTTTTACGATTTAGGAATTTTTTATGGGCCGGGGGGGCGCCTCCTGATGCCGTTTGGTTGGATTAAAGCGAATGTCTGCGCCAGAATTGTTCCGGCGGAATTTGAGCAAGCCAAGGCCTGTATTAAAACTATACGCCAGAATGGCGATTGTAAACTTTCAATTTCTCCCGTGGAATGAGCAATCAACCAGGATGCCATTGGTATTCGAAGTTAAAAACGGGCTCAGCCAGTAGATGAATCGTCACATCACTAAAGGATCAGGCTATGCCCATCATAGATAGTGTACTTCTGCCAGGTTCTCTCTGGCTCATTATGTTTTCCATGGGTCTGAGCCTCACCGTGGGTGATTTTAAGCGCATCATGTTGCATCGACGCGCCTTGCTGGTTGGCCTGTGCAGCATGCTGATTGTTCCGCCCATCATTGGCGTTGCCATGGCTACGCTGTTTGCTCCAACGCCGGTGTTAGCGATGGGATTTGTTCTTTTGGCTACTTGCCCAGGCGGTATGTTGTCCAACTTGATGACTGACATTGCCAAGGCTGACCTGGCGCTATCACTTTCACTGAGCATTCTGGTTAGCATGATCTATATTCTGATCATTCCCTTTTATGCGCATTATGCATTGATCTATTTCATGGGAATGGAAGCGCAGGTGGACGTGCCGCTGCTCAATTTTGTGTGGAAAATATTCAGTATTACACTGATACCGGTGAGTTGTGGCCTTCTGGTAAGCACTTTCAAGCCGGAACTGGCAAACAAGTTCAAAGGTTTTGTGAAAATTTCCGGAACGGCTGTTTTGGTTGTTTCGTTCGGGTTTATTCTGGTGGATCAGCTTGCTGTTCTGCGCGAGCATTTTAACAGTCTGTTTGGCATCACCCTGGCAATGAATTTGTTGAACCTGGCAGTGGCTTTAATCCTGTGCAAGCTTATGAAATTGTTTCCGACTGAGCGCACTGCCATCGGTATTGAACACTTGATCAGGCAAGAGGGAACCGCCATATTTATCGCTGTCACTATAGTTGGTAGTCGGGAAATGTCTTTACCGATGATTATGAATACACCCATTGCGCTGGCCATTTGCATCGTTTTTGTTGTGATATCCCGGCGCTTTTTGTCAAAAACAGTAACTGTTGCAAGCCATATTTGATAATCGCCGAAGGCGCGAAAAAAGTATCCAGAAAAGCATTGTATGAATGAATTCAAAAACAGAATGATCCCTGCTCACCTGGACCCTGCGGCTCCGGAATTTGATCTATTCCAATCGCCGTTTTATTTGATTGCCCATGCGGACTTTATGTTTCATGAGGACCTTGATAAGGCAATAGAAAAGTTTGGACTGGATCGGACAACCTACCGCTTGCTCACCATTTTGAAGAGCTGTAGGTCGATCAATATCAAAGACCTGTCAGCTTTTGCGTTGATCAAGAGGACTACCACCAGCAGAGCGCTTCTTCGTATGCAAAAGGAGGGCTGGATCAGCCAGAGTTCCGATTCGAAAGACAACAGAATTACCAACGTGGAATTATCGCCTGCGGGCCATGAATTGGCGGGAAAAGTGATGCGTTTTGGCAGTCGGCAATTGAAGCGCGCGGTGCAAGGGCTGGAAGCAGAGCAACTTGAGGAACTGGTCAGATTGCTCAATCACTTGGTACATAATTTATCCAAGTCAGCAATTGAGTAGCCAGCTGAGAATGCTTTGGGAATCGTTGCTATCAGGACAGCATTGAAGCCGCACTAGCTGAATATTTTAATATGCACACCAACTTCAAATTAAGGAGTGAAGCTGGTTTGCCAACAATCAGGATAATCGCTCAGTTCCGGGCAGATCTGATCCGGTAAGCGACAAAATATGCATGCAAAACTAAAATCAATTTGGCCAAGCGGAGAAACTCTGTGGGAGGCAACGGCTAGCAGCGGCTCGAATCTTTCTTCAATGATTGGTTCGCACCAGACTGACGTGGCCGTTGTTGGGGCCGGAATTGCCGGCCTTTCAACTGCACTGCATCTTGCGCAGGCAGGGAAATCTGTTGTGGTTCTTGATGCCGGCCAACCTGGTGATGGTGCTACCGGGCAAAGTGGCGGTTTGATTGCCCCAGATTTCGTCAAGCATGGTCCGGTGGAAATTGAGCAGGCGCTGGGCCAGAAACGGGGTGGACGTCTCCGTCAAATGGTAGGTTCCAGCGCGCGCCAGTGTTTTGAAATTATTGAAGCATTGGGTATTGATTGTGACGCCAAGCAGGAAGGCTTCTGGATACCGGCGCATGACACAGCCACAATGACGATGCTGACGCAGCGGGCGAGTGAGTGGCGCCAATTTGGTTTTGATGTTGAATGTGTTTCAGCCGAACGGACAATGGCCGAGATAGGGGCTACAAAGTATGTTGGCGCAATTCGGTTTGCACAAGGCGGTTCGCTCAATCCCCTTGCCTATTGTCGTGGCCTGGCTAAAAGTGCCGTGGCCTTGGGGGCTGAATTATTTTGCGCCAGTCAGGTACAGAAAATCGAACGCTGTCTGAACGGCTGGAGATTGAGTACAAAACAAGGCAATCTGGACGCCAAACGGGTGGTTCTTGCCGCCAATGGTGGCAATGCCGCTTTGCACCCGCAGTTGCAAAAAACCATATTGCCACTCGGTGTTTACGAGTATGCCACCGAACCTTTATCGGCAGAAATCAGGGCTGAAATCCTACCCGCTGGCGCCGCTTTTACTGATAAGCAATCGTACCTTTTCACAGCTCGCTACGACCGCGAAGGCAGGCTGGTCGCCGCGTTTCCGGATTTCTTTGTTCGTCGTAGTACCAAAAACCTGATTGGTGAAGCAAAACGCCGATTAGTAGAACATTTCCCATTAACTGAGCCGGTGTCAATTGAGTTCCTGTGGCACGGCACTGCCTGGCTTAATTCGCAATTGTTACCTAAAATATTTGGCTTGGAAGACGGGGTTTTTGCCATTCAGGCTTGCAATGGGCGCGGACTGGCAATCAATAGCATTCTGGGAAAAGAAATGGCTGCTGCTTTGGTTGCCGATGACATGAGTTTGCTGTCCTTGCAGCCGGAACCGGCTGTTGCTATTCCCGCACACCGACTGGCCAAATCGGTTCCATCGACGTTGATGGCAATGGCCTTTTTGAAAAGCAGATTGGGATGGTGAACGGCGGTGCTTGGCACCCAGGATAACTTTAGTTTTGCTTGATCCAGGCACGACTTTTAGCAATTGTTATACCTTTCTGATTCACGGCCTCGGCCTTGATTACAGTTAGGGCAGTACCGTCCACGTCTTCAAACCCATCAACGTCAGCAGTTACGGTAATCGAATCGCCGATGTGCGTGGGGGCCATGAACTGCGTATCAAACCGTTGCAGCAGTTGCTGATTCACGGAGGCCGTTATGGCGCGTCCAATCAGGGCCTTGATTAACATGCCGTGCGCGATAACATCATCCAGCCCGCTGCTTTTGGCGTAGTCGATATCGACGTGAATCGGGTTGTGATCGCCTGAGCCACCGCAATACAAAGCCAGTGTGGCACGGCTGATGGGAGGAAATTGCATAGCGGGCAAGCTGTCTCCCGGATTGAAGCTGTTGGTTTTAGTCATGAAGCGACCTGCTTATGAACAAATACCAGGGTTTGCCGGCTGACGCCCACCAACTCTTCCAGCCGGTTGCGAAATTCAATTTCCAGCACCAGGAACTCAAGTTGGCCTTCTTTTTTGTCGAAGATTTCAACCACCCGCTTCTTTCCCGACAATACGTCGCCGACATAAATGGGCTTGAGATAACGAATGGACTGGTTAGCATGCAATAGATTGCCCAGTGGCCTTTCGAAAATATCCACAAAGTCGAAAGGAGCCGGGTCTAGTCCAAAACCAATCAGGGTTGGCGGTACCAGTTCTGCTTGCCCGGCTTCTATTTTAGATGGTTCATCACCAATGGCTTTTCTGAATAAGCCCACCCGGCCTTTTTCGATGGGCACCTCAAAACTCGAGATAACGCTATTGAGTTTGGTTTGATCGAGCATTTATGGACCAAGGTATCCGTGCTTATTGCACAAACACATATTCTCCCGGCGCATCACACAGCACTTCGAGTTTGTTCTTGCCGGTTCCGCCAATTTTACGGGCAGGACACTGGCCGCTGGATTGAGTGGAAAGCCAATTGGACCATGCGGTCCACCAGGAACCTGAGAGCTCCACCTCATCTTTCAGGAAATCATCCGGATGCTTGAAGGGATCACCCGCCTGGCGTTGGGACAGTCTATAGGCGCGCTTGGGGTTTTCCGGGCCGCAAACAATACCGGCATTGTGTCCGCCGGTGGTCAGGCAGAAACAGAGATCGGCATACGGCGCCAATCGGTGAATCTTGTACACTGATTGCCAGGGCGCCACATGGTCGGTGGTGGTGGCCACAAAGAACAAGGGGATTTTCAACTGGCTGGGGTGAAGCGTCTTGCCCTTGATTCGGAATTTGTCCTCGGCAATCTCATTGCGTACAAACATCGACTTCATACATTCATAGTGCAATTTGGCCGGTACGCGGGTCAGGTCGGTGTTCCAGGCCATGATGTCGAATAAACCGGTCTCCTGCCCCAGGTAATATCGCTGGATCATCGGGCCCCAGGTCAGGGCGTTCGGGTTCAGCGCGCTGAAAGACTTGGCAAAGTAGGATTTATCCAGGTAGCCATCTGCTTCCATCATGTCCTTCATGAACGCCAATTCTGATTCGTTCAGGAAAACCTTGATATCGCCCGGTTCGCTGAAATCTGTTTGCGCCGTAAACGTGGTCAAGGAGTTGATCCTGTCGTCTTTTTCCCGCGCCATGTAAGCAGCTGCAATGGTGGCCAGCGAGCCACCTGCACAATAGCCAGTTATATTGATCTTGCTGTCTTTAACTACTTTCTGAACAGCATTTACAGCGGCCATAATGCCGTTTTCCAGATACTCTTCGATGCCGCAATCTCTTAATTCAGATCCGGGATTGACCCAGGAGATCATGAAGACGGTTTTGCCTCGTTCAACCAGGTACCTGGCCAGGGAGTTTTCCGGCGATAGATCAAGAATGTAGTACTTCATGATCCAGGGCGGTACGATCAGTACCGGCTCCTTTTCTACTTTGGCTGTTGTGGCTGAATACTGAATCAACTCGAACAGCTCGTTACGAAAGATCACTTTGCCGGGTGTAACAGCCAGGGTTTCACCCACGCGGAATTTTTCCAGGCCAGGTATGGGCGCTTGCCTTCGGAGCACCTTGTTGATGCCATCGGCCAACAGGAACTTGGCTCCCCGACCCAGGTTGGCACCCTTTTCCTTGACCGTGGTTTTCAACACGGTGGGATTCATCAAGGGGATATTGGAGGGTGCAAGTGTATCCACGGTTTGTCCCATGACAAACTTCACGAAAGCTTCGTGATCAGGGTCCTGCCCCGGGATGCCACTTGCCGCTTCCATGGCCCATTCACGCATGGCCAAAAAAGTTTGCGCTGCAATGTTGAAGGGGGCTTTCTGCCACTCTTCTGCAGAAAAACGATGATCGCCCTTGGGCGCTTTGAATGGCTGCTCTTTTTTTCGTCCGGCCAGGCTGCTCAGCACAAGATCGCCGATACCAATGACACGCTTCAATCCACTTTTGGCCAGCGAAACCTGTTTGCCAGGAGAAATCACCAGATGCGAAAGCCAATCCGTCATGGCGGTGGCATAGAGGGCAGGGGACAAGCCACCAGTAACCTTGGCCAGCCGTGCGCGATACTCGGTATCGAGCTGTTGAATGGATTCGGCGTCCAGGTTGAACATCTCTTCCAGGCCGCTGACAAAGCCATCATCCTCCAACTCAACAGTGGCTTGTGACTTGGTTCTACTCATTTGGATCTCCCGGACTGTCTTGATAGCTGTATTCGTTTGCCAGCCAGCGCAGCGCCTGGCTACAGGAACGCGCAGATTAACTTGACGAAATTCGATTAAAAGATTGAATTCAGATGCTTATTGTCTCCCGTATCGACTATGACCGTCCAATAAATTGTTCTGGCATTTCTATATAGTGAGCTGGTTTGGTAAGTAATCGCGGTTTAGAGCCTCCTGCCCTGTAGGGTAAATCTCTTATACATTTGTTTTCGATACATGAAGCGGGTTTGCACATCTAAATGAATTTATTGAGAATCAAATTGCCAAGATGTAACCGAATCTCAGCGATCAAAATATTTACTGCCGGAGCTGCTGTCATGCAGAAGAACCTTCAATTCCTTGCCGCTCTGAGCCTGGCGCTGCTTTGCTCCATGTCGCTTCAGGCTGCTACTGAACAGACTAATGTTTACCGTCAGTGGATCCTGGAAATGAAGTCTGCCAGCCGCGGACCATTTTCCAACATTCGCTGGTTTTGCAATGATGGCAGCGTCCAGCTTCCCCAATCCTACGGTTGCAGGGATCACGAAGGTGGCCATCAACATGGTGAATGGAATAATCGAACTCTTGAGTTGCGCGAGCAAGGTTACCTGGTCGCCAACTTCATGGCAGGAATCAAGCCAGAAGAATTTCTGGCAGATTCCGATGCCGGCAACAAGCTGGCGCAAATTCTGATTGAACGCTTTCTCGTCAGTGCGGATGATGGCTGGATTTTGCGACAGGCCCTGTTTTATAGGGGAGCTTTTCAAGAGGAGGGCGAGCGGGCGGGCGCTAACCTCTTACTGCAGAAAATGGCCTCGCAGCCAGAATGGCTGGGTCCCCGCTACACTCAATTGCGAGTAGCGGTGCGTTTGTTGCCGCACGGTAAAAGCAGCGCTTCTGTGCAGAAAGTGAGGCAGGTGTCGGCATCCCTGTCGGAGCGGGATAATGCGTTCAAACCACTACGAGCCAAGATACACAGCGCCCCAGCAGCCGAGGACGCAGCCCGGGTGAGAGCGTATGCAGCGGCTCTGGCCGACGAGTCTGCTCGCCAGCCCTACCTGAATCTTGCTGATGAAATTGATCAGGTGTACAAAGCGGCTCCGCTGGAGCAGCAGTTAGAAGAGCTTGCGGAGAAATATACCCTGGCACCCTGGCTACAGGAATTACTGCGCAGCAGTGCTTCCCGGCTTCAGGCTGACAACTCGGCCCAAGCCCGTTATGCAGAAACTTCAAGCCTGCTTATAGAGTTGCGCGATGCTTTACCGCGTATCAATTCTCTGTCAGTACGTTTGGAAGTGCTGGATTTGAGCTTGCAAGTGGAAAGCCAGAATTTCAGGGCCTCTGCTGAATTGCGCGCGGGCCTGCATAGTGCCAGCCGCTTGCAAAGGCTGGCTTACTTGCGCGGCGCGGGGCAGGCGTCCTATGGAACGGGCTTGATTAACCTGCGATTGCTCAAGGAGCTGAATCGTTCGATTGACGATCTCGGAACGGACACGGTTAGCCTGCGAGAATACTTAAGTGAGCTTGCATACCTGGGTCGTGTTCCGGGTTGGGGTACGCAGGCTTTGCGAATGCATTTTTTCAGCTCAATGAACAAGCTGGCTGAAATTGAGCCCATGGCCATGTTGTTCATTCAGGATCAGTTGCGCGGCAGCTCGCTGCTGTTCTTTTCCCAGGTTCTGGATGGTTTGTCACGGGATGCCAATCTGTTGGCTGGCGTGAAACATCATTTGTTCGGCGAAAGTATTGGTGTTGGATTCACTGCACTGAATCCAGGCCTGGCAAGCGGGATACTGCATGTAGCGCCGGATCTCACAGAGCTGGAAAACTTCCAATCAGATGGTATTTACGTATTGCCGGAAACAGTTTCAGAGCTGCCCCCGGTTGCCGGAATTCTGACCGAGGGCGAGGGCAACCCGCTTTCACACATCCAACTGCTGGCACGTAACCTGGGCATTCCGAATGTCACCGTGGATAGCTCGCTGCTGGATACCCTGGCCAGGCACGATGGCGAGCGCGTGGTGCTGGCAGTCAGTAAATCCGGGCTGGTGGAGTTATCTGAATGGGACGAAAGCTGGAGCGCAGTATTTGCCAGTGGCGGCGCTGACCGGGGCGTAAAAATTGAACCTGACCTGGACAAGCTTGACCTGTCTGTGCGCGAGATACTTCAACTGGATGACTTGCGAGCATCCGACTCCGGCCGGGTGGTGGGCCCCAAGGCGGCCAAGCTGGGTGAGCTGCGAGCGCGTTATCCCCAGAAGGTATCTAGGGGTATCGCCATACCCTTTGGCCTGTTCAAACAGGAAGCGCTGGATCGGCCCCGTTCGGGTGGGCAAGGTACGGTGTTTGACTGGATGGTAGCCAGCTATAAGCAACTCGGAGAAATTCCACTTGATGATCCCATGCGAACTGAGAAAACCGAAGCCTTCCGTGCAGAACTGCATGGAATAATCAGCCAAACCAAACCCAGTGCCGAGTTTCAAAAGAAGTTGCGAGCGGCTCTGCTGGAGACATTTGGCTACGGAGAACTGCCTGGTGTATTTGTACGTTCAGATACCAATGTTGAAGACCTGCCCGGCTTTACCGGTGCCGGCCTGAACCTGACGCTTCCCAATGTAGTTGGATTCGATAAATTGATCAGCGGCATTGCTGCGGTCTGGGCTTCACCTTTTACAGCGCGGGCTTTTGCCTGGCGCCAGTCACTCATGACGCAGCCAGAGCATGTGTACACGTCCATACTTCTGCTGGAGTCAGTTGGCAATGACAAGTCCGGTGTGTTGGTTACCCAGGATATTGATACAGGCAACCGTGACGTCATCTCGGTCGCAGTTAACGAAGGGCTGGGCGGCGCTGTGGATGGCCAGGCAGCTGAGTCGCTTCGTATTGCCCTTGATGGCAGTTATGTGACGGTTCTGGCGACTGCTACCGCGCCGGGGCGCCGAGTGCCTAATCCCCTGGGTGGACTGGAGATGCTGCCCAGTAGCGGCAGTGACACGGTACTGCAAGCTGCCGAGATTGCACAGTTGATCGAGTTTTCCAAAGAATTGCCCTTTACTTTTCCATCCATTATCGACGATGAAGGAAACCCGGCTCCTGCAGATGTGGAGTTCGGCTTCCTTGCCGGCGACTTGAGGCTATTTCAGATACGGCCATTCCTTGAAAGCAAGATGGCCGGTGGTATCGGCTATCTGCAGGAAATGGAAGCGCGCCTGATCGACACCGAAAACATCCAGATTGACCTCACAGGAGTTCCGCAATGATGCGTCTGAAAATGATCGCCAAACTCGCCATTCCCGCTTTGCTGGCTGGCTTGTTTGCAAACTCGTTGTGGGCTTATCCGCTGGACGGATACGAAGAAACAGGGATTCGCAGAGTTGAGGGCTCACGGCTTGCGCATGAAGGATTGGCTGAAGGTGGCAAGCAGCCTCATGGAGCATTATTGAGTACTGATCAAGTTGATATCCGCCTGCTCGATTGTCCTGATTTTGTGGTACCCCCAGCCAACGCCGAATTGACCGCCAAGCTGACTGCGTTGTTGGGAGAAAATAAGGAAGCTTATGGTTTTGCCGTTCTGGACCTGACCCATCCCGATCAACCGGTGTATGCAGAATATCACGCTGATCACCGCCAGAATGTGGGTAGTGTGGGCAAATTACTGGTGGCACTTGGATTGTTCCAGGCGCTGGCAGACACCTGGCCGGACGACCTGGATCGCCGGAGTGCAGTATTGCGGGACACTGTGATCACGGCCGATGATTTTATTCACCGGGATCATCACACGATACGTCTGTTTGACGTGGAAAACCGCACTTTGGTGCGCCGCGTCATGCAGGATGGCGATCAAGGGTCGCTGTGGGAATACCTGGATTGGATGTTGTCGGTCAGCTCCAATTCGGCTGCTTCCATGGTCATGCGCGAAGCCATGTTATTGCGCCATTTTGGTAAGGCTTACCCGGTGTCTGAAGAACAGATCGTCCGCTTCTTTAAAGACACGCCCAGCGCAGAATTGACCGAGCTGTTCCAGCAAACCTTCTGGGAGCCAGTCACCCGCAACGGTCTGTCACTGGATCAATTCCGCCAGGGCAGTTTCCTGACCAGGCAAGGCAAGAAGTATGTCAATGGCGGCGGCAATAGTTACGGAACTGCCGAATCCCTGATGCAATACGTGATCAAAATGGAAGAAGGTAAGTTGGTCGACGAATGGAGCAGTCGCCAGATCAAGAGGCTGATGTACATTACCGAGCGTCGTATCCGTTACGTCTCCTCTCCAGAGCTCAATGATGCCGCTGTGTATTTCAAATCCGGTTCACTTTTTGAGTGCAGAGCGGAAGAGGGCTTCAAGTGCTTGCCTTATCATGGCAACGTGATCAATTACATGAATTCCGTGGCCATAATCGAACAGGAAATTGGCGACGTGAAGCTGCATTATATTGTGATCATAATTTCCAATGTCCTGCGCAAGAATTCAGCAGTTGATCACCAGGTCTTGGGCGCTGCCATCCACAAAATCATGAAACAGCAGAATGGTCTGGAGTGATCAGTCTCCTGGGTTGTGGGTACAGTCTCACGGAGCAAACCGTCTGATGACTAACCGGAGTTTTTCAATTTACCAACTGCAGCGAATTGAACGAATTGGGGCTAGACTGGGTATGGCAGTTCTCAATCAGGAGAGTTTTCAAAGTGAAGATACTGACCCAACTATCTGTAGCCTTGCTGGCTACCGCATTGTTTTCAGCTCCGGCTATGGCCTGGAAATCCTACCC
>JBBKVS010000053.1:0-3001 GCA_037968555.1 Lysobacterales bacterium | reverse complement strand
GTTTTGAGTTTTCCTCATTCGAGTCATGTTATTTACTACCTGGTGCATGATCAACAGTTAGTCGTATTTGGTGTGCTGCATAAACGGATGGTGCCGAACAATCACCTGGCTGAGCGCGGGGTGATTTAAGCACCGAAATGCTGTAATTCAAAATCGGCTGTGTAGCCGGTTTCTTTCAGGGGACGATCCATCGTGTTATTCGGTCTTTGCCGTTTCCCTGCTCAAATCAATGACCTGATTGTCACTGGCTTGGAGAATGAGTGTACCTGAAACCGCTTTCAAATCTAAGCGCTTGAGCTGCTATACCAGAAACAGCACCGTCAATTGCTCAATGCGACCGTTTTCCCGGCGCGCACCGCGCGTGAATTTCCTACACATTCTAATGTGTATTTCCCTTGTTGCGAATTACAAAACCAACGCAGGATTCTTCCAGGTTTTTTAAATGGCTTCACGATTACCAAATAGGACTCCCGTGCTCAAAAACCTTGAATTCTGGACTGAAAAGTGGTATCCATACGGATACACAGTGATGCATGAATACCTTTGAGCGCTCGGAGGAGTTCGATGCTTGGCTTGCCAGCCTGAAAGACAAAGTAGGCGGCGACAAGTCCTCGCAGAAGCGTGACATCAAACGTGCCATCGAGATGGCGCGGGCTTTGAATCAAGGAGTGAGCCATGGCAAAATTTGCGACTTTCGATGCTGCCGATTACCTCAATGATGATGAGACCGTCGCGGAATACATCACTGCCGCATTGGAAGACCCCAATCCCGATGTATTTCTAACCGCGGTGCGTGATGTGGCTCGAGCCCGTGGCATGGCACAAATCGCCAAAGATTCGGGTCTTGGCCGCGAAAGCCTTTACAAGGCACTGACATCCGGTGCCAAGCCGCGTTACGACACGATGTTGAAGTTGCTTCATGCTCTCGGCGTCAAACTTACTGCGTCCCCATGCACTCGTGAGTAACTTGCAACCTCATCGCCGACAAGGGCCTGCAGGCCCTCATCTGATGTCAGCATTGATAGCGGCTGCTGTGCCCGGTGAACGGGTGCCTTGAGACTGCGTCTGTACTCTGGGTGTCTGCGTTCTTTTTGGTAGTGATTCCACACTTGTGGCAAGTTACGCATCTGCTATTGCAAAGTATGACCGAGAAGGAAATGTCCCTATCGCTCTAAGCAATCCAGGCTGACGTCGCATAATTTCGCGCTCCCGCGGAATCGCCTGCTGGCAGCCCACGCTGCACGTTGATTTCCTACCCCATCGAGAGGGCTTTTCTTACATCACTTAACCCGGCTCCAAGCGACAATTCAAATTGACTATTAGATGCATGACTTGGTCGCAGCTCTGAGTCAAACGTAGATATTGCAGGAGTTGTTGCTATGCAGACACTTAGCAAAACTTTGCTAACCGACTTGCACAGCTATACGCCAATGGCGCATACTTAAAATGTTGCTGACCATCATTGAGTCTCCGCTTTTCACAAAGCTATGGCCAGATTATTGGTCGGAGAAAGATCGCGGAGAGTTTGCAACATTTCTTGCAAGCAGTCCCGAAGCAGGAGACATCATTCCTGGCTCCGGCGGTTGTCGCAAGATACGTTGGACGAGTGTTGGTAGTGGCAAGAGAGGTGGTGTGCGCGTCATCTATACTGTGCGTCTTTTTTCTGGTGCGCTCGTGCTGCTTACCATTTATTCCAAGAGTACGCAGGAGAATATTCCCGCGCATGTACTGCGAAAAATCGCAGCGGAGATGGGCCATGCCACGTCGTGAAAAAGAGTTGCTGTCCCGGGACGCAAAGCGAAACATTGGCGAGGAGCTTTTGCAGGCCATCCGGGATGTGAAGGCCGGGGAACACGGCGCCCGGTACAAGGTCGAGGCGAACGAGATCGTTGCTGCACGCCTCAAGGCTGGTTTATCGCAAGCTCAGTTTGCTGCGGCCCTGAATATTTCGGCCAGAACACTACAGCAATGGGAACAGGGTCGCCGCCAACCTTCTGGTGCCGCAGAAACGCTCCTCAAGGTTGTCGCACGGCATCCCGAAGTCTTGCGCGAAATCATATTGATTCCATAGCCACCTGATCAGGTGCCGAAATGCAGTAATTCGGAATCGGGTGAGTAAACGATTTCTGTCAGGGGATGATCCATCGTTTATCCCGAGTTGCTGGCTCCACATTATCTGGCAGTCTTAACAAAATGCAGTCTTAACAATGACCTGCGGGGGATGGTTTCTGGTTTCAGGGCAGCTTACCTGAAAGCGGCGTAAAGCCAGAAACTTTTGCGCTTGAGGCGGGAGGTTGGCTGAAATATTGCGAGTTTCGTGGAATTACAGGTGGGGCGCGTTGCCGCGGGAACGCCGGTTCTGGCTATGCAACTTGCTTAAGTGTAGGGCTTTTCCTACGTAATCGAAGCGTTTTTCCTCTTTCCTGCAGATTGCCAACGGGCATGATGATGCAACTGCCAGCAGTTCAATTTCTAGCTTTACAAAATAGGGAATACATTTATGCCGGTAATCAGTCGCTTTTACGGTATTGTGATTGCGATGTATTTCAATGACCACAACCCGCCGCATCTTCATGCCAAGTACTCGGGGTATGAAGCTCTGTTTGACTTTGAGGGTTCCATCATCGAAGGTGAGTTACCTGGTCGTGCAGTTACGTTTGTTGAAGACTGGATTGGCTTGCACCAGACTGAATTGGAAGGCAATTGGCAGCGGGCAAGAGCTGGCCAGCCTTTAAACTATATTGCGCCATTGGAGTAAGCCCTATGTTGCACATAAAATCTGCCAAATACCTGTCCGGATTCAAGCTCTGGATCGCATTTGATGATGGCACAGCTGGAGAGGTAGATCTGGATGGCGTGCTTAACGGGCCTGTTTTTGAACCGCTAAGGGACTTAAACACATTCAAGAAAGTGGCCGTCGATCCGGAATTGGAAACTGTAATCTGGCCCAACGGAGCTGACCTTGCGCCTGAGTTTCTAAAGGAACTTCATAAACAACAAA
>JBBKVS010000052.1:0-28323 GCA_037968555.1 Lysobacterales bacterium | reverse complement strand
GAGCCACAAGCCCACACTGGAAGGCACAGCACGTTGCAGATGTGTATAACCCGGCATCGGCAACATGGCATGAGTATTGGCCTGTTCAAGACATGCTGAGGCTATCGCAGCTTCCAGTCTTGCCAAGTCCCTCAAGCAATGCATCATGTAAAGCCGCGTAGCAACTGCCACCTGGTCGTTGCGGCTGCGCCCGGTGTGCACCCGGGCACCCAAGTCACCAGCCTGTTCGGTCAACCAGCTTTCAATTGCCGAATGACCATCTTCAAAGCGTTCATCAAGTTGGAATTTTCCTGCCTTGAAAAGGCCCAGCAGTTCTGTCAACAGCTCACACAGCCGGGCTGCATCTTCCTCGCCGAGCACATCGATTCGTTGTAATCCACGCACATGGGCAATGGTGGCACGAACATCGTGAGGAAAAAGCACACGATCAAGTACAACATCATCGCCCGCCATGAATTTCATGATGGCCTCATCCACCGCCAAAACGCCTGCGCCTTGCCAAAGAAAATCAACCATCGAATTCAACGTGACTGACAAAGCCATCCAACTCCAGGCCCGTGTCGACAGGCAAATTAAACGCCAGATTCATATTCTGGATGGCCTGGGTTGCTGCACCTTTGAGCAGGTTGTCCAGTACGCTGACCAGGGCGATTCGCCTCGCATCGGTTTTACTGACCGTGAATCCGCCGATGATGACTCCATGGGTGCCTCTGACCTCGGTCACTTCCGGTACCTCGGCTTTTACAGTTATCAGGGAAAATGGCTCATAAGTCTTCTGATATAGAGCCAAGAGGTCTTCAGGCGACTGCGGGGCATCCAATTCAACCGCAATAGTCAAGGTGATACCTCGAAAGAAAGGGGCCACATGCGGCATAAAACGGATGTCCCTGCCCAACTGGTACGAAACTTCCCGTTCGTGCACATGGTCTGCCAGGGCATAGGGCAGCAAATTGTCTTTCAGTACGGCCGGATCGTTTTTACGCGAGGGTGTTTTGCCTGCACCACTGTGGCCGGAAACCCCAAAAACCGCTGGCATGCTGACCAGTTTTTCCTTGACCGGCATCAGTGCTAATTGGGTACCAGTAGCGTAACAGCCAGGATTGGAAATTCGGCGTGCACCCACCAATTTTCTGGCGAAGCGCTCCGGTTGCCCGTATTGCCAGCTGTCATCAAAGCGATAATCCGCACTCAGGTCGATTATCACTGCATCCGGAAAGTGCTGGTCTACCGCCGCAACGTATTCGCCGGCCTGCCCGTTAGGCAAGGCAAGTATGTACAGGTCCGCAGGAAATTCAGTCAGGTTGCCTGGCTGGATGTCAGAAAAGCTCAACTCCAAACCATCAAGACCCTTTACATGATCGACCAAAGCCTGACCCGCCGCACTGCCTGATCCCACAGCAACAATTTCACACTCTGGATGACGATACAGAATGGGCAATAATTCACTGCCCGTGTACCCGCGAGCCCCAATAACGGCCACTTTAATGCTCATTTCACGCCTTCCTGTTCAGACTCGAGTGCCAGCCAGCTTTCCTGCTGTGACAGGCTATCCTCCCTGCAGCGCCAGATTTGATCCTGGTCCTGAATGCCTTTACTGAAAGCCACCCAAGCACCTTGAGTAAAGCTGGCGTCTGCCTGTTCGTAATACCACTGCGTGACCGGGTTTCCGACCCGCGAACGCCAGTACAACTGGGGACAACGTTGCACCAGCGTCTGCCATACGGCTGAACCCAGCCCTGCGCCTTGAGCTTCAGGCGTAACAGCGAACTTGTCCAAGTAGGGGATACCATCCACTCCTTTGGCGAGGATGGCCATGGCACCAAATGATTCACTGACCAACACAAAATCAAAGGGCAAATCTTCGAGATAGCGGGGTTTCAGTTTTCTGGAAAAACTCTGCTCCAGCAAGGCTACGGCCAGATGTCGATTACTTTCATCAAAATCGTCAAGCTCGAGTATCCGCTCACCTTTGCGAATCAGCGTGCCGGCGCCGCGATGAGTAAACAGCTCTTTGGCCAGGTTTTCGACTGAGGTAATGGAAACCGAAGCGGAATCCGGCAATTTCTCAAGTATGTTCTTGATTTGTTCGAGTTTGAGCTGCATGCCGCCATGCACCCAGGGTTGGCTGATCAGGTTGTCATAGTCGGTCTTCAGGCTGATGGATGAAATCACCCGGCCTGACTCGTCAAGTAAACCGCCCGTCCCGGTCAGAAAGATGATCTTTTGTGGCTCCACAGCCCAGATCAATTCACGTGCGGCAATGTCGGCATTGATATTCATCACCTGGCCCGTTGAGCTTTCACCCATGCAGGCAACAACCGGTAACATACCGTGATCTATAGCCTCGCGGATGGCCTCGAGATCAATGCCCTTTATTTCCCCCACCAGGCCCAGTCTTTCCTTATCGAGGTAGTCACACTCAAAAACACCGTGCTGAATGCCCTCTGCCCTTACACCCTGAGCTTCCAATGCTGCAACAATATGCCGGTTGGCACGGTAAATAACGGGGCGGGCAATGGCCATGACTTCAGGTGTCGTAACGCGAAGCCCATTGTATTTCTCGGTCGGAATGGCGGCTTCGGTAAGGGCTTTGTCCAATTGCGGTCCAGCACCATGCGAAATGATCGGCGTCAGGCCGAGATTGCGCAAAAACGCCAGGGCAGCCGCCAATTGATCAAGTTGCTCCTCGATGATCGCGCCGCCAACCTTGACCACCGCAAACTCCATGCGGTCTTCCTTGCTGTACTGCGACAAGTAGTAGCGAGCTTCGCGGCTGTTGGCGAGTTGGCTTAATACCTGCCGAACCGTGTTGCGTATATCACCCATCAGTGGTCACCAGTTTTCCATATAGACTCAATGCAAGATCGAGTTGACTCAGTGCAACCCATTCATCAGTTTGATGAGCTTGCGCGATATTGCCCGGCCCCAACACCAGGGCTGGCTTGCCGGCTGCCGAGAACAAAGAGGCTTCGGTCCAGAAATCAACGTCTGCAGCTGGACTCAATTGCTGTTGTGTACAGAAATGCCCTGCTGCTTCTGAGTTCATGCCGGATGCTGGCAAGGGTTCGCCGGCAAATGGCACATCCCAATCAACCCTATCATGCTCATGGGTGCAAGCTTTGATTTCATCCAGAAATTGCTCGTTCGAGTCACCCGGCTTCAGGCGGGCGCTCCAATGCACAAATGCCTCACCCGCGATAACGTTACTCTTGGTACCGCCATTCATGATGCCGATGTTCAGGCAAGTTCCCGGATCTGCTTGCTCAGATTTTTTCTGGCGAGCTAATTGCAGCGCTGCCGCCGCCCAGCTTGCCATGTTGTGCGTTGCGCTATCGTCCAAGGCCCGCGCTTCGGAAGAGTGCCCCGGAATCCCGTGAAAGCGGGCTTTCACCGAAAGGAAACCTCGATGACCGAGCACTGGCTGGCACAGTGTGGGTTCTGCCACGACTACCTGGCTGAACGGTTCGACCAATCCAGCGTCAATGAAGCGGCTGACACAGCAACCACCAGCGCCTTCTTCGTCGGTGGTAAACAGAATGGCCATGTGATCCGGTGCTTGCGCAGCAATTTCCAACAATACCGCAGCCGCTCCCTTGATATCGCAACTGCCGCGGCCATAAGCCCGGCCATCACGCACCACCAATTGGTGTGGATCATTGCTCCAGCCTTCCCCAACAGGAACGGTGTCCAGATGTACATTGAACAGGATTTTGGGCTGGCCGCGAACTGCCAGCCAACTGACATGACCGTCGCCATGGTCCCAAGTCTGGACATCAAAAGCCTTGCCCACCAATTTTGCGCAAAAGCTGAATATCTCGTCTTCAGCGCTGATGCTGCGCGGCGGATTCTGTGTATCAAAAGCCACCAGCTTGCTGAGGTGGCCGAGGACGGATTGTTGACTCACGCCTGCTTTTTCCTGATTTTTCCTGCCAGGGTCGTACTTTGGCCCAGCAACTTGATAAAGCCCACAGCTTCCTCCGGAGTCCAGTCGCAACTTTGTGCGTACACAGCACCGGGCTTATGCAGGCGATAAGGCGTAACGACACTGGCAGCTAACAAGTAGCCCCCATCGCTGACCAATTCGACTTCGCCACTGACAAATTCCTGTGAACTCTGCAGATAAGCTTCCAGATCATGTTTGTGCGGCTCGTAGAAGAACCCGGCATAAACCAGCTCTGCCCAACGCGCCGCTATGCCAGCACGGAACTGGGTCTGGAAGCGGGTATTGACCGCATCTTCCAGGGCTTGATGCGCAGCCAGCAAACCGTCTATGCCCGGACACTCAAACGCAATGCGGCCTTTCAGGCCGATGGTTACATCACCGGTATAGATATGCCGTCCTATGCCATAGGCTCCAAGCCTCTGGTTCAGCTGTTGCAGGATTTCAGGACCAGGAAGCGCCTTGCCGTCTACACTCACCGCACGGCCATGTTCAAAACCAATACGGACGGACATCGCTTGCTGTGGCCAATCCGGGCGGGATCGCGTCATACTCCAGACATCATCAGCGGGGGCATGGTACTGGTCGATCTCACTGCCGGAAATGGTGACGCCCAGCAGATTTTCATTAATCGAATAGCGGCTGCTACTGGCGGTTATTTCTACGCCTGCATCGGCCAAGACCTTCATCTCATGATCACGAACCATTGATACGCGGGATTGCAGATCACGAATAGGCGCATGAATCTGGTAATCACCCAGACTGCGCACCGTTTGGTCAAAGCGCATCTGGTCGTTACCCATGCCAGTACAACCATGGCCGAAATGCACCGTGCCTAACTCATCGCACAACTTCAGGCAATGCTTCACGATCAGGTAGCGGTCCGAACACAGCAAGGGGTACTCACCCAGCATTCGGGCGTGGCACCAGACCAGTGGCACCACGAATTCCTGCCAGATTTCATCAGCCACCGAAATCTCGTGGTGTTGGACTGCACCCAGCGACATGGCCCTGGCTTCTATCGCGGCTTTGTCCTCATTGCTCATGCCGCCCGTATCGACAAAGGCGGTATGCACTGCAAAGCCCTGCTGCACCATATCCAGCACGCAGTAGCTGGTATCCAGGCCACCGGAAAAAGCCAGTACAATTTTCTCACTCATATCTATATCTCTGCTTCTATATCTCTGCTTAATTAATTCTGCTGTTTTGAAGATGCCGCTTAAACCTCGTTCTGGCCCAGCAAAGTCATCATTATCGCCTTCTGTACATGGAGACGATTTTCCGCCTCATCCAGAGCCACGCAATAATCCGCGTCCATCACTCCGTCTGTGGCTTTCACATTTCGTCGCAGTGGCAGGCAATGGCTGAACAGACCACCGTTGGTCAAAGCCATTTTTTCTTCATCCACAATGAAATGCCGATACTGCTCTCGCAAAGCCCACTCTTCTTCTGGTCGGCCATAGTATGGAAGCGCGCCCCAGCTTTTGGCGTAAACTACATCTGCATCCCGATATGACGTTTCAATATCATGGCTGATAGCAAATGAACCACCGGAAATTACTGCATTATCCCGTGCTGCCTGTTCAAACTGGCTATCCAGCCGAAAAGCATCTTCAGGGCACAATACGGTTACATCCATGCCAAATTTGCTGGCCATCAACAGGGCCGAATTTGCAACGGCTGTATTCAAGGGCTTGGGGTGCCAGGTCCAGGTCAACAGAAACTTCTTGCCTTTTACCTCGCCCAGATGCTCGTGCAAGGTTTGCATCATGGCCAGTTCCTGGCAGGGATGCACTATGGTTTCCATGTTAATCACCGGCACGCTGGCGTGCTGGGCCAAGGCCCGAATCACTGCATCCTGCCGGTCTGTTTCCCAATCTTTAAATAAGGGAAATGCACGCAGGGCAATTAAATCACAATAACGGGACAAGACTCCGGCCACTTCGGTTATGTGTTCCTCAGCCCGTCCATCCATCACTTGCCCCGGCGCAAATTCCACGCCCCAGGCGTCTTTTCCCGGTTGCAGTACGATGGCCACACCCCCCAGTTGCTGCATACCCAATTCAAAAGAGGTGCGTGTACGTAAGGATGGGTTAAGAAACATCAATGCGATCGATTTGCCGCGAAGGTGATTCTGCCACGGGCTTTTTTTCAACTCGCTGGCGAGTTGCAGCATCTGCTGCAACTGATCTTTGCTCCAATCCTGAGTTGTCAGAAAATGCTGCATGGCCAAATCAAAATACTCCTTACCTGTTCTTAGGGAAGCTCTGAATAAATCACAGTATCCTTGGATTCACAAAACAAAAAACCCAGCCAGTGGCTGGGTTTTTTGATCCTTCTTAACGCGAGAATGATACTTACACGGCTACCCAGCCCCAATTTTTTATTGAGGGTCGGCGCAGGCGGAGGGTAAAGTCTGCCAATGTTCCGTGGGTTTCATTCATCATTTGAATGTACGTAAATCTGCGGTTTTTTGCAAGACAATTACTCTATTCACCGGTTTTGGCCGCCGATTCGCCAGGAAAATTGAAGTGATCCTTTTCCTTGCGGTGCATCAACCAGCGAACCAGCGCCGGCAACATGATGATGGCACCTACCATGTTGGCGAGGAAAATAAATGCCAGCAATATGCCCATATCCGCCTGGAACTGCAGGGGTGAGAATATCCAGGTACCGACACCCGCCGCTAATGTGAACCCAGTAAATATAACCGCCCGACCTGTCAAACGCAGAGTGCGGTAATAAGCTTCTTCCAGCGGATAACCTTCTTTGATCAGGCTGTCTAGCTTTTGGTAAATGTAAATACCGTAATCCACACCGATGCCCACGCCCAGAGCGACCACCGGCAAGGTATTGACCTTGAGGCCTATGCCATAGGCTGCCATCAGCGCTTCAGCCAGTGTAGACACAACAACCAATGGCAATACGATACAAATTGTGCCCAGTATCGAGCGGTATGTAATCAGGCAAAGAATGATGATAGCGCCAAATACCAGTGCCAGCATTGGCTTCTCGGCGGCCGCTATATCTTCGTTGGTGGCAGCCATGACGCCGACATTGCCAGTTGCCAGGCGGAAGCGCAGTGCTTCAGCGGTGGCAGGTTCGTCATCATCCGCCATTTCGTCGAGCACAGGATGCCCCATGGCAAACTCGACATCATCCAGGTGCAGCTCCTTGCGCAATTGCTTGACGCGATCAACTACGCGCGCAATGGTTTCTGCCTTGTGGTCGCTGGTGAACACCAGGATAGGTATGGCGCTGCAATCTGAGTTGAGCAAACCCGTGGCCGTGTCAATATTGCTCAAAGCCTGCCGCATGACGTAGTTATCGCGTGGCAATATGCGCCAATTGATATTGCCTTCATTCCAGCCCGCATTAACGACCTTGGCCACCATGGGCAGGGTGATGACTTTCTGCACCCCTTCAACATTGCGCAGATGCCATGCGAACCTGTCAATGGTGTCCATGACCGGGTAACTTTCCGTACAGGCATTGGGTACCGTTTCGGCCACTATGGTTAACAGGTCCACACCCAGGGAGAATTTCTCTGCGATGTAAAGAGCATCCTGGTTATAGCGTGAATCGGGTCTGAGCTCCGGAACACCAGCCTCAGAGTCGCCGATTTTCAAATCCTGCGCTTTCCACGCACCACCCAGAAACAGCAGTAGGCCTACCAGAATGACCGCTGCGGCACGACGCGGTTCGGTAAAGCGGGTGAGAAAATTCCAGAATGGTGAATCACCCTGGGCATTGACCAGCAGGCGCATGCGGAACTTGTCCGGATTGCGGATCTCGACCCAGGACAACAACACGGGCAGCAGGATGAGATTGGTCAATATAATAACCGTCACACCCACGCTGGCGGTGATGGCCAATTCCTGGATGATACGGATCTGGATAAACAATATGGTCAGAAAACCGATGGTGTCAGATACCAGGGCAATTACGCCAGGCGCCAGCAGTTTCTTCATGGCTTCGCGCGAGCCATGCATGGGTGATCGATGCGGAATTTGATCCAGATCGGTCACACCATCACGTGCCCAGTCATCCGGCGTGCGGCCAGCAAATTTCTTTTCAACGATCCACGCACTGATTTTTTGCACACCATGACTGACGCCGATGGCAAAAATCAAAAACGGCGTGAGTATGTTCATGGGATCCAGGCTGTAACCCAATAAACTGAGTACACCCAATTGCCAGATCACCGCCACTATGGAACAGGCCAAAGGCAGGACGGTCAGCCAGACTGATCGTGAATACAGGTAAAGCAGGATGGCGGTGACAATGAAGGCCACCAGGAAGAACCAGATTACGGACTTCGCACCATCGGAAATATCACCAACAATCTTGGCAAATCCAATGATGTGTACGGTGAATTCATCGCCCTCAAAATTGGTGCGGATTTCTTCCAGCTTTTCGGCAACCTGTCGGTAATCCAGCTGTTCGCCAGTGACCGGATCTTCTTCCAGTAAATTAGCCCAAACCATGGCACCTGAAAAATCATTGGAAACCAGCCTTCCCACTTCACCTGATTTAACGATGTTTGAGCGCACCCGTTCGAACATTTTGGGCGACGGTGCAAAGGCCGACGGAATGACATTGCCACCCGCGAAGCCATCCTCAACGATTTCCACGAAGCGCACATTGGGGGTAAAAATGGAGCGTACGCTGGCGCGGTCCACACCGGGGATGAAAAAGGTCTGGTCTGTGATTTCCTCGAAAGCCTCGAAGAATTCTTCTGTAAACATGTTGCCATCACGGGCAACCAGTGCAACCAGGACTCGGTTAGCGCCACCAAATTCCTTTTCATATTGCAGGAAAGTCTGCATGTACTCGTGCTTGAGTGGCAGCTGTTTTTTGAACCCAGTCTCTATCTTGAGATTGGTAGTTGCATACAGCATGCCTATCGTCACCACCAGGAAGGCGGCAACAATGCCATAGCGGAAATTGATCAGGAAAGTAGCAAGGTGATGCAGTCGGGAATCTGTATTCATGGCTTCGACTCCCCTGTGGTGCTTTCAGGATAGAAATGAGAGCCGTCTTCACCCACCAGTAAAAACCGCCCGTCTTCAAGTCTTATGGCTGTTGAAAAATCCACGCCACTGGAATGGCTATACACTGATAGTTGACCACCATTTTTGTACTCCACTATGACTCCACTGTTGCCGACCATTAACACGCCGTCTGCATAGCCGGTGCCGCCTGCCAGTGTATTTTCCGAATCGGAGTCCAGCTCTTCCCAGTTGTCACCACTGTCGCAGGAGCGAATTATGTGCCCTCTGAGGCCATAGAAAAGCACACAGGCATCACCCGCCAGATCGGCACTAAACATGGAACCTTGGTATGGCACGTCCAGTGTGTCCCAGGTTTCACCTGTATCTTGGCTGCGATAAGAAAATCCAGCCTCTCCGGCTATCAACAGACTGCCGTCGGCCAGTTCAAGCATGTTGTTCAGGTGAGCGTCGTCTTCATCGTTGACTGCCCAATCATCCCAGGTCTTACCACCGTCACTGGTGGTAAGCATTAATCCGTAGGCGCCTATGGCTATGCCATTGTCTGCATCGGTAAACCACATATCCATAATGGGTTGCATTCGTTCGGCATCGGAATACTGGCGTGTCCAGGTATCGCCATCATCGCCACTGGTCATGATCACCGAATCATGTCCGGCGGCGAATAGCCTTTGCTTGACTGCCAATACCGTGGTCAGGGTTGCCCGGGTGGGCACAACTGATGCCTGTTTCCAGGTTTTCCCCAGGTCGTCGGAAAAAACCACATGACCGCGTTCGCCGACTGCCACCAATCGATCACCCTTACGCACGACATCCAGCAACAATGAGTGTGCCGCCAGCGGGACATTTTCAGCGTATTCGATATCGATGCCATCAGCTTCAATCTGGGCGACTGCAGAGCTGGCTGGCAAAATCAGACAGAGAAGAATCAAGGAGCAGAAAACGCGAAGCAGTCTATTCATTAAAGTACCTGCATCAGGGCGAACAGTTTGGATTATCAAGGAAACCCTGATCTGTTCAGAGTTTCTGCGACACCAGGATGCGCCGCCATTTTCAATGATACTAAATCATTAATAGCAAAAGGCCAGCATATGCTGGCCTTTTTTTTCAGAAATTACCTCCTGCCGCGAGTACGCAGTGCTTGAGGCGTGTATTGAGCCGGGTTCATTTCAACATTAAAGGTATTGACTGGTCCGGTGTTGTCCAGGCCCTGTGCGACGTATCGACCGGATTGAAGGTCATAGTGGGCTTCAATGGTGGACCAGAACGTTGGCACATCATAATAGTTGACTGAATGAGCTTCAGATGCGCGCCACAACTGGTCACGTCCATCATAATGATCGATCAGGACAATCTGGTAGCTGTCCTCGTCCATGTAAAAGGTACGACGGGGGTTAATATGGCGCTGGCCTTCTTTGAGGGTAGCTTCAACTACCCACACCCGGTGCAACTCATAACGCATCAAATCCTGATTCAAATGACCTGGCCTGACGAAATCATCGTAGGGTGTATCAGCCTTGTGTGCGCCATAGGAGTTGTAAGGAACATACATTTCCTTTTTCCCAACCACCTTCCAGTCAAAGCGGTCCATGGCACCATTGAACATGTCTGTCATATCATTGGTGCGCAGCCCGTCAGATGCAGTACCTGGATTGTCATAAGCAACGTTAGGTGCACGACGCACTCGGCGCTGCCCGGGATTGTATATCCAGGCCTGGCGGGGTAAAACAACCTGGTTCAGGGTTTCATGCACCAGCAGGATATTGCCTGCCAAGCGTGCTGGGGATTCTACTTCCTGGAAGAAATACAGCAGGATGTTGTTGATACTTTCGGTGGTTTCGCCTTCCTTGTAGTACAGGCCCAGCAGTTCTTCGCGGATTACCGTCACCGAGTAGTCGCCAGCAGAAGTAGGAGCGACCTGGTTGTTGTAGCGCACGCCACCTATGCCTTTGAACTTGAGCTTGTGATTCCACATAAGTTCATACGCATTTTCCGGGAACGGAAAGGGAAAGCCTTCAGCTGCATTCAGCACACCTTCGCCACCGTCAGCCAGCTTGGCAACTGCACCATTTTTAGCCGTATATTCATAAGTTCGTTGCGGAAATGAAACACTGCGATGGCTGGGATACACATCCATGAAATAGCTATCAGGATATTTATCCAGGGTCGCTTTTTGGCCCACGCTCAACTTGTCGGCATACTGTGATGCATTGGCAGCAGTAATACGAAACAGCGGTTTATCGCTGGAGAATGGATCCGTATGGAATTGTCCGGGAACATAATCGGCAGGAGGCTTGGTAATTCCGCCAGTCCATTCGGGAATGGAACCATCTGCATTTCCCGCGCGCTCGGAACCCATGGGTGTGAGATCCTTACCGAGTCTTTCCACCTGGTCCGGCTTGGGGCCCGCAAAGGCCTGTCCTGCAATTGCTGCAAACCCGATACAGGTTGCCAGAGCAATTTTGTTCATTTTGAGCATATTAAATTCCTCGATCAGAATGAGTAACTGACGCTGGCACCAACAAAGTCCCGGTCTGTCAGCAGGTTGTATTTTCCAGCGCCAAAATAATCGGTATAGGACACGTTCACCACCCACTGCTGCAGGTAACTGAAGGTTAAGCCCAATGACAGCTGTTTACGGCTTTCAATAAATGAGCCGCCCGGTCCTGGAGTGGTTCCGCTGACATCATGCTGCCAGCCTATGGTTGGGGACATGGTCCATGCGGTGCCGAAGGCATTGTTGTAATCAGCGCGAGCTGCCAAGCGGTAGCCCCAGCTTACATCATCAGCAAAACCGCCGGTTTCGGTTTCCGGATTGCGGAAATCACCGGTCAGGTAATCAGGGCCGCCACCCGTGTCGGTGCCGTCGCCATTGTAACGTAGCCAGTCTTTTGCCGGCAGGTCAGCAATATAATTGACGCCAATTTCAGCCACGAAGGCAATCTGGTCAGCTCTCAATAAGTTACCCGGCCCAAACAGCTTGGTGAGGGTGGACTGGCCTTGCCACATCTCATGCTCATCCCAGCCTTTGATGTTTTCGCCTGGACCGTACTCACCCAACTGGCTCTTGAAGCGAAGCACCGGAGCGGGGATAAGCGGATTCAGTGGCGTCAGGCCGGCAAACAGCAATTCCACATCGTCAAACTGCAGCGGTGCGTTGGGTCTGTAACTGACTTCACCACCCAAGGACCAGGTGCCCACTGTGGTGTTGAAGCTGATACCCATCAAGTGCAGGTCTTCCGGGTATTCAGTGTAATACCGTCCGGTACTAAGAGCGGTGGAAGTTATCGCACGGCCGCTGATCAAAGGCAGGCGACTGTGATAATTCAGGAAATAGAACCCGAACTCGGTACCGTTCAACTGTTCCGCATACCAACGCACGGCTGCACCATACTGGCCACTATCCTTGGCTTCAATGGTATCACCCCGTGGAAAGCTGTTAGCGCAACCTGCACCGACCAATTGAGCTGGCAGCCCTGTATCGGAAGCGCCCAGATTACCCTGCAAACAAACAAACGAATACAGATCAGGATTGAGCACAGGCTGGGGCACGGTGCCAAAACCCAGCATGGCGTAAGAGCCACCCGGGGTTGCGATATCATTGGTGGAAAAAAACGAACCAGCCGGATCGGGAATAATCGGCTTCCATTCAAAAATGTACAGTGGCTCAAAGGACACGGTGGGCGTAACATCAATATTTGCCCAGATCATATTGATGCCTTCGAAGGCTTCCTTGAGTTCTGAACCGGCGATACGCAGCTTGGAAACATCAACCGGGTTGATGGTGTTCAGGCCGCCCTGGATAAAAGTCGATTCACCCCAGCTCACAACTTGACGACCCAGCCTCCAGGTCAGGTTGCGATCGCCAATGGCGTGGTCGCCCCAAATAAAGGCATCGAGGATACGAATGTCTGTTCCGACCCGGCTCTGGGCCACATGAGACAGCACATCCTTGCCGGCGTTTTCAAAATCGTAGAAAGCACTGGCGCGGAAAAATCCACCGAAATTCCGCCACTTAAGATCCAGCTCGGTAGTCAGCTTGACGGTGCTTGAAACCAGGTCACCACTGTCCGGATAATTCAGTGTGCCGTCATCGCCATTCACTGACCAACGTCCCAGGGCGGCACGCTGACCGGCATTGTTGAGAGCAAATACTGAGGGGTTGTGGACGGCTTTGCCGACATTGTCGTCATCGTAGTCACCGATCCGCCAGGCAGCTCCATAACTGACGGTGGTGTCCCAGCTACCGCTGACTTCATCACCCAGGTTCAGTTCTTTGGCTGAAACAGCAGAGCTTGCAAGACCCAAAATCAGCATGGCGCATAAGGTGGTCAGCGGAGGCAGGGTGAAAAGACCCTCTCGAATCCCACTTTCGACGTTACAACGCTTCAACCCTTTATCGGTGTGCATGGAATTTCTTTGAGAATGAGTCATATTCATTGTTGCTTCCTCCCAAGGCGCAGAAGCTTGCTATTTGGATCACCCCGGCTCTTCTTCTGGCTGGATCCGCCTTCGCTGGTGGCAGAGACGTCCTGTTCTGCGGTTAATGCAACGGCTATCACTGGCTGCATCACGGCAGGATTGGTGACCTGAACGAAAGTCCCGCTCGATGCCACGAACGAAGCAGCCTGAATTTGCATTTCAGCAGTCGTGGCTGGAGACAGCCTGGGATCAATGAGCGAACTGTGAATTGCTGGCGGTAGGAAGCGCGCAGCCACATGCACACCATCTAGATTTACCTGGGTTGTACTGAAGCTTTTCAGCCCCATCAAAGCAATCTGGGCTTCTGTTCCTGCCAAGGGTGCACCGGCCACGACATTGGGCACAGTCAGATCACCGATAACTTCATGCAACAGCACTGGCATTTTTGCTGCAGCTTCCCGGGTGTAATTTATCGAATCAGCCGAGTCGAATAAGGTTTGGGCTGCCGTCAGAAACGTTTCATAGGCTACCGTTCCTTTAACGATCCCGGCTGAGGCCAGGGCAGCGTTGATTCGCCCACCAAAAGCACCGGCGACAATCGTTCGCATGATGGAACCGGGAGCGGCATTGAGATAGAGGCGTTTAATCAGTGGATCGATTGCTGCGACCGTTCCGGAGACAGCAGCGCCGGCTGAAAACCCGTACAAGGAAATGTTGTTGGCATTGAAGTCAGGACTACCATCATTGTCGATATCCATGGAAGCAACACTTGCCGCCAGCACCATAACATCTGCATCTGCCTGCCTGAGGTTATCCCGGGCAACCTGTAGATTGAGCAAATTAAACGAGTGAGTACCCGATGCATCTTTCAGTCCGTCAGGGCCTGGTGCGCCGGTCTGATTGTTGACCAGATCGGCATCGAATGTCCGCTCATTGGCGATGTCGCCGAATGGTGTGTTTTCGATATAAAACGGGGCCAGAGAAGGCTCAGCATCAGGTACTACGCCGTGTAATGGCTGGTCGATGGCAACAACGGCAAATCCGGCCGCTGCCAGCGAGTCAGCGAATACCAGTGCGTCAGTCCGGTTGCGCGTCAAACTGCACGGATAGAGAACTATCGGCCAGCCTGCGGCTGGTTTGACCAGTCCCGATTTCATTCCCGGAGTAGTAACCAACAAGGGGACGGTCTGAGTACCAGTCCGAACCGGGATGGGGTTGGCAAGTGTGATATTGGTTGATGTTGGATCCAGACCAAACTTATCAAATGGCGGCATATAAGCACCCGGCGCTGCTTTCCACCAATTGGTTAAAAATGCGATTGGATTTGCTGCGCTGGGGATGCCCGAATAATAAGGCAGTGATATGACACCAATCGATATATCCGCTAAACCTGCCCCACCGATAATGCTGGTATTGGAGCCTGTTGGCGCGAACAGGGTATCAGCCGGTTGTGCAGTGCCGCTTAAAAAACGCAGGGTTGGGCTGATCGACTGCGTCCGAACTGTCCAGCTCAAAACAATATCGTCAACTGGAACACCCACTGCGGCGGCTGCGAATTCCATGGATTGAGTAATTTGACGCTGTGGCTCAAGTGCTCTCGCGTTCGCATCGGGAATAAGAGAGTACGTACTCTTGCCGTTGGCATCGACCCAAGGCGTGCGTCTTTTGGTCAGGAAGTAAGTCTGCGACGGTGTTGCATCATTGCCGGCACTGTCACGAATCCCATTGGTCAACACCGCCAGGAAGTTCGAGAACTCAGGTAAGGGCTTCAAGGGAATGATGGCAACGATACCGCCCGGCGCCGCAACGGCAGTGTAATCAACACCTGGCGTCAATTCTTTAACCACTCCGCTCACAACATAGGGAACAGTTGGAGCCGGAGAGGTGACCTGCAAAACTCTCACTGACTGGCCAGGAACAACCGAAGCCGGGTTGATATTGCCGGGGGCTCCGCTCGCATCTATAAATGTTGTTGTCCACTTTTCAACTGTGCTGAAACCATCAAGGGAATTCAGTGCGACCCGTGGGTCGGATGGATCAGTGGGCTTACTTGGATTTGTAGGAGGCAAATCCAGAGTCATATCTTTCGAACTCAAAAAAAGCAGATTGAAAGGGAATGGAAAAACGGGTTTCACCGTGTTTGCCGGATCATAGGCAGCGGTCAACACCCCGGTGACAATACTGCCGTCTTTATTGCGCGCGGGTTGTGTAGGTGCCGCCAATACATCCAGTGAAAGCACCAGAGACATAACGATAAGGATAAGACGCTTGTTCATAAATTCGGGTCCCCGTAAAGTTTGAAACAATTCAGTTCATACCGGATTGGGCAATGCAAAGTCATGTGGTAAAGTTTCTGAATTGGTGACTCAAGCAATCGTGCAGCCAGCGATAAATTTCAACAAATCCGAAGCGGTCAAATTCGATTGAATAAATCCAGAATTAAGTATCATACGTCAACGTATGGTAAATGCACAGAAAAAGGGAAGTCACTTCGATTATGGCTGAAATGAACCCATGAATCGGCTCCTGCTTGTCCTGACCCCATTGGTGACTGTTGCGCTCTTTTTCCTGCTGACCCGGAGCGGTTGGTCTTCTGCTGCGGCCATTACTGCCAGCATCACCCTGATCTGTGCTGTCTGGTGGATATTTGAACCCATCCCCATTCCATTCACATCCCTGATTCCCTTAGCATTCTTCCCGCTGTTCGGGGTACTGACACCGTCCGAAGTCGGACAAGCGTTTGGCAGTCCATTGATATTGCTGTTAATGGGTGGATTCATGCTGTCCACCGCCATGGCTGATTCCGGTGCCCACAGGCGTATCGCCTTATATATGGTGAACCTGTTTGGCGGCAACAGTGCCCGGGGTTTGGTCCTGGGATTTATGGCGGCTTCTGCATTTCTCAGTATGTGGATTTCCAATACCGCTACCACCCTGATGCTGCTGCCAGTGGCACTGGCTGTACTGGAAAGAACCGATCGATTCATGGCCGTGCCCTTATTACTGGGCATTGCTTATGCGGCCAGCATTGGTGGACTGGGTACCCCCATAGGCACACCACCCAACCTGATATTCATGCAGGTGCACCAGGACCAGTTCGGTACCACCCCAAATTTCCTGGAGTGGATGTCCTGGGGCATTCCTGTAGTTATATTGATGGTGCCTCTGACAGGCTTCTGGTTAACCCGCGGAATCAAGCTACAGCACCCGGTACATTTGCCCAAGTCAGGCGAATGGCGCCCCGCTGAAAGGCGCGTATTGATCATGTTTACACTCACCGCTCTGGCCTGGATCACCCGTCAGGCTCCCTTTGGTGGCTGGAGCGCATGGCTGGATTTGCCACAGGCCAACGATGCCTCAGTGGCCCTGATCGCAGTGATTGCCATGGCAGTATTGCCCAATGGCGAAGGCGAAAGACTGCTGCATTGGGAAACCGTACGCAAAATTCCCTGGGGGGTATTGTTGTTGTTTGCTGGCGGTATCACGCTGGCCAGTGCATTCGTTTCCAGTGGACTGGCGGAAATCATCGCCGGCAAACTGGGAGTGTTGGTTGTCCTGCCACCCTGGCTGATCGTTCTGGGGCTTTGTCTGTCGGTCACTTTCCTCACGGAAGTAACCAGCAACACCGCTACGGCCAGCCTGTTAATGCCTTTGCTCGCTGCCACTGCCATGGCCACCGATATCGATCCCATGTTGCTGATGGTGCCAGCTGCGCTCAGCGCCAGTTGTGCCTTCATGTTGCCAGTGGCCACAGCGCCCAATGCGATTGTGTATGGCAGTGAACTGATTACCGTTAAGCAGATGGCTCATGCCGGGCTGGTACTCAACCTGGCAGGTGCAGCAGTAATTACCGTTGTCTGCCTGATCATGCTGTAAAAGTAATACTGCGTTATTCGCTTTATCGCAGCTACCCAACGCGTCGTCTGGAGTGGCATTCGGTAGCGTTTTGCAAGCTCTGTACTTCTCCTATAATTCCGCGCACCCGGTCTTATAGCGGACGCACCATGACCTGCACCCAAGCCCTGCTCAGCCTGCTGTTGATTTCTCCCTGCACCGATAGCGGCAGCCCATCAATTGATCTGGATATTGCTGAAGCACTGGCCAGTCCGCTGCGCACTGAGGCAGATCGTGTTCGTGACCCAATGCGTAAGCCCGACCAGGTGTTGGCTTTTTTTGAAATCAAACCCGGCATGCGGGTATTGGATCTGTTTTCAGGCGGCGGCTACTACACTGAAATCCTGAGTCGGACCGTAGGCGCAGGCGGCAGCGTAGTGAGCCACAACAACCTGGCTTATATTGACTATGCCAAGGACGAAATTGCCAGCCGCTATGCCGACAATCGTTTGCCTAATGTTGAACAGTTGCTCACCGAGGCTAATGATCTGCAACTGGCTACAGCCAGTTTTGATGCGGTGCTGGCCATACTGACCTGGCATGATTTCTATTACGGCGATGCGTCCTTCGGTTGGCCAGACGTTAATGAATCAACTTTGGTAAACACGTTGTGCAAAGCCATGAAACCCGGCGCTGTACTGGGCATTATTGATCATGCAGCAGTGGCAGGCGCTGACCCACGCCAGGCCGGGCATGAATTGCATCGCGTCGACCCACAACGCATCAAAGACGATCTGGCTGGCAGCTGTTTTGAACTGGTGGCTGAAGCGCAGTTCTTGCGTAACCCTGAAGACCAGCTTGGTAAAGCGGCCATGGATCCTGCCGTACGCGGCAAGACCGACCGGGTAATTTACAAGTACCGCCGTACCTGACAGAAAACATCAGAACCCGGCACCTGTGCCTGGCTTTATTTCTTTTTCTTCGGCATATACAAGTCGGTAATTGTCCCGTCAAAAATCTCCGCAGCCAGGCCTATGCTTTCCGACAGGGTCGGGTGCGGATGTATGGTCAGGCCTATGTCGCCCGCTTCACAATCCATCTCGATTGCCAGGGCGCATTCCGAAATCAGGTCGCCAGCGTGCGGCCCCACTATGCCCGCACCGATGATGCGCTTGGTATTTTGATCGAACAATAACTTGGTAAACCCTTCCGGGCGGTCAATACCAAGAGCTCGACCACTGGCTACCCAGGGAAACTTGGCAACTTCAAAATCGACACTGTCTTTTTTAGCTTGCTGCTCAGTAAGGCCCACCCACGCCACTTCCGGGTCGGTATATGCCACTGAGGGAATAACGCGGGCATCAAAATAGCTCTTGTGACCCGCACAACACTCGGCAGCTACTTTGCCCTCATGTGTTGCCTTATGCGCCAACATGGGTTGGCCCACAATATCCCCAATGGCAAAGATATGCGGCACATTGGTACGCATCTGCTTATCGACAGATATGAATCCGCGTTCACTGACTTCAACTCCTGCAGCAGCCGCGCCTACGTTCTTACCGTTCGGTACTCGGCCCACCGCTACCAACACGCGGTCGAAGGAATCGGTTGCCGGCGCCTTGGCGCCTTCAAAATGCGCCACCAGTGCATCATCATCTACATCCACACGGCTTACCTTGGTGCCCAGGTAGATGTTCTCGTACATTTTTCCTATGCGAGTCTGCAAGGGTTTGACCAAATCCGGATCGGTCCCTGGCATCAGTTGCTCAGTCAGCTCAACCACCGTGACCTTGCTGCCCAGGGCGGCATAAACACAGGCCATTTCCAGACCAATGATGCCACCGCCGATGACCAGCAAGCGCGCAGGGATATCTTCAAGATCCAAAGCACCGGTGGAGTCCATCAAGCGCGGATCACCCCAGGGCAATCCCGGTAACTCCAGCGACTGTGAGCCAGCAGCGATAATGGCGTGGGCAAAATCCAGCTGTTTGCTGCCATCAGCGGTCTCTACCTGTATCTCGTGCGGCCCACTGAATTCACCGCTGCCCTGTATAACTTCCACCCCACGCTTGTTGGCCATTGCAGCCAGGCCACCGGTCAGTTTCTTAACAACCTGATTCTTGAAACCTCGCAATTTGTCCAGATTGATGTCGGGTTCACCGTAGCTGACACCATGCACCTTCATGGCAGCCACTTCGTCCATAATCTGCGCTGTGTGGAGCAAGGCTTTGGATGGAATACAGCCCACATTCAGACAGACACCACCCAAAGTGGAGTAGCGCTCTACCAGGGCTACTTTGAGGCCCAGATCAGCAGCCCGGAAAGCTGCAGTGTAGCCTCCGGGGCCTGCACCCAGAACAACAACATCGTATTTGTACTGGTCCTGGCCAGGCGAGCTGGATTCAGTCTTGGCTTCTTTTGTGCTGGCTGGCGTCGTCTCTGCAGCTGCTTCTGGGGTGGCTGAGGAGTCGCTGTCGCTGGTGGATGCAGCTGGCGCAGCACTATCCGGCTCAGTTTTTGCTTCCGTGTCGGCAACTTCCAAGGTGAGGATAAGATCGCCCTGTGAAACTGTGGAGCCAACAGCCACTTTGACTTCCAGCACTTTTCCAGCGGTGGGGGCTGGCACTTCCATGGTGGCTTTGTCACTTTCCAGCGTGACCAGCGATTGTTCCTTTTCAACCGTGTCACCGGCTTTGACCAACACTTCAATCACGGGAACTGAATCGAAATCACCAATATCCGGAACCTTGACCTGTAATTCACTTGTCATTCTTAGCTTTCCCCGGCAACAGCCAAAATCAAGGTATCGCCTTCCTGAATCATGCTGAAATGCTTCAGAAAACTCATACCCAATAAAGCCTGTTCACCCAGTTTATCTGTAATGGTGGCGCGTACATTCTGTAGTAACAGAGGGCCTATCTGGACACGTTCCAGCCGGGTAATCCAGCCTTTCACTGCTCCGGCCGCAGTCATCACGGTAATTTCCGGGCCGAAATCCAGACCCAGCGCTCGTGCCAACGAGCTGGAAAGAGCGATGTCGGAAGCACCGGTATCCACCAGGAACACCACCGGTGAACCGTTGATCTCGCCATCGGCATAATAATGTCCATCACGCTGCCGAATGAGCACCAGGGCGATCTCACCATCTGCCGTGAGCATGCTTTGGGCCACTCTCTCATTGCGAATTACGCCCTGGAACAGCGCTGTCAATCCCAGCATCAAGGCAACCACGGCAGCCCAATACAGGCTTTTGCCTTTACGCTGCTCCGCTGTTGTCTGACCTTCCATTTCGATCAGCAGACCGACCCTAAAGGGTCAGCCGCCGCAAATCTTCCAACTGGCTGGCCAGGTAGCGGGTAAATCGTGCGGCAGATGCGCCATCGACAACCCTATGATCATAGGAAAGCGAAAGTGGCAGCATCAGCTTGGGCTGAAAAGCCTTGCCATCCCATATGGGTTTGATGCTGGATCGCGACACACCCAGAATAGCCACTTCCGGTGCATTGATAATGGGCGTAAAAGCGGTACCGCCTATCCCACCCAGGCTGGATATGGAGAAACAACCACCCTGGATATCTTTGGGCTTCAGCTTCTGATCACGGGCCACCGCACTGAGCTCGGATAATTCGCGCGCCAGTTCCATCATGCCTTTGCTTTCACAATCGCGCAGTACCGGTACTACCAGACCCTGTGGCGTATCCACAGCGATACCAATGTTGAAATAGTCTTTCAATATCAGATTTTCACCACTTTGATCCAACGAGGCGTTGAATTGCGGGTACTTCTTCATGGCCGCGACGCTGGCCTTGATCAGAAACACCAACGGTGTGAGCTTGAAACCCTCCGCTTCCGCTTCGGCCTTATGTTCATTGCGAAAAGCTTCCATGTCGGTGATATCGGCTTCATCGTGCTGGGTAACATGTGGAATGCTGACCCAGTTACGGTGCAGATGTCCGGCCGAGATTTTCTGGATGCGTGACAAAGGCTGCACCGAGACTGTACCGAATTTGGAAAAATCGACCTTGGGTGCTGGCGGTAAATTGAAACCAGCGAAACCTGCCGATGCATCTGCTGCTTTACCCGCTGTGGTCTGGCCGCTCATAACGGATTTCACCAGGGCAGTCACATCATCCGCCAGTATGCGCCCACCCTTGCCCGTGCCTTTGACCGTGACCAGATCAACACCAAGCTCCCGCCCATAACGGCGCACAGCAGGACTGGCATAAGGCAATGAACCGGTTTTGCTGTCATCGGCTGCAGATGCCGCCGGTTCCGGTGAAGGCGTGGTCGCTGGCTGTTGGGGCTCAGTTGCTGCTGGTGCTGCCGAACGGGTGCTTTCGGTATCAGTTGTATTAGCTGCTGGGCTTGCCGGTTCGTCCGTTTCCGATTCGTCAGACTCTTCTGCTGCTGCCGCTTCTTCAGGCTCTTCTGCTGCTGCCGCCTCTTCAGGCTCTTCTTCTGCTGATTCAGCACTCACCTCGAGCATGGCAACCAGGTCACCCTCAGTCACATCGTCACCGACTTTCAATTTCAATTCCCGAATCACGCCCGCCTGGGGAGAAGGAATTTCCATGGTCGCTTTGTCACTTTCCAGCGTTACCAGGGACTGTTCGATTTGCACCGTGTCGCCAACCGCAACCAACACTTCGATCACCGGCACGGCACTGAAGTCACCGATGTCCGGCACCCTGATTTCGATGGTATTACTCACTTCGCGCTCCATTGCTCATTTCCGGGAGGGGTTGATCTTGTCGGGATCCAGGCCTAGCTTGGAACGCGCGGACAATAATTCGCTCTGCCCGAATTGACCTTTGCGATACAAGGCATATATCGCTGCATAGGTAATATTGAAGCGATCCACCTCGAAGAACTTGCGCAGCCGTTCACGTGTATCGGATCGACCAAATCCATCAGTTCCCAGCACAATGTAATCCTGTTGCGGCAGAAAACCACGAACCTGGTCAGCAAAACCGCGAACGTAATCGGTAGCTGCAATCACCGGACCGGGCTGCTCGCCGAGGCATTGAGTGACCCAGGGTATCTGTGGATCTTTTTCTGGATTGAGTCGATTCCAGCGGGCACATTCCACTCCATCGCGGCGCAGCTCTGTGAAACTGGTGGCGCTCCAGATGTCCGCGGAAATTCCAAAATCCTGCTCCAGAATGTTGGCTGCGGCAATGGCCTCACGCAGTATCGTTCCTGAACCCATCAACTGAACTTTACGGCCGTGGTCACCGCCTTTCTGCAACTGATAAAGGCCCTTCCGAATGCCTGCTTCCGCACCCTCCGGCATATCCGGGTGAGTGTAGTTCTCGTTCATCACCGTGATGTAGTAATAAACGTCCTCCTGCTCTTCGAACATGCGGCGCATGCCGTCCTGAATGATGACAGCCACTTCGTAGGCAAAAGCCGGATCATAGGAAATGCAGTTGGGCACCATGCCGGACATCATGTGGCTGTTGCCATCTCCATGCTGCAAGCCTTCGCCATTTAGCGTGGTGCGGCCTGCCGTACCTCCGATCAGGAAACCCTTGGCCCGCATGTCACCGGCTGCCCAGGCCAGGTCACCGATGCGCTGGAAGCCAAACATCGAGTAGAAAATAAAGAAGGGGATCATCGGCACACCGGTGCTGGAATAGCTGGTTGCCGCAGCTATCCAGGACGACATGGCCCCGGCCTCAGTAATCCCTTCCTGCAGAATCTGGCCTTTCTTGTCTTCCTTGTAAAACATCAGTTGGTCGGAATCGACCGGCGTGTAAAGTTGTCCTATCGAGGAGTAAATACCCAGCTGGCGAAACATGCCTTCCATACCGAAGGTGCGGGCTTCATCAGCCACAATGGGCACGATGCGGGAAGCAATGGCCTGGTCACGCAACAGAATTGCCAGGGTACGGACAAAGGCCATGGTGGTACTGATTTCCCTATCGCCAGTAGATTTTAAAATCGACTCAAAGGCAGACAATTCGGGGCTTACCAGCTTTTCGTATTCAGTGCGGCGCTGCGGAAGGAATCCGCCCAGTGCTTTACGTCGTTCCAGCATGTATTTGACTTCGGGGCTGTCTGGTCCTGGATGGTAATAGGGAATGCTTTCTATCTCTTCGTCCTTTACCGGCACATTAAAGCGGTCACGGAATTGCCGGATGGACGCGGTATCCATCTTTTTCTGCTGATGAGTGATGTTCTGCGCTTCGCCAGCGCCGCCCATTCCATAACCTTTAACCGTCTTGGCCAGTATCACCACCGGTCGTTCACGCGGCTGCATGGCCAGGTCGTAGGCGGCGTAAAGCTTGTGCGGATCGTGACCGCCACGATTCAGACGCCAGATGTCTTCGTCTGACATGCTGGCAACCATTTCCTTCAGTTCCGGGTATTTACCGAAAAAATGCTCGCGTGTATAGGCGCCGCCCTTGGCTTTGTAGTTCTGGTATTCGCCATCCACCGCTTCTTCCATGCGCTGCCGCAGCAAACCATTCTTGTCTTTGGCGAACAGAGGATCCCAATAACTGCCCCAGATCACTTTCAGCACACTCCAGCGAGCTCCGCGGAATACGCCTTCCAGTTCCTGGATAATTTTGCCATTGCCGCGCACAGGACCGTCCAGCCGCTGTAAATTGCAATTCACCACGAACACCAGGTTATTCAGCTTTTCCCGACCTGCCAGAGAAATGGCGCCCAGTGATTCAGGTTCATCAGTTTCACCGTCACCGAGGAAACACCAGACCTTGCGCTGCGATGTATCGGCAATACCCCGGTCATGCAAATACTTCAGAAAACGTGCCTGGTAGATAGCCGTAATGGGCCCCAGGCCCATGGAAACCGTCGGAAACTGCCAGTAGTCGGGCATCAGCCAGGGGTGAGGATAGGAGCTCAGGCCTGTGCCACCGGTTTCTTCGCGGAATTGATCCATGGCGCTTTCATCAATACGACCTTCCAGGAAAGAACGGGCATAAATGCCTGGCGATGAATGTCCCTGGATGTAAACCAGGTCACCGCCACCGGGATGATCAGGACCACGCCAGAAGTGATTGAAGCCTACGTCGTACAGAGTTGCGGCCGAAGCAAAACTGGCTATATGACCACCCAGTTCACCGCCGCGCTTACCTGCGCGTAACACCATGGCCATAGCATTCCATCGAATGATGGAACGAATTTTGTGTTCCATCTCGGCATCACCCGGACTGCGTGTTTCCATGTGTGGAGGGATGGTATTTATGTAAGCCGTGGTCGCGTCGTAGGGCAAATAACCACCAGAGCGGCGGGTTTGGTCGACCATTTTCTCGATCAGAAAATGAGCCCGGTTAGGGCCTTCCCGCTCAATAACCGCCCGCAATGAGTCCTGCCATTCCTGGGTTTCCAGCGGATCACTGTCGGTGTGGAGCTTGTCTTGTTCGCTGTTCATCTGGCTGATTCCTTGGTTCCAGCAAGCCCTGCGTGGGCTTGTTCAGGAAACTCTGATTCGTTCGGAGTTTCTTTGACACACGGATGTGCCAACATTTTCGATGATTCTAAATCATTGAAAATGAAGCCTAACAAAAATGACACTTTTTGTTAGGCGTGCTCTGATAGTTCATGGATGAATTATTCAGAGCTCTGTGCATACAGTTGTGCTTCAACAACTGCCAGTGCCGTCATGTTCACCACTCGCCTGGGTGAGGCTGAAGGCGTCAGCACATGTGCGGGCTTGCCCGCACCCAATAACACGGGTCCTACGCTGACACCATTGCTGATCACACGGGCCATGTTAAACGCTATATGTGCTGCATCGAGATTGGGCATCACCAGCAAATTGGCCGGGCCGCGCAAACGGCTGCCAGGAAAAATATGCCTTCTGAAGACTTCATCCAGGGCCATGTCAGCGGTCATTTCACCTTCAACTTCCAGATCCGGATCCGTTTCTCTCAAAATCTGCAATGCCTGCTTCATTTTGGAGGCGCTGTCGTCCTTGTGGCTGCCAAATGCGGAATGTGACAACAATGCCACACGTGGGCGCAAACCGAAAATACGGAGTTTTTCAGCCGCCATGCGGGTGATTTCAGCGATCTCTTCAGCGTTGGGGTTCTCGTTAACGTGCGTATCGGCCACAAAATAAGCACCGTCTTCGGTATTGAGCACGGCCAGCGAAGCGGCAATTTTCGCTCCCGGCCGCAAGCCGATTACATCCAGAACGTTTTCCAGGTTTAATCGGTATCGTCCTACCACGCCGGTAATCAGCGCATCTGCTTCTCCCCGATAAACCATCAGTGCGCCAATGACACTGTTCTTGGTTCGAACGATGGCCTTGGCGGTGTCGGGCGACACGCCACTACGTCCCATAATGGAATGGTAAGTAGTCCAGTAATCCCAGAATCGCGGATCCGAATGAGGATTGACCAATTCAAAATCGATACCGGGCTTCAGTCGCAGCCCCAGTTTTTCGATGCGAGCCTCCACCACATTGGGTCGTCCGATCAGGATCGGATGTGCCAGGCCGTTATCGACCACCGACTGCACACCGCGCAAAATGACCGGCTCTTCACCGTCGGCATAAACCACGCGCTTGGGTTGACTGCGTGCTGCATCAAACACCGGCTTCATCAGCAAGCCAGTACGGTAGACGAATTGTTCCAGCTTCTCGGTATAAGCGGCCATGTCTTCTATTGGTCGACGGGCCACCCCACTATCCATGGCTGCCTGTGCTACGGCGGGCGCCAGCTTGACCAGCAAGCGCGGATCGAAGGGACGTGGAATGATGTAATCCGGACCGAACAGCTGCGGCTCGGCAGCATGAATGCCGGCACCAACTTGCTGCACTTCCTGGTGAGCAAGCTCAGCAATGGCACGTACGCAGGCCATTTTCATTTCATCATTGATGATGCGGGCACCCACATCCAGCGCGCCGCGGAAAATATAAGGAAAACACAGAACATTATTGACCTGGTTTGGATAATCGGATCGCCCGGTGGCAATGATGGCGTCCGGTCTGACTTCGCGCGCATCTTCCGGCAGTATTTCCGGGTTGGGATTGGCCAGCGCCAGAATGATGGGTTGAGTTCCCATGCTGGCCACCATTTCTTTTTTCAGCACACCACCGGCAGATACGCCCAGGAAGATATCGGCGCCTTCGATGACGTCTCCCAGCGTGCGTTTGTCGGTTTCAATGGCATAGGAAGCTTTGCGGTCATCCATGTCCTCTTTCCGGCCGGTAAAGATAACACCGCATCGATCCACCACGGTGATGTGGCTTTTCGGCAAGCCCAGGATGACCAACAAGTCCAGGCAAGCCATACCGGCGGCACCTGCGCCCGAGGCTACCAATTTTACTTCTGCAATGTCCTTGTTAACGATCTGCAGTGCATTCAATACGGCAGCAGCCGTGATGATGGCCGTGCCGTGCTGATCATCGTGAAACACCGGGATGGACATGCGCTCCCTGAGACTGGATTCCACCAGGAAACACTCGGGTGCCTTGATGTCTTCGAGGTTGATGCCGCCGAAAGTGGGCTCCAGTGAGGCAATGATATCGACCAGCTTGTCCGGGTCCTTTTCGTCAATCTCGATATCAAAGACATCGATATCTGCGAATTTTTTGAACAACACCGCCTTGCCTTCCATCACCGGCTTGGCAGCCAAAGGGCCAATATCGCCCAGCCCCAACACTGCAGTACCGTTACTGATCACGGCGACCAGGTTGCCACGTGCTGTCACTTCAACCACGGCTTCCGGATCCTCAATGATCAATTCACAGGCTGCAGCCACACCCGGCGAATAAGCCAGGGCCAGGTCCTGCTGGGTGGTGACCGGCTTGGTCGGAGTAATCTTGATTTTGCCCGGCTTCGGATAGCGGTGATAACTCAGCGCGTTCTCTTTCAGATTGGATGTCATCGGGCTGAGCAAACTCCTGGCAATAGTGTTAATTCAAGGTATGGGTCTGACAGCCCGGCAATTCTGCCGGACTGCCTGTTTTTACAACCATCCGCAGTCGTCAGGCCAAAGATCAGACTGCTTCCATGCTGGCTTCATATTCACCCACGGCTGCCAGGCCATTCATGTGTGCGCGATGCGCCAGGCGTTTTTGTGCCGCTGCTGCATTGGCAGTGATATTTTCACCCCAAACGCTGAGGGCAGCTGCCTGCAAAGCCCGGCCATAGGAAAAAGTCAAAGGCCAGGGGAAGGCGCCCAGGCGGTTCATGGCATCAAGATGAGCTGTAGCCTCTTCATCGCTTTGTCCACCGGACAGAAACACCACGCCAGCCAATGCAGCCGGTACGGAATTCAGTAAACACTGCACTGTGGCTTCAGCCACATCCTGCACACCGGCTCGATCTTTAGCTTCAGACCCGGAAACCACCATACTGGGTTTCAGAATGGTGCCTTCCAGTAAAACGTTTTGCTCGTACAACTGGTGAAACAATGATCGCAAAGTGGCTTCGGTTACTTCGAAGGATTCATCCAGACTATGAGTGCCATCCATCAATACTTCCGGTTCCACAATGGGCACTATACCCGCTTCCTGGCAGAGGGCTGCGTAGCGGGCCAGCGCATGGGCGTTGGCGTCCACACAAGACGATGTGGGTATGGTCTCACCAATGGTGATAACAGCGCGCCACTTGGCAAAACGGGCTCCCAGGGCACGATACTCATCGAGGCGTGCACGTAAACCATCCAGGCCTTCGGTAATTTTTTCGTCTGGATGTCCGGCCAGAGGATGTGCACCGGTATCAACCTTGATGCCGGGTATAATTCCGGCCTGTTCCATCACACTGACAAAACTGCGACCGTCCAGCGTGGATTGCCGGATGGTTTCGTCATAAAGAATGGCACCACTGATATGTTGCCCCAGACCCGGCGTGGTCAACAGCAATTCACGATAAGCGCGCCGGTTTTCTTCCGAATTCTCGACATTGATGGACTTGAAACGCTTGGCAATTGTGCCGGTACTTTCGTCAATGGCAAGTATGCCCTTGCCTTCTGCAACCATGGCCTGTGCGACCGAAACCAGATCCGAACTGCTCATTGATGACTCCTGGAAAATGAAAATTACCGAATTTTCAGCCTGTGCCGGGAAGCTGGCCAGGCAAAAAGAACATTCTACTGCCTGAGGCAGGACAAGACCATTGCCTCAATTCTGCCGTGCAA
>JBBKVS010000051.1:0-4178 GCA_037968555.1 Lysobacterales bacterium | reverse complement strand
GGTTGCCAACTCCACGTCAAACCATTGGCCAGCCAGGCGCACGCGCGGTTCGCCGGACATACAGGAGGAAGCGCTGAAAAGCAGCAGCAAGATCAGAAGTGGAAAGCGCTTGGTCATGGCTCGTTGGTTGAATTTACAGGAATGTTAATTCGGCATCCTAGCGCCTTACCGGGCACTCGTCGATCTTTCGCCGGGTCGCTGCAAAATCACAGCTGCAAAAATGCTTCAGCTCTTCTATTCTAGTTATATCCCTTAATGCCGGAGTTCAGCCATGAAGACTTTTGTAATTTTACGCCGTGGTGCCTGGGAAGATGCCCCTGAACTGGAAGATGCTGCCGCTGAGTCTGTGCGCGTGGCCGATGAGGAAATGCCGGATCAGATCCAGTGGATACGCTCCTACGTGATTGAAGAAGAAGACGGTACTTTGGGTACCGTATGTATTTATCAGGCTGAAGACGCGGATGCCATCATGGAGCATGCTCAACGCGCTGGATTGGCTGCCGATGAAATCTTGCCGGTGGTCAACACAGTGATAATGCGCGACGATCCGAATAACGAATACTGAGACTGGGTCCTACTGCCGCTGGCCGCAATTGCCGGCCAGACATCAGTTGGTGCTGGCAACTCTCACATTGCGGGCGCTGTCATTGTCTACATCCAGCGCCACCATGACGTTGGAAAAGCTTTGTGGGCGAATCTCGCCCATCAGGTTGATAACCACCACTTCAGAATCTTCTTCCATGGCCAGCAGAGTCAGCCCGAGTATCCGCTCATTGCGCATTTTGACCAACAGGTGGGTCTCCTCGCCCGCGTCCCGCACCAACATCACCGGCTCCCAGCCCGCCTGCTGCAGTTTGGCCTGCATGCCCGCCACCCGTTTTGCTACTTTGTCCGGGTTCCGTTCAATCTCGTAAACCCGGATGCGCACCCCGTCCAGTTCGCGCAACAAGTCGCGAATTTCCGGGTCATCATCAATATGTGCAGCAGCAAAGCGCAGCAAGGTGGGGCCTATGGACAGACTCACGCTGTTGTCGGTATCAAAGATGCCGGGTGAGTCCAATTCGGCGAAGCCCTGGCTACTTTTTGGTGCGGTAATGCCGCAGGCATTCAGGCTCACCAGCAAGGCGCAAACCATAAACAAAGTCCAGCGCTTCAAGCCATTCACCCCGGTGTGTGCCCGGCTGCTCAATTCAAATCCAGGTGACTGTCGATATCAATATCGAAGTTGTCCATTACCTGGCTGAGTTGCGCCGGGTCCAGCTGGCCAATGATGTTGATGAATACCGCTTCTTCCCCATCCACCGCCATAACCGTCAGGCCTTCCATCACATCACCACTGAACTTGACGAAAATCTGTGCTTGCTCACCCTCTTCGTTGACTTGCACGATGGGTTCCCAGCTGCCCGATTGGAGCATGTTCTTGACCTGGCTGACCTTTTTCAGGGCCGCGTCCGGATTGCCGTCGATTGAATAAACGTTGATACGCACACCCTTGAGCTTGTCCAGCAAGGCCTTGGTTTCGGGATCATCGCCACTCATACCGCCAACAAACTTCAGGATGGAACCGCCGAGGTTGATCATCACCTTGGGTTCACCGTAAACACTTTGTAACTCGCCAAAATCCACGTAACCCGCCAGGTCCTTCAGGGCATCTTCCTGGGCCGCCACGGGTACAGCCAGCACCAGGCCCAAGGCCGTGGCCAGGCCCCCATTGATGCAACTTTTCATCCACTTGTTCATACGCTTCGCTCCTTGTTGAATTCCATTTGATCCTGAATGGTGCGGATCATGTTTTCATTGATTGTTTGCTGCATTTCGTTGCTCACCGCAGTGCCGATTTCCAGGTTGGTTTTACGGCCCACTTTTTCGAGATAACTGAAGGCTATGGCCAACTCACGCTGTGCCTGGCTGATCTGGGCGGCGGTGGGCTCAGTATCAAGATCCTGTGACGGACCGCGCAGGCTCAGGGCAATAATCAGCAAGGGAACAGCCGCCAGCGCTGTGATCCATGCCGGCTGCAACCAGGCGGGCCGGGCTTTTTTGCTATGTGCCGCGGGAATGCTGGCCAGCTTGCGCCGCAAACTGGCGGGTGCTTTCTGCAGCGGCACAGCTTCCATGGCTTGCTGCAACTGGTAGGCCACTATGATGGCCTGGGCCAGGGCCTGGTCTTCGCTGGCTGCAGCTTTCAGTTGCCGCGTCTGCTCTGGATCCAGCTCACCATCCAGAAGAGCATTGATCTGTTCTTCCCAAGCGGTCATTTCGGCCTTGTCGTTGAATTTGTCGTTCATGGTCTGACCTCCGCAAGTTCTTCGCGCAGTTGTTTTCGCGCCCGGTGCAGGTATACCTTGACCTGTGCCAGGCTGAGTTCCAGGGTGTCTGCTACTTCCTCGTAGCTGTTCTGTTGTACATCGCGCAGCACCACCAACGAACGGTAAGGCTCACCCAGCCGGTCTATGGAACGCTGCAACCACTGCCCCAGCTCGTGATGCTCGGCACCGTGTTGCGGCCCCTGGCTGGCATCGGCTGCATGCCACTCGCCCAGTTCCTCACTGGGTTTACGGCGGCGCAGGCGGTCCAGGCAGCCGTTTCGCGTCACCTTCATCAGCCAGGGCTTGATCTTGTCCGGATTTATCGAATCCTGGTTGTTCCAGAGCTTTACAAAAGCCTCCTGGCATACATCTTCCGCTTCGGCGGCATCTTTCAGCAGATAGCGAGCCAGCGACCAGGCCTGGTCCTGGTAGTCCGCTACCCATTGCCGAAAGATTCTGCTCATTGGTCTCAATTCTGCTCTTGTGCCTCTTTAAACGTAAGCCGGAGGCATTAAGTTACAGCTGCATTTTATTTCCAGAGAAAATTCCAGGGAAAATCATGGCTCGATAAACGACTTTGGTCATGTCAAAACTCCCGAATGGGGGAATGGACCTCTGCGGCTTATTGCATCGCAATTAGCCAGAATTCTGGCGAAATTTCAGGCAGATTGGGTAAAAAGGGCATTTGCATGCGGATAAATCGGCTTTTCCCTTGAAAGCCTTCAATGACAACCCCAATTCGAGTCACAGGCTGCACCGCTGGCCGGGGTTCGGGCAATGTCCTGGACACCACAGGAGAACCAAAGAAATTTTGGACAAGCGGCGCAGACAAACACAAGTCCGGTCGGGTCATTCCGCCGGAATTATTGATCTGAATTAATTCAAACTGAAATTGGGAGATTCTGAAATGAAACTTCGTCCTTTGCATGATCGCGTGATAGTCAAGCGCGTTGAGGAAGAAAAGCTGTCTGCAGGCGGTATCGTCATTCCTGACAGTGCTGCTGAAAAGCCCGTCCGCGGCAAGGTTCTGTCGGTAGGTAATGGCAAGATCCTGGAAAATGGTGAGACCCGTAGCCTGGATGTGAAGAAAGGCGACACCGTGCTGTTCGGTAAATACTCCGGCACTGAAGTCAAAGTGGATGGCGAGGAACTGCTCGTTATGCGCGAAGACGACATCATGGCCGTCATCGAAGGCAAATAAGCCCAACCCTACACATGTAAGCGAAGCAGAACGCTTCGCTTAACGAACTCGAGGAATAATTCAATGAGTGCAAAAGACGTTAAATTCGGCGAAGACGCCCGCAGCAGAATGCTGAAGGGTGTTAACGTTCTGGCCAATGCCGTCAAGGTTACGCTGGGCCCCAAGGGTCGCAACGTGGTTCTGGACAAGAGCTTTGGCGCCCCTACCATCACTAAGGATGGTGTATCTGTAGCCAAGGAAATCGAACTGGAAGACAAGTTCGAAAACATGGGTGCACAGATGGTCAAGGAAGTTGCTTCCAAGACCTCTGACATTGCCGGCGACGGCACCACCACGGCCACCGTACTGGCCCAGGCCATTCTGAAAGAAGGCCTGAAAGCGGTCGCAGCTGGCATGAATCCGATGGATCTCAAGCGCGGTATCGACAAAGCGGTCATTGAAGCGGTTGCAGCCCTGAAGGCTCAGTCCACTCCTTGCACCGACAACAGCGCCATTGCACAGGTAGGTACCATTTCTGCCAACTCCGACGAAGAGATCGGCAAAATCATCGCCGAGGCGATGGAGAAAGTGGGCAAGGAAGGCGTTATCACCGTTGAAGACGGCACCGGCCTGAACAATGAGCTGGATGTGGTTGAAGGTATGCAGTTCGATCGTGGCTACCTGTCACC
>JBBKVS010000050.1:0-9895 GCA_037968555.1 Lysobacterales bacterium | reverse complement strand
GCTGAGTCACAGTAAGCTTGGCACCACATTTTTCTACCCCACAGGTATCTTAATAATGCGCCAAGCTCTCACTCGCCGCGAAGTTCTCACCATGCTCGCATCTGCCACCACCCTGCCCTGGCTGGCGCCATTCAGCACCGCCTGGGCGGACGCCAGGCCCATGGCAGGTGATGCCCTGGCCATGCTGGACCAGTGCGCGAATGACCTGCTGGCATTATTCCCGGAATCGGCCACTTCGCTGGGGATAGACAACGGCGAACGGGCAGCGCTGCGGGCACAGCTCACAGATCGCTCCGAGGCCGGCAAACAACGGGTCGCGACCCAGTTGCGCGCCGACCTGGCGCTTATCGACGCTTTTGATACCAGCGAGCTGTCACCCGCCCTGCGCACCAGCGTGTCGGTAGTGCGCAGTGCCTATGCAACCGCCATTGAAGGTTTCTCTCTGCCTTATGGTGATCCCACTGTGGGCAGCTGGCGCAACACCCCTTATGTGGTTATCCAGAATGTCGGTGCCTACCTGGATATCCCGCGATTCCTCGATAGCAATCACCCGATTAACAATGCGGCCGATGCCGAAGCCTACCTTGAGAGGTTGCAGTCTTATGCACAACAGCTGGATGGCGAATGCGGCCGCATCCAGGCCGCGCGTGAAATGGGTCTGGTTCCGCCATCATTCCTGCTGGACAAGACCATAGCCCAGATCACCCTGTCAGTCGAGGGCGCTCACGCAGGCGGCTCATTAGTTGAGTCTATCGAACGGCGCACCAACGGCATTGCCGGCAACTGGGCAGAAAGTGCCAGGGTCATCTCCAGCCAGGAAATCGCACCAGCCTTGCAGCGACAGTTGGCCGAGTTGCAGGAAGAACGAAAGATCGCCACCGACGATCCGGGCATTTCGGCCCGGCCGCACGGTGAGGATTTCTACCAGTGGGCGCTCAAGGCATCTACCACCACCAACATGACGTCTAATGAAATCCACGAACTCGGTTTGAGCGAGTTGCGCGACCTGCACGGGCGGATGGACAGCCTGCTCAAGTCCGTGGGTTACACCCAGGGTAGTGTCGGGACGCGCATGCAGGCCCTGGCCAAAGATCCCAAGTATCAATTCGCCGAGGGTGACCCCGGCCGCGCCCAGATCATGTCTTTTATCGACCAGCGCCTGAAGTGGATCAAGGCGCAGATGCCACGCGCCTTCAACACCCTGGTGGACCCCAACATGGAAGTGAAGCGCCTGCCGCCGGAAGAAGAGCCGGGCGCACCCGCAGCCTATGGTGGGGCCGGTTCCCTCGACGGCACGATTCCCGGCCGCTTCTGGATCAATCTGCACACCACCGAGCTGCACAGCAAGTACAGCCTCGCCGACCTCGCCTACCACGAGGCTATCCCGGGACACATCTGGCAGGGAGAGTACGCCAACAACCAACCGCTGATCCGCGCCATGTTGTCGTTTAATGCTTACTCTGAAGGCTGGGCGCTGTATGCAGAACAACTGGCTGATGAACTGGGCGCCTACGAGAACGACCCGGTCGGGCGGTTGGGCTACCTGCAGTCCATCGCATTCCGCGCCTGCCGCCTGGTGGTCGACACCGGCTTGCATGCCAAAGGTTGGTCGCGCGAGAAGGGCGTCAAATTCTTCGTCGAGGAAAACGGTTCTAACCCGCAGGAAGTAGCCAGCGAAGTGGATCGCTACTGCTCATGGCCCGGACAGGCCTGCGGCTACAAGGTAGGCCACACCGAAATCAATCGGCTGCGTCTATTAGCGCAAACCAGACTCGGTGACCGCTATGATTTCAAGGCCTTCAACGACACCGTGGTGCTGGGCGGTAACGTGCCGCTGGATGTGCTTGGCGCGAATGTTGAGACGTACATCAAATCAGCCAGTCCCAAATGGAGTCCTAAAGGGGACGGAGCACATTAAATTCAATTAATGTGCCCAATCCTCCATAATCCCCGTTAATAATGACGACCTCGTAGTCGGATCAAAATCAAGGGTCAACGTTTTCTACAGCGATCCGGAAAACATCGCGCCAGCAGCGGCTTCGAAGCCGACCCAGACGACTGCATACCACCTGGCTGCAGTATGTTGGCACGTTCTTACGCCAAAGAAACTCTGGATAATTCAGAGTTTCCTTAAAACGGGCCAGAAACCAAGTATTAACTGATCGCAGAAATTTTACTCCGGCCCCAAATATTCCTGGTTCCAGATATTCAAATTTGACCCCTTGGACTATACTTTGAATGAATCCTTCCTTGGATTCGACACAGGTCAGACTTGCGCACACCATGCACGGCCGGACCCCAAGGATTGGTCTGCTTTGCGCTCAGAAATTTGTTTGTGCTTGTCTGATATTTCAAAATCGGTTCAATCATGAGGAGGTTTTTGTGAAGAGTTCAACAGTGTTGTTTTCATTGGGTATTATTAGTTTTTTGCTGTCCTCATCGCCACTCTTGTGGGCAGGCGAGGCAGGTAAACTTACCTTGGATGTGGACGGTGGCAAACAGGTTGATTTCATCTCATTCAATTGGGGTGACGGTTCCACCGGAGTACCCGGAGCCGCAGCCGTCAGTGGAGGTGAAATCCACTCGATTACGTTTAAGCGTAAGTCGGATGGAACCTCTGCCTACCTGGCAAGCGCCCAAAATGACAAGCGTTCCATTCCTTCTGCATCCCTGCAGATTCCTGCCTCAGGCTCAGGCGCTGCGACCACGGTGACATTGCATAATCTGACGGTGGTAAACGTGCAGGCAGGTGGCGCGACAACCGACAAGGCAGCGGCAAGCGAACTGGTCAAACTGGGCTTTGAAAGCATGGTGCTAGCCACCTCGGACTAAATTTCTGATAGGGAGTCGGTTGGCCCGGGAACAAACCTCCAGTTTTATTCCCGGGGCCAACTTAAAACCTGAACCATGGGCAATTGGGATCAGAGTGAAAAATATATTGAAACTGACGGAGGAAAATTTTTACTCCGACCCCAAATATCAAACCGTGTGCAGGTAGAGATCGTAATCCACATCCGAAATAGTGCGAGCCACACGCGCGTACTCCGAGGACTTCACAGCAACAAAGGTTTGATGCATGTCGGCACCCAGTGCCGCTTTCAGGAATTCAGAATTTTTCGCCGCCGCTATGGCCGAACGCCAGTCTCGTGGTATGTCAGCGCTCTCGCCTATGTCATCCTCATAACCATTACCCGTGGTTTGAGGGCCCGGATCGATTTTTTGCTGCAGGCCGTGGCGCATCGCTGCCAGAACAGTTGCAGCGACCAGATAAGGGTTCGCGTCGACACCTGAGGGTCGATGTTCGATGCGCCGTGCATGCACAGGGCCAGCGGGAATCCGTAAGGCCACCGTGCGGTTATTGACGCCCCAGTTTGCCGAGATGGGAGCGTAACTTTCGCTGGCGAACCGTCGCCAGGAATTCGCATGCGGTGCAAACACCAGCATAGCCTCACCCATGGTCGCACGCATGCCACCAAGCGCATGCAGTATCGTGTCGTTCCAAACCCCCTCCTCGCTCTCGGCAAACCGATTCTTCCCTTTGTCATCCGGCAGTGAGACGTGGAAATGCATTCCGCTGCCGGCATAATTTTCGATCGGTTTGGCCATGAAACAGGCGGTCACTCCAAACCTACGTGCCGTCAAACGTACGATGCGCTTCAGCCGCACCAGGTCATCAGCAGCCTGCATTACATTGTCGCGATAATGCAGGGTCAGCTCGTATTGACCAGGTCCATACTCCGAGATGACCGTTTCTGCATTGATCCCTGCGACGGCGGCGCCTGCGTAAATATCTGAAAACAACGGTTCCATTCCGTGCAGGTGATCAACCGAATAGACCTCGGTCTTTTTAGTCTTGCGTCCATCGAGCACCGCATCGGCCGCACGCACCTTTCCGTTGGCATCGCGTTCATTTGCCAACAGGAAGAACTCCAGTTCGAAAGCAGCAGCTGGAAACAGTCCTTCGGCGGCAAACGCATCGACCTGGACTTGTAAGGCATGGCGGGGATCCGATGTCATCGGTGCCCCATCCAGTGTGTAGAGCGACAACAGCACCTCACCCCGCGGCGGGCTGGTGCCGTGCAAGCGCGTGAGTGTGCCGGGAATTGGCCAGGTGCGGAGATCGCCGTCACCGTGGTCCCAGATCAGGCCGGTTTCGTGCACATCTTCACCACAGATATCCAGGCCGAGAATGGAAATCGGCATGAATCGCCCGTTGGTAAAAACCGCCATTAGCTCGCTGCGACGGATAATCTTCCCGCGACCGATGCCATTGCTGTCATGCAAAACGATATCGAATGCCTCGATATCCGGATGCGCTGCCAGAAAAGCTTCCGCTTCGGCAACCGTCGAGCCCGATGGGCTGGTGAATTTGGTGTTCATATTTTCGGATGATACCGGAACCGGCACCAATTATTCGCGCATTTGCGGGGTCAAAAAGTCGAGTTCTCGTAGCCACCGTCGATAACGAGACTTTGACCGGTAACGTAATTTGAATACGTGCTGCAAAACATCGCCGCAATCGAACCAAAATCCTCGGCATTGCCGAAGCGGCCAGCAGGTATCCCCATCGTTCGGACCATTTCCTCGATCTCCTCCTCGACGCTGATCCCTTTCTGCTCGGCATAGCCTCCCACAATCTCCCGAATGCCATCCGTGTCATGCATGATGGGCAGCAGGCAGTTGATCGTGAGATTGTGCTTGGCAACCTTTCGGGCTATAGCGACGGAATAGTTGACCAGCGCTGCCCGTGGCGGCCCGGACAGGACGCGCAATGCGACCGGAAATTTGGCCGCACCGGTGGCGATGTTGACGATGCGTCCCCAGCCGCGTTCGACCATACCCGGAATGATCGCTCGCATCATTTCCACCGGTGATATCAGGGTCAGCTCCAGATTGGCGCGCCAATCTTCCTCGGTGACGGTGGTGAAGTCCTCGATGAAAGGTGGCGGAGTGCAGGTTGCGACGAGAATGTCCGGGTTGGGGCAAGCTTCGAGAATGCGCGCCCGGCCTTCAGAGGTGGAATGATCAGCTACAATGGGCGTGACCGCGGCACCGGTAGTCCGCCTGATCTCGTCACAAGCTTTGACGAGCCGGTCCTCGCCTCTTGCTGTGACGAATAAATCCACGCCCTCACGCGCCAGCGCCAGCGCGGTGCCACGCCCGAGACCGGCGCTCCCGCCATTGACGATTGCTTTGCGTCCGCGTATTCCGAGATCCACCGTCATTCCCTCCTGTCGAAAATTTGGGTCAGAGTAAAAACAGACACAAAAAAGAGTTTTTACTCTGATCCCAAACACTAGCACAACCGTCAAGTTTGTACTTCGCAAGGGGCGCACATCACGTGGCCGTTGATTAGTCACCAAACCTAAAAAAAAAGAGATCAGAGCCCTTTATTGATTCAACAAACCCCAGGTGTGCTCGGCCATGCCCCAATCCGCCTTGGTGTTGGTGTCGGTATTGCCCGCCCGCTGTATTGTGACGCCAACAGCACTGGTACTCGTGCCATTCAGGTCCAACACCGCGTGCGCACGGAAGTCGTCATCGATAAAACCGCCCGGTGGAATTCCGCCACCCACCTTTTCCCATTCGCCCATCGCTGCAGCCGCGGCAGCCTGCGTTTCGGTAGTGGCAGCTGCCAGGCCAGTAGCATCATCCGCCAGGAAAACGGCATCCTGGATGAGGCCATGCATGTCGTACAAAGTGATGACGTTGTCCGTATTCGTTAACCCGCTATCAACTGAAAACCAGTCCCAGGCAGTATCGTAGTTTTTTGTGAAACTGGCGCTTGGATACTGGGATTTGGAAGTTGTTTCATTGGGCGAATCGATCGAACAGAGCGTGGATGAGCCATTGAAGTGCACGATCACGATATCGCCTGCTACCACGTTCAGACCGGCGAAAGTCAGCACCGAGGCATTGCGCTCCCACAGCTGAAAACCGTTCATGGTGCCGCTACTCTGCACACGCAACTCAACCAGATCGCAACCGCTGGTGATATTGGCATTGATCTCGTTAATCAGTACCTGGGCAGCCTGCTCAAAACCTTGAAACGCCGCCGAGTTTGGCGACTGAATGCCACTGCCCAATGTGTCGGTAACCGTATTCTGAACTGTTACCAGGTATACCTGGCCCAGCACCTGGGCGGACGTTGTAACGGTAACCGTTCGACCTGACACCACAGCCGCGGAGGCCGTCAGTCCATTGTCAAAAACGAACTGTCCACCTCCTGGCTCAACGCTGGCCGGATCAATCAAACGACTGAAGGTGACCAGCACCGGGGTGGCGCTCTGGGCGAGCGCTGAGACGACCACGGGCGCCGTACAGGAAATTGCTTCAACGTCCGGCCCGGTCCAGGCGGATGGTTGCGCCTGGGCAGCGTTACGCCACATCGGAGTCGGCCCCAACGCAATCGTACAGCCGCTTGCCAGGTCATTGGCTTCGCGGATTGTAGCGGGAAGCCGCAGCCTGAAGTTGGAGTCTCCAGAGATTCCAACGGTGTTGATCATGGCCGATTCGAAGCCTGTACCAGCGCTTGTAAAAGATCCTGAAATTGTGCCACTGAATGATATCAGCTCACTCTCGTAGGCATCCAGTGCGGACACCAGGTCGCTGGCCGCAGACACATTCTGTACCAGGTTCGCCACCGGCTTCAGTGTTGCGCTGCGGGAAAAATTGGAAATCTGTGTGGCCTGTCGCAATCCAAGGCTGGTGCCCATCTGGATAATCGTGAAACTGACTTCGTCCCGGGCTATAGGCTGTGGGGTGAGGCTGGCAGGATCGAGCGCGATAAAAAGCGCCGGACCTGTCTTTGACGCCTGAATGAAAAAACCTGCCAGGTCACTACCTATTTGTGGCTTGACGTAGGTGACAATAGCCTTTTCAATCAGGAGATTGGTCGCCCCGTCTGGCGCGGTGCGGGCAACCGCGATCTGCGCAGAAGCATTCTCTTCGAATCAGTCAGCAAAGATTTTATTTTCCGCAGCTACGGCAAGCTGAAATCCAAAAAAAGCCAGAACCACCAGCATTACTGCTCTGCCCCAAATAGCGTTGAGATAACCCATTGCGATGATTCCAGAGAGAGCAATGAAGCGATTCTACTCCCGGGCTGGGTCAGGGGCTATATCCTCTCAGTTGCCACCCGATTTGCCGCCATTTAGTATCAGGAAAGCTTGCGGCTAAAACCCAGTTAGATTGAAAATCGAAAGTGTTTGGTTGGATCGCGAACCAGCTCTGGATTTGCATCGAAAATTGCCACAACCTAAAACAAGCGATCGATCTTCTCCATCACCTCGGGTGTAAAGCAGTCCGTGAATTCGATGGCTTTTATATTCTCGTGTACCTGTTCAACCCGGCTGGCGCCTGTAATTACGCTGCTGACATAGGGGTTTTGTAAGCACCAGGCCAGTGAAAACTGCGCGAGCGTTGCCCCCATTTGCCTGGCAATGGGTTCCAGAGCCGAGACGACGGATAATCGATCTGCATCGGTCAGCTCTTTTTCAAGCCATTCGTAACCTTTTAATGCGCCACGGCTGTCGGCGGGAATTCCCGCCTGGTATTTGCCGGTCAGGAGGCCCGAAGCCAACGGACTCCAGGTAGTCGAACCGTAGCCGTGATCCCGATACAGGCTCAGGTAATCCGGGCCAAATCGATGACGTTCAAACAGGTTATATACCGGCTGCTCAACGACCGGTTTGTGCAGGTGATGGCGGTCGGCTATTTCAATCGCAGTCAGAATATCCGTTGCAAGCCATTCCGATGTTCCCCAATAAAGCGCCTTGCCCCGTTCAATAATATTGTGCATGGCCCACACCACTTCTTCGATGGGTGTCGTGGGATCGGGGCGGTGACAGTAAAGCAAGTCTACGTAATCCAGGTCGAGCCGTTTGAGGGAACCATCAATACCCTCGATAAGGTACTTGCGATTGAGCGTATTCTGCTCGTTAGGGCCCTGGTGCAAGCCCCAAAACAGTTTGGTCGAAACCAGGTAGCTGCCACGTCGCCAGCCCAGTTTTTTCAGAGCTGCGCCCATTACCCTCTCAGACTCTCCCTTGGCATAAGTTTCTGCGTTGTCGAAAAAATTGACCCCGGCATCATAGGCTGAGGACATCATCTTCGCCGCGGACTCGATCCCGGACTGGTCATGAAAGGTCACCCACGACCCAAACGAAAGCTCACTGATCTGGATACCTGTTTTGCCTAGATGGCGATATTTCATGAATTTTTCCGTAAATCTTGCGCGAACAAAAACCGCAGGAAACAGTGACCGTTTTCTGGATAGAAATCAATACCGGGCGCCATGCGATGCCGATTTCCTCCATTGCCTGAATGCAACATTCCAGGCTGGCTTCGGTCACCTGGCTGATGACATCGACTTAAAGAGAAAACGCGCTACTGACACTGAAAAGGTGAAAAGGGGTCATGGCCCGTTTTTTTATAACGGCGGTTCCACTTGTCACGTTCGGCCAGGGTCAAGCTGCAACCGCGTGTGCGGCCCTTAACCTCCCAGGCAGCGCTTTACGGCCATTGGTCCCTCGGCCTGGATCGCGCTGTACTTGGCCCAGAAGGCTTGGTCGATCTTTTTCAGCGAAGCCGAGGTGCCGGGATTGCGGTAACGCTTCAGGTGACGAGGCCCGCCGTTGTACACGGCATAGGTCGCCCGTGCCAGGTTATCGGCACCACCGTCAAAAGTGTGCTCGCCTTTCCGGATCGCATAATCCACCAGGTAGTGGACCAGAATTTCGTTGCCCGCCCGCGCGTTGTAACCGACGTCGCCCAACAACTGGTCGATGTCATAAACTCCGCGCCAGACGTGCATGTTCACCTGCATCAAGCCGACCGAACCGGCCGAGGAGCGGAGGGTTTCCAGCTCGCCTTCGCGCTCGACATACTGCCGCCAGCAGGATTCCTGCCAGGCCGTGGCGCGCAGCAGGTTGTCGTATAAAGCCATGTGTTCGTCCGGCACTTTGCCCCTGTCACGTTCGTTCGTCGCGATCGCGTTCAGCAGCCTATCCATGGTCTGCAGATAGTCTTCGACGTCACGGCGACGGGGAGTCCAGGCATTCAGGCGCTCTACCAGTTTCGGGTCGATTGGCGTCGCGTAGGCACTGGTTATCAGCCAGGACAGCCATGAGACCGGCTCCGTGCCGTCGTCGAAATCCAGGTCCAGGCCCAGCAGTTCGCGTAGCTCGGGGTCGACAGCGGTGTCATAGCGTAGCTGGTAGTCAGTGACGGCGGGTACCAATGCGCGCGCCATCTGCCGCAGGGTATCGCTATCCAGCCTCAGGCCGAGTTGTGGGGCCAGCCGGTCCAATGCCTCCAGCGTGTTGCCGGCACTGATGAAAGTGGCATAGCGCAGGGCCTGCTCACCTGGTAGACCTGCTTGCATGTTGTGCACCAGCGGTGCGAGCCTTGCCCAGCTTTTCAGAAACAAGTCACGTACCGGGTCGTGGTCGCGCTCGTCGCGGCTTAGCGCCCTGCGCAAATCATAACGGGCCTCAAGTAAGGTTTCGGCCAGTGCGCCCATCAGCTCTGGATCGTTGGTGAATGCCAGTGTTTTGATCAGCCAGGTGGCGAACCCGTCCCAGGTCTGCCAGGTTGCGTCCCATTCGGCCAGTTCCGCTTCGTTCAGCGGCTGCTGCTGATCCGGCTCAGGAACCGGGGGTGGATCGGCAATATCGAAACTCAGATTCACCACCAGTTCGGCGGTTTCGGGCCGAATACCGGCCAGGCGCAGGCTGTTCGGTGCCCCCTCAGCCTCATCCAGGGCCAAAACCAGTAGTTCACGAATGCCGGTGACAGCCGGTTGCAGATCGATGCGTACCGAATTCAGCCGAGGATATACGTATTCGCTCACCCATTGACGCACGAGACCGGGCAATACTTCCTGGCCGTCGGC
>JBBKVS010000049.1:0-5467 GCA_037968555.1 Lysobacterales bacterium | reverse complement strand
TACGAGCGCGTGGTGGCAGCCCATCCCGAGTGGGAAACTGCATTGGGTAGAAAAACCGAGCAGCAGGGTCAATGGGATGATTACACCGACAGTTTTGCCGATGCCCAGCTGGAGCTTGAGCAGCAGGACTTGGCATACCTGCGCGTCAACTTCGATTACGACCAATTGGATGACAGCGGCAAACTGAGCTACAAGCTGTTCGTATACACCGTTGAACAAGATGTGAAAAACGCCAAGTGGCGGCGCCATGACTACGTGGTCGACCAGTTCCGCGGCCAGGTGGCCGGATTGTTCGCCTTCCTGCAGAACCAGCATCGTGTGGACCAGGAACAGGATTTGGAAGACTACCTGCAGCGTATCTCGGGTCTGCGCGAGGTCTTTGCGGAAATGGCCGGACAGCTGAGAGACCGATCTGACTTCGGCGTCGTAACTCCAGCCTTCGCCTATGCCGACATGATTGCTGATGTCGGCAGTATGACCAGCGGCTCACCGGTCACTGCCGATACGCGTGAAAATCCCTTGATGACGGATTTCCGTAAGAAATTGCAAGCACTGGACTTGAGTGTAGAGGCCAGTGCGCAACTTGAGCGTGCAGCAGTTGAAGCCATGAGCGGGCCCTTCAAAGAGGGTGCCGAGTTGTTGATGGCCGAACTGCATTATCAGCAGTCAAAGATGCTGGAAGACCAGGGTGTTTGGTCCTTGCCTGATGGAGCGAATTATTATCGCAATCGCATCAAGCACCACACCACCCTGAGTCTTTCTGCCGAGGCGATACATCAGTTGGGGCTGGATGATGTGGCCAGGATTCATGATGAAATGCGCGCCATTATGAAACAGGCCGGTTTTCAGGGCAGCTTGCAGGAGTTCTTTGAGTTTGTCCGCACCGACCCGAACAATTTCTATGAAAACTCCGACGCCGGCCGTGAAGTATTCCTGGCCGAAGCGCGCCAGCAGGTCGCCGAGATAGAGGCCATTGCCGACCAGTATTTCAACATCCTGCCCAAAGCCAAGCTGGAAGTCCGGCGGGTTGAGCCCTGGCGCGAAAACTCCACGTCTATCGCGTTTTACAACCGCCCTTCCGAGGACGGCAGCCGCCCCGGCATTTACTACGCCAACATGAAGGACATGACGAACTTCCAGAAGTATGTTTTCACTGCCATCACTTATCACGAATCGGTTCCAGGGCATCATTTCCAGATTGCCAACGCGATGGAATTGCAGGACATTCCCAAGTTCCGCAAATCGGCCGGATATGGCGCATACACGGAAGGCTGGGCCTTGTATGCCGAGAAGCTGGCGAAAGAGATGGGCTTTTACCAGGATCCGATGCGCGACTTCGGCCGCTTGCAGGATGAAATCTGGCGTTCCGTAAGGCTGGTTACCGACACCGGTATTCATGCCATGAACTGGTCGCGCCAGCAGGCGATTGATTATTTCCTGGAAAACACGCCGCTGTCTGAAGGGGATATTGTCACCGAGGTGGAACGCTTCTTTGTCAATCCAGGCCAGGCGCTGGGTTACAAAATGGGCATGATGAAAATATTGGAGTTACGTGAAAAGGCCCGTGTAGCGCTGGGTGAGCAATTCGACATTCGCGCTTTTCACGACGTGGTTATAGGTCGCGGCGCCATGCCCTTACCCATACTGGAGAGACAAGTGCACGATTGGGTGAAGGCCACACGGATAGCAAACAATCAGTAAGCAGCGCTAAGTAACACGGGTTTTCAGTTGGTGGCCCAGTTTGATCAACTGATGTTCATCACCCGACCACTTCAGCGTGGTGACCGAGGTGTTAGCCGGTAAAAAGCACACCACGCGGTCGCGTTTTTGTAGCGAACCGACAATGGCATTGAGCACCATGAAGTGGGTGAACACCACCGTGTGTTCGCGCACTTGCTGTAACTGAGCCAGCAACGCGGCATGCCAATCACGCACCAGATCATGCTGATCCTGCCAGTTCTGCAGGGCAATGGTGCGCAGCCAGATTTGCCGATCGGCACGATCGACCGGAGTGGGGATTTCCCGGAACGGATCAATGATGGTGGGTTCAAGGCCCAGTGCTTCGGCTAAAGGCCGGGCTGTTTCTTGCGCGCGTATCAAGGGGCTGCTGATAATGCGCACATCGGATTCGATCTGCATCAACAACTGCTTTGCCGTGTCAGCCGCCTGCTGATGTCCCAGTTCACTGAGGCCCGGGTCGTCGGATTCATGCCAATGCTGGGCGGCTTCGCCGTGGCGTACGAGGTAGATATTCATGGTGTTAAATTGTGTTCGGTAAATACAGAAGGGTAGCGCATTGTGCAGTCAGGTTGGGACGAATTTTCTGCAAGCAATGACATTGTGCGACCGCGCAGTGCTTGATGGATTCCGGATCGCGACGGTGTCGCGTCCGGAATGACGGCGTAAAAAAGTCCGTCATCGCCCAGGCCAGCTTCTCAGCCCGTGCCGGGCCTCACCTTCTCCGGGAAGCAAGCAACTCTCCCAGCGTCATTCTGGAAGCGGCGCAGTTGCTTCCCACCGTCATCCCGGAATTCGCGCAGCGAAAATCCGGGAACCACAAATCCGAAAACCTACTGTGCCGGCCGCCAGGTAAAGGACAGGTAATAACTACGCCCAAACACGTCATACAGGCTGGAATCGGTATTGTTGGACACTATGGTGTCTGCCATGTTGGGGGGATCCTGCTCGAAGAGGTTGCTGATAACAAAACGCAAACTCAGCGAAGGGTTGATCTGCCAACCCATGCCCAAGTCAAAATAGTTGGCAGAGGACACACCCTCAATGGCGAGATCGGGATCGGGAAAGCCAAAAATTCCGGAGGCGAACGGAGCGGCATTGCGCATGCTGTCAATCCATCGCCAGGCCAGCTGCGCGCTGAATCGTCCGGAAGAATAGTCAAAGGTGGTGAACAGGCGATCTTCCGGAAATGAGCCAACACCCAGGGTGCGGCAGGGCCAGCCAAAGTAACCGGCACAGTCATATTCCTCGGTGGTTGGATTTTCCTGCGTTTTGCTCGATATCGTATGCGTCCAGATGGTACCTAAATTCAATGTCGCATCGCCGTCAAGCGCCGCCCAGTCGGGCAGATCCATCAGGTACTGAACCTGGGTATCAACGCCCTCGGCAGCCAACAGCCCGCGATTCTGTACCAAAGAAATGACACGGTTTACATTGCCGGTTTGGTCGCGGCGTATCTGGTCACAAAAAAGATTGCCGGTGTTAAGTGAATCAAAGCAAATACCAAAGGGATCAATTTCGCCTATGGTGTCATCAATCTGAAGGTCGAAGTAATCCACGGTTACCGTCAGCCGACTGATCGAGGCGGGAGTGAACACCACCCCAAAGGTCAGGGTATCGGCCTGTTCAGGCGTAAGATCCGGGTTACCGCCGGAGACCGTGGTGCCGGGATAACTATCCTCTGCCTGGAAAACTCCAACCTGGCTGGGACTCAGGCCCTGGATCACGCACTTTTCGGCACTGCCAGCACTCGCCGGATCGTTGCTGGCAGAACAAGGGTCGAAAGCGCCAAGAAAAAAAGCCGTGGTGAACTCTTCAACCTGCTCGGTAAACAGTTCCGAAAGGTTTGGCGCGCGCACACTTTGCTGCAGCATGGCGCGAAACCGGATAGACGGGTTCAGGCGCCAGTCAAAGCCGGCCTTCCAGGTTTCCGTGGAGCCCGCGTTGTCGTAGCTCGAATAACGTCCACCGAGTTCCAGGCCGAAATACTGTCCATCACTGCCGCCATCAAACAAGGGCACTACGGCTTCGGAATATAGCTCCCATACCCGCTCAGTGCCTATGACGGATGACTGTGCCTGATAGCCGAGAACATCAGCAGAAAACAGTAAATCGTCAGCCTTGAAGAAGGCTTCATCACTGCGCCACTCGGCGCCAAAAGCCATGCCTACCGGGCCAGCCCAGGTTGCAAACGGCTCGCCGGAAATCACAGCAGCAGCAAGCACTTGTTTGCGCTGGGTGGTGTTTTCGAGTGGCCCCACCGACAGGAAAGCCAGCCCCGCAGCAGAGATGCGGTTCTCGCCAAATATATCGAGCGCCACGCAGCCCCCGCTGGGGTCGTAGCAGGTACCCGTTGCGGGATCCACCAACAGGCCTTGCGCATAGCGGGAACGGGATACGCCGTTTAACAGCACTTCAGTCTCATCTGCATCGGTGTAGCTGAGCCAGGCATCCAGGTCCCAGTTCTCGCCCAGATCACCGCGCAGGCCCACCACCAGCCGAGCGTAGTCCCGGTCCCGGTTAATGATGCGGGGGCCGAAGTCACTCAGTCGCTTTAAGTAGGTAAAGCCTGCCAATCCCGGCCCCACCAAAAGCTGTTCTTCAAAAATTATTGCGGTATCGGGATGCAATATCGGGTTGTCGGTATTGATCAGTACGAATGACTGAGCAGGCACCGGTGCAAGATTGCTGGTGGCCTCGTTACGTGTATAGCTGGCCTCAAAATAGCCCTCGAAATCATCGCCGATGGGGATGGTTCCAAAAGCTCCCACGGCGTAACGGGTCAAGGGGGCTTGCAGGTAGTTTACCGGAGCAAAGTTCCAGAGATCGTCTGGGGCTACAAAGGCTCGTGGTGAGCCGTCCGGATTGAAGGTCAACCGATCAACCCGGCCATTACCCAGGTCAACCCGGGGTGAGCGAACCTGCCCTGCCGGAGTGGAAGGGCTGCCACCCACGATGAGTTCCCCCTCCCAGGTATCAATATAGGCTTGCCTGGTAAGCTCGCGCTCGCTGGCGAACAGCGGTTCACGATCATAATAGCCGGCGAAAAAGGTGATATGTCCTGCGCTGCCTGGAAGCGTCATACCATAGGTGAGATTCACATCAAAAATGTTGGCATCGCCCGCTTCCGAGATGCTGTAGGAGCTTTCAATGCCAAAACCTTCGAAGTCGTCGCGAGTGATGAAGTTGACCACGCCAGCGATGGCATCCGATCCGTACACCGCGGATGCACCGCCGGTGATGATTTCCACGCGCTCGATTAACACCCGCGGCAGGTTATTCACATCCACTGCGCTTTCCACACCCGAAGGCGCCACCCGGCGACCGTTCAACAGAACCAGGGTTCGATCTGCGCCCAGACCGCGCAGGTTCAGCCGTGAAGTGCCGTCACTGGGGTTGTTTGCCGTGCGCCCAAAGTCCGGGCTCAGCTGCGGCATGCGGTTGAGGGATTCTTCGAGGGTAGGCTGGCCGGAAAATGCCAGCATTTCACGATCAATCGTAACCAGGGGGCTGGGGGAGGAAAAGTCACGCCGCTTGATGCGCGTGCCAGTAACGACCACCTCTTCCAAAGCGCCATCCGAATCGTCGGATTCCAGGGTATCCGAATCCTGTGCGACCAGCGTTATCGGCATGCCAAGCAGCATTCCGATCAACAGGTAAAGTAATTGACACCGCATGGCTGCCAACGAACGCTACCCCCGCATTGTTATGTAAGCAGTATAGTCCGATT
>JBBKVS010000048.1:0-25107 GCA_037968555.1 Lysobacterales bacterium | reverse complement strand
ATCGACCTGCCGACTTACCCTTCCTGGCAGCCACAACGAGCCATTGATCACATCATGCTGAGCAAAGGCTTGTCGTCTTTTGATGCACGTGTGGTACCGGTTTGTTTTTCCGATCATTGCCCGGTAGAGCTGCGAGTGGACTTGCCGGTGGACCTGCGTTTGCGGCCGGCCCTGCATCCGCGAGTCAGTCTTTAGCACCCTTGCATCGGTGCAATTCCGAACACAAAGGAGTGAACAGCTGTCACAATAAGCGGCAATTGCACTTGCTGGCCTCGAGGCATTTTCATAACCTGTAAGGCCAGTGTCACCGGCAGCCAAAAGGGCAGGATAATCCAGATCAAAACTCCGACAATCACCCAGATTCTTGCACTGAGCCTGCTGCTCTGGCTGGGCGCCCTGTCCCCCGCAGTAACAGCCCAGACAACACCAACAGCAGCCACACCCACGCAGGCTGCCACACTGGCGGATCAGAGAAAACGGTTCATGCAGGCCTGGCAGGCTGCCAAGCGGGGCGATCGCGCCCAAGCCGAGCTGTTGGGCAGCAGCCTGCAGGATTACGTGCTTTATCCCTACTTGCGCTATGACAATTATCTGGCGCGCCGGGCCTCGGTGGACCCGGCTGAGCTGGCAGGCTTTCTCAATGCGCATACGGACTGGGCTTTCCACAAGGGATTGCGCCGCGCCTGGTTGCGCGGCCTGGGTGAAAAAGGCCGCTGGGATGCCCTCTTGCAGTATGCGGATGCGGTCGCCGATAGCGATACTGAAATTCAGTGTTACCTGGTCCAGGCCCGCATCCAGCGACAGCAACTGGATGGTCTGCTGGCCCAGGCACAAGCATTGTGGGCGGTAGGAAAATCGCAACCTGATGTCTGTGATCCGGTATTCACCTGGCTGAAAAAAACTCATGGCATCACACCGGAGTTAGCCTGGCTGCGTATAGTCCGCGCCATGCAGGCGCGCAACCCGCGTTTGACCTTGTACCTGGGCCGCTACGTATCCAACGATGACAAGCTTTGGCTGGAGCGCTGGCAACAGCAGGACAGCGCGTCCTATTTGCGTCTGGATCGCAGTAGCAGCTGGCCGGATGACGAGCGGGGTCGTGAGATCGTCAGTTATGGCTTGCAACAACTGGCGCGCAAGGATGCCGACCGCGCCTGGCAGCTTTTCCCCGAACTGAACAACCATTTCAGCTGGGATGCCGCAAGCGAAGGCGCTATTTTGCGCGAAATCGCGCTTTGGTCTGCCGTCGCCGGTGCCAGTGATGCCACCCTGAGAGTGCGGGCTGTGCCCACCGCTGCACGTGATGATAAATTGCTGGAATGGTGGGCGCGCAGCGGACTGTCTACCGGTAATTGGGCCGAAGTGGTGCTGGCCGTAGCTGAAATGAGCCCGGAGATGAAAACCAGTGAACGCTGGCAATACTGGGATGCGCGCGCCCGTATCCAGCTGGGTGATGAAGGCTATGCCAATAGCTTGCTGGAACAACTGGCCACTCAGGCCAGCTACCATGGTTTTCTGGCTGCTGACCTGCTGGATTACCCCTATGCGATTTGTCCCTTGCAGGCCGATTTTGGTGCTGATGCCGTAGCCGACTTTGCCAACCGCCCGGTTATTCTGCGCAGCCTGGAATTGCAGCACGCTGATATGAAAAACTGGTCACGCAGCGAATGGAGCCTGGCCATCAAGAGCATGAGTATCGAAGATTTGCGGCTGGCCGCCGCCGTGGCCACGGCTGAAGGCTGGTTTTATGAATCCGTTATTGCCCTGGCCGCTAGTGGTGAGCTGCAGTGGTACGACTGGCGCTTTCCCATGGCCTACGCCAAGCTGGTGCAACCACAGGCCAGCAAACGCCAGCTGGATACCTCCTGGGTGATGGGCCTGATGCGTTCTGAAAGCGCCATGGCGGTTGACGCCGTGTCTCCCGCTGATGCGCGCGGTCTGATGCAGGTCATGCCATCCACTGCGCGTTTGATTGCCCGACGCAATTCATACAAATACAGCGGCAGCGAACAATTGATGCAGGCAGAAACCAATATCCTGTTCGGCACCACCTTCCTGCGCGAGCTGATGGATAAGTTCAACAATAATCCAGTGTTGGTTTCCGGCGCATATAACGCCGGCCCGGGTGCTGTAGACCGCTGGCTGCAAACTCTGCCGGGGCAGGATGCCAGTATCTGGATCGAGGTGCTGCCCTATTATGAAACCCGGGATTACATACCCCGTGTGCTGGCTTTTGCCACGATTTATAACTACCTGCTCAGCCAGCAGCAGCCCGACCAGGGCGGGCAACAGCCCATGACGGTACAGCGCATCAGCAGTCGCATGCCACCACCGGATGCGGCCGTGGCCAGACCTGCCGCCGTATCGTCTGCAGGGATTGCTTGCCCTGTGCCGGTAGTCGATAAATCAGTCACCCAGGCCAGTAGCAGCTGATATGTTTCTGGTGCTGACAGGGGCAACGGGCTTCGTTGGGCAACATTTGCTGGCTCAATTATCGTCCATGGGCCACGAGTGTCGGGTATTGACGCGCAGCGATAAGCACAAGCAGATCAAGCGGAATCTGCCCGGCGTTGAATACTGCAAAGTGGATTTACAAAATGCAGTTGAGCTGAGCGCCGCCATGCAAGGCGCCGATGGGGTGATTAACCTGATCGGCATTCTCAACGAACGAGCCTGGGGTGGCAAAGGTTTCCGGGCAGCGCATGTCGCGCCGGTGCAGGCTTTGATCAGCACTTGCGAGTCCTTGGGTATACGTCGTTTTATCCAACTCAGCGCCCTGAATGCCGGTAGCGGCAACAGTCACTATCTGCGCAGCAAAGGCGAGGCCGAGGAATTACTCAGGTCGGCAACAGAAATTGACGAAACCATTTTGCGGCCCGCGGTGATTTTTGGTGTGGGTGATTCTTTTTTTAACCGCTTTGCTGCCCTGTTGCGTTTTGTGCCGCTGCTGCCATTGGCTTGTCCCAACGCCAGGATGCAACCGGTGTGGGTGGGCGATGTGGTGGCCGCAATCGCTTTGTGTCTGGATCATGGCAGCACCATAGGCAAAACTCTGGATCTGGTGGGTCCGGAAGTATTCAGTTTGTTCCAGCTGGTGAACAAAACGGCTCGTTATAAGGGCTGGAAGCGACGGGTTATCGGCTTGCCCAAGTGGATGTCGCGCTTGCAGGCCCTGCTGATGGATTTTGTTCCCGGTAAGCCTTTCTCCAGCGACAACTACCGTTCCTTGCAGATCGACAGCATCAGCCGACACAACGCTTTGCTGGATTTCGGCATACTCCCCAGCCACATGGATGCCATCGTGCCTTCCTACCTGGCTCCCAAGGGCCGTCTGGCAGATTCAGCAGGCGCAGAATCATGAGCGGCAAAACGCTGCTGCCAGCCGCGTGCAGGCCCCAGGTATGACAGCACAAATTTACCTGGTTGGCGGCGCAGTGCGGGATGAGCTGCTGGGATTGACGCCGCGCGAACGTGACTGGGTGGTTACCGGAGCGACACCGGAAAGCCTGATCGAACAGGGTTATCGCCAGGTGGGTGCTTCTTTCCCGGTATTCCTGCATCCCGAAACCCAGGAGGAATATGCCCTGGCCCGTACTGAGAAGAAACAGGGCCATGGTTACCACGGGTTCACGGTGGATTTTCACCCGGGCGTTACGCTGCAGCAGGACCTGGAACGCCGCGACCTGACCATCAATGCCATTGCCCGCGATGCAGAGGGCCATCTGATTGATCCATTCAATGGTCAGGCTGATCTGCAGGCGGGTTTGTTGCGGCATGTTTCTCCGGCATTCAGCGAAGATCCGCTGCGGGTCTTGCGAGTGGCACGTTTTGCAGCACGCCTGGCCCATTTGGGCTTTAAGGTTCATCCCGACACCCTGGCGCTGATGCAGCAGATGTGTCGCGACGGTGAAATCGATCACCTGGTGGCTGAGCGCTGCTGGATAGAGCTCGAAGGCGGGCTGGCTGCTGCAAGCCCCGGTGTATTCCTGCAGGTGTTGCGCGACAGCGGTGCACTGGCGGTACTTTTGCCGGAAGTAGATGCGCTATTTGGTGTTCCACAGGACGAGCGCCATCACCCGGAAATTGACACCGGTCTGCATGTGCAGATGACGCTGGACTACGCCGCCAGCCAGCAATATCCAGCCGAAGTGCGCTTTGCGCTGCTGCTGCATGACCTGGGCAAAGGCTTGACACCACAGGACCAGTGGCCCAGTCACCACCAACATGAAACAGAAGGTGTAGCTCTGGTGCGGCAAGTCTGTGAGCGATTCAAAGTACCCACAGCTCATCGCGAATTGGCCGAGCGGGTCTGTGAGTTGCACTTGCGGGTACACCGGGCTGAAGAGCTGAAGCCGAAAACCCTGCTGAAATTACTGGAAGCGGCCGATTTGCTGCGCAGGCCAGAGCGTTTGCCGTTGCTGCTGCAGGCCTGCGAGTCCGACTATCGTGGCCGCCTGGGGCTGGAGCGGCGCCCTTATCCACAGGCCGGCATTATTGCCCGGGCGCTGGATGCTGCTTTGGCGGTGAAAATTATCGACATCGATACCACCGGCCTGATCGGCTCGGAGATTGGCCAGGCTTTGCATGCGGCCCGTGTGGTGGCCATTGAGGCGACTACAAGCGATAGCTGAGATCTCTCAGCTCGAAGCCCCGCAAGTCCAGCGGAAAACCCCGATTCAGAGCCATCACCTGGAATCGTTCGCCCATCATGCCAGGCAAGGTCAGTTGCTTGGCCTCGGCACTCAAGGCCATGCCTTCATCCCTGGCTGACCCCAGGCGTTCTGTCAGCAGTTGGTCCAGACCACAAGCCAGCAGAAACAGGCTTTGGCTGGTGTAGCCCGACAGCTCCAGCCCACAAGCCTCACCCGCTTCAGCCAGGGCAGTGAAATCCACAAAGGCGGTGATGTCCTGCAAGCCTGGCCAGAAAAACACATCACTGTGCGCACGATGGCGGTAATTGCACATCAGCGTGCCGTCCCGGCGCTCGGCGGAATAATACTCATGACGCGGGTAACCGTAGTCGATAAACAAGGCAATGCCACGACTGAGCTTGCCGCAGACGGCCGCCAGCCAGCTGGACAGGTCGGCTTGGATTTCTGATTGGTAGGCATGGTCAGGGTGCAACTGCAGTTGTGTCACTGCGCTGAGCAAGGGCTCGTCTGCGGTCCGATAACTCCATTCAAAACGCGGGGATTCCGGGTTGTCATCGGCTGCCAGGCAGATGCCTGCCTGCTCAATTCCATTCACCCCCAGGCGGAATCGCTCGACCGCCAGGGCGTCGATTAACTCATTGGCCAGCAGCACACCTTGCCAGTCTTCGCTGGGTGGCGCATCCAGCCAATGCACTCTATCCAGCCATTGCGGTACCCATTGGGCCAGTTTCTGTTTTTGTACCGCGCGTAAATCCGCGCTGCGCTCGAGGATGAAATAGTTCTGCGGCGCAGTCGCCAGATCGATCTCGCGTAACAGGTCGGCCGCCATTTGCCCGCTGCCCGCGCCCAGCTCCAATACATCGTAGCGGCCCAGTTCGCTGCCAATCTGCTCGACTTGCCGCGCCAGACAGCCGGCAAACAGTGAACCCAGTTCCGGGGCAGTGACAAAATCGCCGTCAGCACCCAGCTTGTGCAGACCGGCACTGTAGTAACCGAGACCGGGTTGATACAGGGCCATTTCCATAAAGCGGCTGAAGGGCAAAAAGCCCGTAGTAGCCAATTCATCACGAATCAGCGAACACAGTTTCTGGCTCAACAGCTTGAGCTCGGGGGTGGGTTCGGGCAGGATGACTCTGGACATGGCAAGCAAGTTTGTTGGAGCATTACAATGAAGTCCAGTCGCAAAACCGTTCTGGTCACGGGTAGTGCCGCTCGAATTGGCGCTTGTATCGCTACCCAGCTGCATGCCCGCGACTGTGATGTGCTGTTGCACTGCAATTCCAATATTGAAGGCGCCACGATCCTGGCAGAGCAATTGAACGCCCAGCGCGCCAACAGCGCCTTTGTAATCAGTGCCGATTTATCCCGTGCCGCAGGGCTGGAACAACTGGTGGAAGCCTGCAAGCAACGCTGGGACAGCCTGGATGTGCTGGTGAATAATGCTTCGCGTTTCTATCCCACCAGCGTGGGCGAGACCACGGCCTGGCAGTGGGATGACCTGATCAACAGCAATCTGCGCGGCCCGTATTTTCTCTGCCAGGAGCTCTTGGCACCTTTGCACAAAGCGGGCGGTTGCATTGTCAACATACTCGATATTCATGCCAGCCGCCCGATGAAAAATCACGCCGTGTATTCCATTGCCAAGGCGGGCTTGCAGATGATGACGTTGTCATTGGCGCGAGAGCTGGCGCCTGAAATTCGTGTAAACGGCGTGGCTCCAGGCGCCATATTGTGGCCGGAAAATGAAGGTGATGCGGCAACACAGCAAGCCATCCTGGACCGCATAGCTCTGGGGCGATTGGGTCATCCAGAGGATATAGCCAGGGCCGTCAGTTATCTGGCCCTGGACGCGCCCTACGTGACCGGGCAGGTGCTGGCCGTAGATGGAGGTCGTACGCTGAATATGTAAGGATTTCTGAATAAACCCTCCAATCCCTGCAGTTTTTGCCTGTCGTGCTTGGCTTACAGAATTAAGTCTGTCAGCCCTATTCCCTCAAATCACAAAGCGTCAAGCCGTCGCGCTGACCTGCAAAGGCCGCCCACAGTTGCGCCAGGGTCTGGTGCTTGACCGGGTGAACCAGGTCGGGAGCCAGATCAGCTAATGGCTTCAGCACATGGGCAAAGTGCAGGATTTCACCACGTGGCAAGCTGAGTTCAGGCAAGCGTATGTAAAGATCGTCGTACATCAGGATGTCGATATCCAGGGTCCGGTCGGAAAATTTTGCGACATCGCGTAAACGCCCGTAGCGATTCTCCAGGGTATTCAGCCATTGTTTGAGTTGCAACGGTTGCAGCTCAGTTTCAACCCGGGCTGCCAGGTTGAGAAAGTCATCGCCCTCGAAACCAACAGCTTTCGAATAATAGACCGGTGACAACTGGACCTGACCAAATTGCTGACGCAACTCCGCCAGTCCGGCGCGCACATGATTTTCTGCATCAACATTGCTGCCAATGCCCAGATAGACTGTGCTCAAGAGCTGCGCTCGATGATGACGCCAACCGCGCTGGAACCGCGCACAGCTCCCGGTTTGCTCAGTCTCAGGCGCAGCCATTGCACGGGAAATTCTGCCAATACGATGGTGGCGCAACGCTCGGCCAGCGTTTCCACCAGCTGGAATTCACTGGTTTCGATAAACTTGATCAAGCGCTTGGCCACGGCTTTGTAGTCCAGCGTATCGGCAATGGCGTCGCTGGCCGCGGCTTTACGGATATCAAAAGCCATTTCCAGGTCTATGCTGACGGCCTGCTTGATTTCCCGTTCCCAGTCGAAAATTCCGATCACGGTTTCGACCCGCAAGTCTTCGATAAATACCCGGTCATTCACCATGCTGGGCCCTCTCTGTGATTTTCATGCTTCATTTCAACTTAACGAATCTGTGTCCAATGCCGGTAATTCATCCATGGGCCAGCGTGGCCGCGCAAAAATTCTTTCGGACTCTTGTTGGCCGGCCTTGAGGCGGTAATAGCCCGCCAGAGCAATCATGGCACCGTTATCCGTGCAGAATTCGATGCGCGGATAAGCCACGGACCAGCCATGTTTCTGACCCGAGCGCTGCAATGCTTCGCGCAGAGCCAGGTTAGCTCCCACCCCGCCAGCGATCACCAGCTGTTTGCTGCGGGTTTGTAGCATGGCGCGCCGACATTTGATTTCCAGCGTTTCCACCACCGCCAACTGGAAGCCTGCAGCAATATCTTCGCGGGCGCCGGCAACTTCTGCATGGGATAGCCACAAATTGCGGGTGTGGGTTTTCAGGCCGCTGAAACTGAAATCCAGCCCAGGGCGATCGGTCATGGGGCGTGGAAAAGCGTACTGCCTGGCATTGCCTTTCTGTGCGCAACGCGCCAGCGCCGGGCCACCCGGATAACCCAGGCCCATCAGTTTGGCGGTTTTATCAAAGGCTTCACCTGCGGCATCGTCCAGGGTTTCACCCAGCAGGCGATATTGGCCTATAGCCGCCACTTCGATCAGCATGGTATGGCCGCCCGAAACCAGCAAAGCCACAAATGGAAACCTGGGTGGATTCTCTTCCAGCAGGGGGGCCAGCAAGTGGCCTTCCATATGGTGCACCCCGATGGCCGGGACGTTCAGCGCAAAAGCCAGCGAGCGGCCCAGCGCAGCTCCCACCAGTAAGGCGCCAATCAAACCGGGTCCGGCGGTATATGCCACGCCGTCGAGTTCGTCGCGGCGGCAGCCCGCTTCCGCTAAGCATTGATCCAGCAGGGGCAGCAGCTTGCGCACGTGATCCCGAGAAGCAATTTCCGGTACTACGCCACCGTACTCAGCATGTATCTCAGCCTGCGAGTACAAAGCATGCGCCATCAGGCCCAGTTCGCCATCGTAAATGGCGACCCCGGTTTCGTCACAGGAGGTTTCAAGGCCCAACACACGCATCAGGAATCATCCGAAAAAAGAAAGCAGTATAAAACAAAGCGCAAAAACCCTGTGTTATCGTTGCGCGCTCCATCCATGTACAGCAAGTGCCATGCAAGCAGAGACCAGGGTTGAAGATGCCAAGGGGATAGTGGCTTCAGGCCATCCTGAAACCTCCCTGGCAGCAGCAGACATTCTGCGTGCAGGCGGCAATGCCTATGATGCAGTAATCGCCGCTTTATGTGCTGCCTGCGTGGTCGAACCCTTGCTCATCAGCCTGGGTGGAGGCGGCTTCCTGATGGCAGCTCCTGCTGCGGCAGAGCCGGTGGTTTACGATTTCTTCAGCCAGACCCCGTCTCAAAAGCGCCCGACTGCAGAATTGGATTTCTACCCCATTTGGGCGGATTTCGGTACCGACAGGCAAGAATTTCACATCGGTATGGGTTCCATCGCAGTGCCCGGAGTAGTGGCAGGAATTTTTGCCATTCATCAGGATCTGGGCCGATTGCCGCTGGCCGAAGTGCTGCAACCAGCCATTTCTCTGGCTAGAAAGGGCCACGCTATCAACAAGATGCAGCACTACATCGTGCGCATACTGGAACCCATTCTGCGCGCTGAACCAGCTGCATTTCGCCTGTTTGAATCACCCAGCCAGCCAGGAGAGCTGATCAAAGCGGGTGAAATACTGCGTAACCCGGATCTGGCAGGGGCTTTCGAGGCTTTGCTCAAATCGGGGCCAGAGCTGCTTTACGGCGGTGAATGGGGGCAACAATTGGCTGCAGACAGCCAGGCGGGTGGCCATTTGTCCTTGCCGGACCTGGCCCATTACCAGGTGATACGTCGCCAGGCGCTGCAATTTGAGTTCGGGGCCTACACCTGCCTGATTAATCCCCCGCCTTCGCCCGGCGGAGGCCTGATTGCTTTTGCCATGGGACTGCTGGAGCAATCCCGGCCGGTTGGTGGTATTTGGGGCAGCCACGAGCATGTGACTGATCTGATTTGTGCCATGCGGGCCAGTAGCCTGGCACGTGATCGATATGGATTGCAGCGCGAAGTGGATGAGCAGGCCATGGCCACCCTGTTGCAAGCCGAAACCCTGGCTGAATGGCGCAGCGGCTTGACGCTACACAGCCTGTTCAGCCGGGGTACCAGCCACATCAGCGTGGCTGACAGCGCAGGCAACATGGCCAGCCTGACGGCTACTAATGGTGAAGGCAGCGCCTATGTTTTGCCCGGCACCGGCATCATGCTGAACAATATGCTGGGCGAGGAAGACCTGAATCCCGGTGGTTTTCACCAGTGGCCGGCAAACCGGCGCCTTTCGTCCATGATGTCGCCGCTGGTGGTACGTGGCCCCAGTGGTTTTCAACTGGCCATGGGCAGCGGTGGTTCCAACCGGATTCGCAGCGCCATCACCCAGGTTTTGCTGAATAGGTTGCATTTCAAAATGCCATTGGATGAAGCAATAAGCGCTCCACGACTGCATCTGGAGGGTAAAAAGCTTTCGATGGAGCCGGGTTTGGGCGCAGAAATAATTGCAACTCTGCAAAAGCAGTCACAGGAATTAAGCCTCGAAATACACCAGTGGCCCGAGGCTAACCTGTTTTTTGGCGGTGTTCATGCGGTGCAGATCGATGCCTCGGGCCAGCTTTCCGGGGTGGGGGATGCCAGGCGCGATGGTGCCGTAATGATTGCATGAGGCTTTAAAGGCTTGTTAGAATAGTCGGCTACGTTCTGAGCAGCCCAATGTGGGGCCCCAAGGAAAGAGTGAAGTAAATGCCAAGTGTGAAAATTCGGGATAACGAACCATTTGAATACGCGCTGCGCCGTTTCAAGCGCTCCTGCGAAAAAGCAGGCGTGTTGGCTGAGACCCGCCGCCGCGAATTCTATGAAAAACCGACCCAGGAGCGTAAGCGCAAAGCCGCTGCCGCTGTGAAACGTAACCTGCGTCGCATGTCACGGGACGCCGTTCGGCGTACACGTTTGTACTGATCTTCCCAGTTTTGCTGGCTGGTCCGCCCGGACTGGCCGTGAACAAGATTTGAAGTCGCTATGGAGCTTGCACCAGGCTCGTATGGGGATGTGCACGTGAACGCGCTCGGGATCCCGAACCTGATGCGAAACGAATCGCCGTGCGGTATCCGGACTTTAGCAATCGACCGATTTGCTCAAAAATTTGCCCAAAAATTTGTATTAAACTGGATATGAATTCTCTGGGCTCTCAAGTCCGGTCAATTGGTCGGGTTTTAGAACCTTAGTCTGGCAGTTCAAGCAAGGGATAGAATCATGTCACTGAAAAACCAAATCCAGGAAGACGTCAAGACCGCTATGCGCGCCCGCAACAAGGAGCGTTTGTCGGTATTGCGCCTGATCACAGCTGCCATCAAGCAACGTGAAGTGGATGAGCGTATCGAGCTGGACGATGAGCAGGTGCTGGTTGTGCTGGACAAGATGGTCAAGCAGCGCCGCGAATCACTGGAACAGTACGAGAAAGCAGCCCGTGAGGACCTCGCCGCCCAGGAACGCTTCGAACTGGAAATCCTGCAGGAATTTCTGCCTGAACCCTTGAGCGAAACGGAATTGACCGACCTGATCAAAACAGCGATCACTGAATCCGGTGCCAGCACTATCCGTGACATGGGCAGCGTGATGAACGCTCTGCGCCCCAGCGTGCAAGGCAGGGCTGATATGAAAGTGGTCAGCCAGGCCGTCAAAAACCAACTGAGTGCCTGAGCGTGCCGGGTGGTTCATTCCAAGGCCAGCTGCATAAAGCCCTTTGTTCCGGCGGAATCGGACCATGGGTGGCCTGATACCTGATTCCTTCATCGAGGAATTACTGGGCCGCGCCGATATTGTCGAGCTGATTGAGCGCCACATTCCGCTGAAACGCAATGGCCGCGAGTTCCAGGCCTGCTGTCCCTTTCACGACGAAAAAACAGCCTCTTTTACCGTCAGCCCACAAAAGCAGTTTTATCATTGCTTTGGTTGTGGTGCACACGGCTCTGCCATCGGTTTCCTGATGAAGTACGAGGGCCTGGAGTTTGTTGATGCGGTAGAAGAGCTGGCGCGCCAGGCCGGAATGACCGTATCGCGCGATGCGACAGCCGCGCGCAAACCCACTGACGGTCTGCTGGACATGATGCAAGCGGCGGCCAAGTGGTACCAGGATCAATTGCCGCTGAATGACGAAGCCATCGACTATCTGAAGTCCCGTGGACTTTCCGGCGAAATTGCCAAGGAGTATGGCGTTGGTTTTGCGCCGGCTGGTTGGAATCACCTGACGGATGCGCTGGGCGGTAACTCCGAAAAACTGGCTTTGCTGCAACGCGGCGGCATGCTCAGTGAGGGCAAAAGCGGTTCATATGACAAGTTTCGCCATCGCATCATGTTTCCCATACACGACAGGCGCGGGCGGGTAATCGGCTTTGGCGGCCGTGCGCTGGCCGATGATGGCCCCAAGTACCTCAATTCACCGGAAACCGAGCTGTTTCACAAGGGTCGGGAGCTATATGGGCTGTACATGGCGCGCAAGACCAGCGGCCGGCTGGATCGCATCATCGTGGTTGAAGGCTATATGGATGTGGTGGCCCTGGCGCAGTTTGGCTTCGGTAATACGGTTGCAACACTGGGCACGGCGGTTACCGGCGACCAGGTGGACCTGGTTTTCCGTGCTTCCGAGGAAGTCATATATTGTTTTGATGGTGACCGTGCTGGGCGCCAGGCCGCCTGGCGGGCCGTGGAATCCACGCTGCCGCGTTTGCGTGATGGACGGCAAGCCCGCTTCCTGTTCCTGCCCGAAGGCGAAGATCCGGATAGTATGGTGCGCAGCCTGGGCGATGAAAAATTTGCCAATCTGCTGAACGCTGCACAGCCCCTGTCGGAGTTTTATTTCAGGCATTTCACCGAACAGGTGGACATGAACTCGCTGGATGGGCGCTCGCGACTGGTCGAGTTGGCGATGCCGGCTTTATTGAAAATTCCTGAAGGCGTGTTTCGCGACATGATGTTGCAACGTCTGGAAGAGTTGGCGCGTCATCAGTTGCACAAAGACATGGACAGGATGGGCCAAATACAGCCCGCCAGGCCCGCTACCGCTTCACGTGGATTGCCGCAGGCTCAGCAGCGCACACCCATTCGTTTGGCCATGGCGCATCTGGTGCAAGACCCGGGCATGGTAAAACACGTAGAATCGCAACCGTTTATGCCCGATTGCGAACTGCAGGGTATGGATATTTTGCGCGAACTTATTGACTTCTGCGCGGAACGTCCCAATATGAGCACGGCACAGCTACTGGAACTTTGGCGCGAGCATCCGGCTCAAATGCATTTGAGAACGCTGGCGACCTGGAGCATGCAAGGGGAAGCGGAACATCAGGCGCAGGAATTCAGAGATGCATTGACCGGGCTTGAACTACAATGGGTACGTATAGAGCTAAAAAAATTGCCCAGGCCGGTGGATTCCACCCCGGATGAAAAGCAGCGCCTTTTGGCCCTGCAACAACAAGAACTAAGTTTGAAACAGGCCCTGGCGGGCGAACTACGGTAAGCCGCCCGGAATTCAAGCGGCATTTTACCGCAACAGCATTCGCGACGATATCCAATGACAACAGAACCAGCAGTTAATCAGAATCAGCAATCGCAACTGAAAGACCTGATCACAAAAGGCAAGGAGCAGGGTTTTCTGACCTATGCCCAGGTCAATGACCACTTGCCGGATGATATTGTCGATCCGGAGCAGATTGAAGACATAGTCAACATGATTAATGACATGGGTATCCAGGTGCATGAAGAAGCACCAGACACCGATGACATTATTCTGAATGACGATGCCAATACCGACAGCGATGATGATACCGCTGCTGAAGAAGCTGCGGCTGCGTTGGCCGCAGTTGAAACCGAAATTGGCCGAACCACCGATCCGGTGCGTATGTACATGCGCGAAATGGGTACCGTTGAGTTGCTCACGCGCGAAGGCGAAATTGCCATCGCCAAGCGTATCGAGGATGGTTTGCTGCAGGTGCATGAAGCATTGGCGCGTTTTCCTGGCTCCATCGAAACCCTGCTGCATGAATATCAGCTCTTCACTGAAGGCGGCCAGCGCCTGACCGAGGTCATGCTGGATTTCATCGACCCTGTTGAGTTGGCCAAGCAGGAAATTCCGCCGCCCGCCAAGCCACCCAAGGCTGCTGGCGACGACAAAGACGATGATGATGAAGAAAGCGACGGCGATGACGACGATGATGACGACGACGATGACGAAGATGAAGCCGAAGAAACCGCTTCCACAGGACCTGATCCAGAAGAAGTAGTGCGTCGATTTGATGAACTGGCAGGCCTGCACAAGAAGTATCTGGTGCTGCACAGCAAACACGACTCGAACCATAAAGGCGTCATGAAAATCCGCACTGAAATGGCGAATATTTTCCTGACCATCAAATTCCCGGCACGCATGGTGGATCATTTAATCGACCGCCTGCGCTATACCGTGTCGCAAGCCCGTGACCTGGAAAGGATGATCCTGCAAATGGCCGTGTTGCAGGCCCGCATGCCCAAAATGACTTTCCTCAAGAGTTTTGCTGAGAACGAGGCCAATCCCAAGTGGCTGGCGCCGATGTTGCGCGGCAAGCAGAAGTGGGTGTCTGCACTGAAAGAATACGCACCGGAAATCAAGACCGTACAGGAAAAGCTGTCTCGCATTGAAAACGAGTCACGTTTGACTATTGCCGAACTGAAAGACATCAACCGGCAGATGTCGATTGGTGAAGCCAAGTCACGCCGCGCCAAGAAGGAAATGGTTGAAGCCAACCTCAGGCTGGTGATCTCGATCGCCAAGAAATACACCAATCGTGGCCTGCAATTCCTTGATCTGATCCAGGAGGGCAACATAGGCCTGATGAAGGCGGTCGATAAATTTGAATACCGGCGCGGTTACAAATTCTCAACCTACGCCACCTGGTGGATACGCCAGGCCATTACGCGTTCGATCGCCGATCAGGCCCGCACCATCCGTATTCCGGTGCACATGATCGAAACCATCAACAAGCTGAATCGCATTTCGCGGCAGATGTTGCAGGAAATGGGTCGTGAACCTTTGCCGGAAGAACTGGCTGAGCGCATGGAAATGCCCGAAGACAAAGTGCGTAAGGTGCTGAAAATTGCCAAGGAGCCGATTTCCATGGAAACGCCCATTGGTGATGACGAAGATTCGCATCTGGGTGATTTTATCGAAGACGCGAACATTTCTTCTCCAGTGGATTCGGCTACCGGCTCTGGTTTGACCGGCACCGTGCAAGATGTGCTGGGAGGCCTGACACCACGCGAAGCCAAGGTGCTGCGCATGCGTTTTGGTATCGACATGAATACTGACCACACGCTGGAAGAAGTCGGTAAGCAATTCGACGTAACCCGTGAGCGCATACGCCAGATCGAAGCCAAGGCCTTGCGTAAACTGCGGCACCCGACCCGTTCGGAGCAGTTGCGGAGCTTTCTCGATCTGGATTAGTTTTTCTGCGCATATTTGGTGCGTCAGAACGCTGGCACGATCGTTCACGTGAAGTCGTCGGCAACTGCTCCTGCGTTGCTCTACCTCCTGCATCCTTGCAGTCGTCGGCAACTGCTCCTGCGTTGCTCTACCTCCTGCATCCTTGCAGTCGTGCACTCCACGATCTGTGAACATGCATGTTCAAATGTGCTTCATGATCTAAATGCATCCATGCATAAAAAGGCCCGCAATGCGGGCCTTTTTCTTACAAAAATTGAAGTGATTTACGCTTTTTGCAATGGCCTGTCCCCAGTACGCTAAAGCCTGATGCTTGTTTGGTTGCCGATAACCGGATATATTACCGGATATACAACAAACTTGGGTATTAGCCATGACCTCGGCGCAGAAGAAGGCAGTTGAAAGGCATCGCAAGCGCCAGCAAAAAGATGGAATCATCCGAATGGAAATTAACATTCCTGAAGCTGATCGGGACCTGTTACGCCAGGCCGCAGAAAATCTGCGAGCGGGTGGATTGCTGGCCGAGCAGACCAGAGCCGCTCTTTCTTCGTTTATCAATCCTGATTCTGGAATGAGCTTGAAAGAATTGATTGAGAACGCCCCTCCGCTGGAGATGCTGGATCTGAAGCGCTCAAAAGAAACTGCCAAGGATATTGAGCTTTGAGCTTCCTGCTGGACACCAATGTGTTGTCTGAAGTGCGCAAGGGTGAAAATTGCAACGCCAATGTGCGAAGGTGGTGGCAATCAACTACTTCTGCAGATCTCTACCTGAGCGTCATAGTTGCTGGAGAAATTTACCGGGGCATCGAGAAGTTGATGAAAACCAATCCGGTACTCGCGAGAAAATTCAAATCCTGGATAACAGACCTCATTCACAGCTTTGAGGGAAGATTGTTACCGGTAGACCTCGCAACTGCAGAACTTTGGGGAAGGATCAGCAGCAATCGGACTTTACCCTTGGCTGACGGCCTGCTGGCCGCAACGGCGCTCGCACATGACCTGACGTTGGTTACGCGCAACACCAAGGACATTGAAGGTACCGGCGTTCGCTTCCTTAACCCATTTGAAAGCTGAGCACGTGTCCACGTAGTGGCAAGCTCACAAGCGAGCGCTCTGTCATGGCCTTGAAGTGGTAGAGACCCTGATCGTTGTAACCCAGTCGATGTTGATTCACGGATTCAGTTTGAAACCCATGACGCGTCAATCCAGAGTGAGGAACGCCAACCTTGGGCCGGCGGGTCGAACAATGGACTTACAGTGGCCAGACCAGGAGTAAGACTGGTAGCGCAATGGCGACCACCAGGATTTCCATTGGCAAGCCTAGCTTCCAGTAGTCGCCAAAGCGAAATCCACCGGGCCCCAGGATCAGGGTATTGTTCTGATGTCCAATAGGGGTGAGGAACGCACAGGACGCGCCGACAGCTACGGCCATCAGGAACGTGTCTGCATTGCTTCCAAGCTGGGTTGCTGTGCCGATTGCTATGGGGCACATAACGGCCGCAGTTGCCGCATTATTCATGAAATCCGACAGGGTCATGGTAACCACCAGAATCAATGCCAGCGCAATGACCGGTCGGCCGTTGGCAATGGATCCGAGCAAGCCCTGAGCCAGCACATCTGCTGCCCCGGTGCTTTCCATCGCACCGGCGACCGGCAGCAATGCAGCCAGCAGCACGATAACCGGCCAGTCCACTGCCTGGTAGAGTTTGCGCAAGGGCATCACCCGCAACAACATGAAAAGCAGCACCCCGGTGGCAAACGAGATTGCCGCTGGTAACAGGCCGAAAGCTGCGCCGGCAATAGCCGCCAACATGACAGCCGTTGCCATCCAGGCTTTACGCTTGTTGGGAATGCTGATGGCGCGGGCTGCCAGGGGTATGCAGGCGAAATCGGCGGCGAATCCAGACAATGCGCCAGGGGCGCCCTGCATCAGCATCACATCACCAGCCAGAATCGCGGTGTCTCGCAGACGCTTGATGGACCTCTCTCCCTGGCGGGAAATGGCCAGCAGGTTGAGGCTGTAAACAGTGCGTAGGCGGATGTCATTACTTGAGCGGCCGATGATGGTTGAGGTGGGCATGACCACCAGCTCGCGTAACACGGTTTCCTGACGGTCGGATTTCTTGTCTTCACCAGCCTCGTCATCCTCTGCCTTGTCGTTGCCGGACTCTGCATTGGGCAAAGCCTGTATAGCTTCGCTTTCCATTGACTGTTGCTGAGCAACTGCAGCATGTCCTTCCAGCACCAGTCCCAAACTGGCAAGAATCGACGCCAGGGCTTCTGGCTCCGCTTCGATCACGAGGATGTCACCGACTTTGACCACTCGTCTGGAGTTCGGTGGTGACAGGCGCAGATCATTGCGCACCATGGCGATGATCTGTGCGTCTGAACGATCCAGCACCTCCTCAATTTCCTGCAATGTCTTGCCCGCCGCCCTGGAATTTTCAGTGACTCGCAATTCGGTCAGGTAAGCCCCGGCATCAAACCCTTGGTCACTGGTGGTTTTTCTCGCAGGGACAATCCGCCAACCAAGCAGGGCGACGAACAGAACGCCGCCGCCAGCTACCGCCAGCCCGACCGGGGTGTAATCGAACATGCCGAAACTGCCAAGTCCTGCCTTGTCCCGAAAACCGGAGACAATCAAATTGGGTGGTGTGCCAATCAGGGTGGTCATGCCACCGAGTATGGTGCCGAAGGATAAGGGCATCAGTACCTTGCCTGGCGGCAACTTAAGTCGTCCGGCAATCTGTATTCCTATTGGCATCAACATGGCCATGGCCCCGACATTGTTCATAAACGCGGACAGCAAGGCGCCCAGGCCGGTGATGGCCGCAATGGTAACGGTGGCCCCGGACTGTTTCGGCAACAGCCGTTGTGTCAGCACGTCCACCACGCCAGTGGCCTGTAAACCCCAGCTCAAAACCAGCACACAGGCAACCGTGATCACCGCAGGGTGCCCGAAGCCGCTAAACGCTTCGCCAGATGGAACCAGTCCCGCGAATACGCTGGCCAGCAGGCAGCCCAGGGCGATTACATCGTGGCGCCAACGTCCCCACAAAAAAGCCGCCATGGTGGCGCCTAGAATACAAAAAATGAGAATCTGGTCCTGGGTCATAATTACCTACAAAGTCATCAGTTCAGACACTGATGGACAGTCTGCCATGTAAGCGTGCCCCCAGCCCCTCCTTCTTTCCCTGCTTTTCCCCTGCTACAAACCCCATATTTTTGCGGCAATTGAACTTTGCCTCTTGCTGATGGCCTGTTCACCGCAACCACGAGTGTGACAGATCTGAAACAGCTCATGCGCAACACCAAGGGCATTGAAGGTAGCGGTGTACGCTTCCTTAACCCTTTCCAAGCCTGAGTGCGGCATGTACCTGTATTCGCTCGTCAGGTACAATGCCCGCCTTCGTTAGTGCGACGTCGTGAGTGTTGGCAACGCTGCAATGGCGAAAACATCAAAACCCTGTCAATGGGGTTTGCAACAAGGGCCCATAGCTCAGCTGGTTAGAGCAGTCGACTCATAACCCCTCCGGTCTACCGTTGCATTTCCTATTGGCCGGCTAATCCATCGATTCCGCAGGACATCAAAATCCACGTCCGGGATTTTCCTTGACACCTTCCCTGGCTCATGCACGATGCGCCGCGTAACCCATTGACGCAAGGGTGCACTGGAACCTGCACTGGAAATTTGAGCGATTCACAACGCAATGCCATCCACGGTCTGGAAATCTGGTCTTGCGGAGACCTGGTGGGTGGCCAGTTACTTACACGCTGAAATTTCACAATAATTTCATTCATTTCACATGCAATGAATGCATCGACGAAGCTAACCTATTTCAGGAAGACTGGCATGATTCCAAAGTGATCGAACCGGAGGTAACAACGCATGAAACCCAATTCGGGCGTATTCTGCCGCATCTCGTTCCTATTACTGGCAACAGCGTGGCTCTGCACTGCTGAGGCTTCCGCAAAGGAAAAAAATTCCAGGGTTGACCTGGGCAACGTTCATAATGAGGTTGCCACGTCCTTGGTGCCGGGCACGCATTACGACAATATTGTCAGCATCGGTTGCGGCTGGGCTTCAGGCGTCAATCTCGCGAGTGGGATAGATTGGATCGCCCTCCTTCCGGTTCTGCTTGCCAACCCCTCTGAAGTCTACAACCTGTTGACCAACCCACTTTATTTCACTCCGTACCAGAATAAATACGCCATCCTGGTCAAGAACGCGCTTGAAGCCCGGGACGGACACACCATCAATTTTTTCGACCTGGCGAAGTCCGGGCATACCTCGCCTTATGGCAAGCTGGAAATCGACGAGCTGGATGACATCATTGCAAACGAATTCGGTGGCCAACTCAGTGGCAAGACACTGGTGCTTTACGAATTCGGCCCGCCCGATTTCCTGCGGTTGGTGGGCATGCTGTTTGACCGGGATCCCGCCCTCAATCCCATCGCTACCGCCTCGGGTGGGGAGCCCTTTCCGCCGGGCGCTTCAGTCTTTGGTGACTCCTATTGGCAGGCAACCTATGCAACCGAACTCGGGGGAGATCCCGCAACGGTGGACGACGTTCTGACGAGGTACGCAGGCCATTTCCTGCCCACTTCGAGCGGCGCTACTCCGTACGTCGATGAAACCGCTGTTCTTGGCCCACCCAACAGCAACGATCTGACTGTTTCAGACCGCTTTTTTGCAAGCTACGAGCGCGATTACAGGCGAATGCTCGATAACGCGGGAGGCAAGTATGGTGACAAGGTGGACATCATCGCGGTTGGTAACGAAAACCCCTATGAAGGTGGCGATAATTTCCGCCAGTACGCCAACAGCGTCGCATCAGATATCAACGCGATATTTCCGTGCACGATATTTCCAACCCTCTTTGGTTGCCGGCCCGATACCATTTTCACGCCGCAACTGGGCATTGACGACAATTTCGTTCACCCATTTGCCAGTGAATTGGAGGCATTGGCGCTCGATTACACAAAGCGCATGCGGAAACAGGCCAGGAAAGAAGGCGTCAGTTTGATCAATGTTTACCAGCTTTTCGCAGGTCATAACTCTCGTTTTGATGATCCGACATCGCCCTATTACGTTGCTAAGGATCCAACGTACTGGGCTTATCTGGCAGAAATCAATGCACTTGGCCAGGAAGTGGTTGCTGACGTCATGCTGCACATCCTTAACACCGGCGACAAGAATTACAAAAGAAAGCACAGCGACGAATTCAAGGTGAGAGCGCTGGTCAACGAGTTCCCCGGCGTCTACGGTTATGACTGATGGGATATCTATTTCTTCGATTAAAATTGCCGGGCTTTAACAAATGCCAGCCACTGCTCCCAACGGGGGTCACCATGTAGTGGCTTCAGGAAATGCGAGTAGTGCGTATTCAGAAGCGCATGCAACTCCAGGTCGTCCAGTTCGCCAGAGCCGAATCGTTCAGCGGCCTCGTCCAGGCAGTCCAAAGCCCGTGTGGGTTCCTCCAGGAAAGCCCAGACTTCGGCAAGTATGATGCTGGACTGAAACGATGTTTCTGATTCCAGCCAGCTGAGGGAAGAAGCACCGCTCTGAGAGAGCCGGTCGGACTTGAGCAGCATGGTTGTGAATTTGTGCCGTTCACTTTCCTCTTCGACGGAATCGACCAGACTCCGGGCAGCTTCCCAGTTGCCCTGCAACAGATGCACCGCAACCAGGATATCAGTGTGGTTATCGGCCAAAGCGGGATTTAATCGCTTTCCAACCTCGAATTCCCGCCACATTTCCTCAAAACGGCCCGCATAATACAACATGCTGCTCAGTCGAAAGCGCTCGATTCCGGACAGCGGGTCCTGCTCCACTGCCAGGTATTCAAGCTCCAATGCCTTGTCCAAATCGCCGCGGTCAAAGAAAGCCCCCGCCATTGCGCCCAACACGAGCGGGTTGCGCGGCGCCAGCTCGACAGCGCGTTGAAACAATGCCCTATGCCTTTTCCGGTCCCCGGATAGATACGCGTATCGGGCCGCGCGAAACGGCGCTTCAACGATATCCGGGTCGAGCTCCATGGCCCGGGAGGCCGCCATGGTGCCGCGCCGCATCATTTCATCAAATGGGATTTCATCGGCTTCTTCGTACAGAATGTAAATGGCTGCCGCCAACCGGGCCCAGGCCAGGGCATACTCCGGGTCCAACTCAGTTGCTTGCTCAAACAGCGCAACGGCTTTTTCGGCGTCACCCTCACCGCGCCGCTGGTAGTAAGTTTGCCCTTCCACAACCGCCTTGTAAGCTTCCATCGAGGGCTTGTGCCGGCTTCGCGAATTCGCTGGGCTTTTACCAAGCAGCTCGACATTCAGTTCGGCTGCAACCTCGGCAGCGATTTCCTCCAGCAGTGCAAACATGCTGTCGAGGGGACGGTCATAAGACCTGGACCAGCGCTGAGCCTGGTTGCCGGTTTCAACCAACTGTGCAATCACCCGCACCATGTCATCATCCACTCGGACGCTGCCTTCCAGTACATGCGCGACGTTCAGTTGCTCACCAATTGTCGCTATGGTGGTATCACCAGCTCTGAACTTGAACGAGGACGTCCTTGCAATCACGAGCAGGTCCGGAAATTGTACCAATTGGTTGAGGATTTCCTCGCTAACAGCATCTGCGAGGTAGAAGTTCTCAGGGGCCGCACTCAAGTTCATGAACGGAACAACGGCGATCGAGTGTGGGGGTGGGTACACAGCTTTCTCTGCAGTGTCGCTGCTTGATGACGGTGTATCGATTTGAGCCCACCAGGCAAGTACAACGATGGCCAACACAACTACGAGGCCCCAAGTCCACTTTGAGAATGCGGATCGGGCTGGATGACCCGATTCCAGTTCGTCACCAACAGCAGAGACCGGCAATTCCAAGATATAACCGCGCCGGGGAATGGTGCGGATCTTATTCAGTTCATGGTCACCGATGGCGTGACGGATCTCTTTCAGACACTGCGTTATGGAATTCTCGGTGACTACCGCATCACCCCATATTTCCGACATTAGGCGATCCTTGCCGATCAGTTCACCCTGATGCAAGACCAGCAAGGAAAGCATGTCAAAGGCCTGCTTGCGCAGCGGTATCTCGATACCGTCCCGCAACAGGGCACCGCGGCTCAGGTCCAGCACGAACCCCCCGAAACCGTGGCGCTGGTTACGGGGTGTTGCCACGTAGGTATCAGCGCGAGTGGACGCCAATTTGGACTATGTCCTTACTTGTGGTGGTAAAAGAGACTATCACGCTTGCAATCCGATCGTGTAGCACAAGCGTGGATTGCGTTTTTGAATCGCCGGAGTTTTGTGGGCACCATCGAGCGTTACAACATAGCTGTAACAGAGGTGCTTTGAGTGGGAAGAGATTCAACGAAGAATTCAAGATTGAAGCGGTCAAGCAGGTCACGGAACGCAAGTTTTCCTACCCAAAACCGTAACATGAAGGACTGGACTGCCTAATATCCGAGTTCGACTGTGGATTCAACTGGTCGATGCAACACAATGGTTAAATCGTTCGGCTGGTGTTTCAAAGTTTAACGTTTCTCTCGGCCTCTCGTTAAGTCGTCTGGCACTGGCGGCCAAGCTGGGATGGGCAGACAGTTGTCTGGGACACATCAGGAAGGCCGTGGCAGCTTCGTAGCCATTCGGCCATTTCTGGCCGAACCGAAAAATAGCTGTGGATTAGAGATCCGGCCTGATTTGATCCGCCTCCAGCCACCAAGCGACTACAGTTCAAGAGAACCATTGCTGCTCGCGCGCAAGGTAGCGAAGTGACTTTGAAACCAGTATTCGATTCGACCTCTTACATACAAGAGAACACTTCCCGGTGCACTAACCCCTACACTATCTGTATAATCGCGCCTTCGTTTCACTTGTGCAAATTGTGCGATAACCGCTTTAGATCAAGTCAAAGGGCCCATAGCTCAGCTGGTTAGAGCAGTCGACTCATAATCGATTGGTCGTAGGTTCAAGTCCTACTGGGCCCACCATTTTTTTCGCATCATGCCTGACACATTTATCCTGGCGGATAGTGTCCTCCAAATTTGGCGATTACTCGGTTAAAGATATGGGTGCCTTGATCTGGCTCCTGGTCAGCAGCGTTTTCCTGAAGTGTCTTTTTGAGCTCATCATATTCATTCCAATCCAATGAAGCCGCATAGGATTGCATGAGATGGAGTACTTTTACCATGGTTCTGAATCGTCTTTGTCTGGTCGCAGATCTAAGCCCATTCAAATAGTTCTCTCTTTGGACTATCGGAATAATCAGCTTATGCTGACCTTGTGATACCAGTTCGGCATTCATCATGATTCTGGATATTCTTCCGTTCCCATCATCAAAAGGATGTACTTCACTGATCAAGAAGTGGATGAAAATTGATCTTTTAATCCCAGCGGGAACGGACGGATAGATTTCAAACCCCTGGACCAGAGTCCCCTCTACCAAATCAGGCAATACAAAATCTGTCCCACCGGCTTTGTTTGGGTTTAGCTTGAATTCCCCAGGTCTTTTGTTTGGTCTTTCCGCCAGGAGTATTCCATGTCTGGTTTTTAGAATATCTATCAGTTCAGTAGCGCTTGCCGGAACCTGATGCATCTCTTGCATATCACCAGAAATCTCAATATGAGCGAGAATGTCATGACTATCCTCGTGTCTTTGGTAATTCACTTTTTTCTCGAATGCGATTGCTTCTGCTTCCTTTAAAGTAAATTCTGTCCCCTCAATGAAATTTGAGAAGTAGCTTTCAAAAAAGGTCAAGTTTCTCCACCCGGACTTGTTGTACTCGTACATATTTTGTGTCAAGACCGCGTCATTCAGATATCTTGCCAGCTGTCCAAATCTCTCAACCCGAAGCGGGTCGAACGGTTCACCTTTTGCGCTAGCTATACCCAAACGGGTTTGCAGTATTCCTTCCTCTGGATGCGTACTTAAGATTGCTGCAATTATCGTATTTAATTTTTCAAATTCCTTGTCGAGTTGGAGAATGGGGCCCAAAGTCCTGGCTTCATCTCTAAGTGCATTAACTGACTTTTCTCCTCCTCGCTGCATATGCTTTATAAGCTCTGACTCTACCCACTCGGCACCCAGTGTCTTCTTTGATGCTGTGTCTCCTCGAGAGGGAGCCAGGTTTTCAAGGCAATACCGTGCCAAGCCACTTCTTTTCATTTTGAGATTAACTTGCTCAACCCCTGAGTCAGTATTCCCAGGCGAAATATGGAACCTTAAGTGCCCAACCTGGACTGCACGTTGTGCTCTTAATTTGCCAGATATGAAATATAACTCCCCTTCTGCCGGCTTCAATTCAGCAGCTGTTCTGGCAACCGCGACAGGTCCATCAAAAATTTTGCATGCGATCTCCATCCACTTGCTGTTTAGTGTCCGGGTTATCTCTACTGCATTGCTTGTATTGATGTAAATTCCGTTACGAATACGGTGTAGTTTGCCTTGAGCAGTCAGTCTTGATGCTTTTAGCGCATCTTCGCTGGATGGAAATATCAGTTCTGCCATGTCAATTTTCTCAGCGTTTACTATCGACTAATGCTAGAGCTATACACAACCTGGTTTGGTTAGCAGTTTATGATAAGAACTCTAGATTAGTACGCAGTTTATGATAAAAACTATAGTTTAAATAGCAATATATGATAATAACTATATCCTAAAATTAGAATAGTGATAAAAACTATAGTTTAAAATGACGATGAGACAGAAACTATAAAGGTTATACGTCCTTAAATCAGGAAGCAGAACCCAGCCGCAGCGGCCAGGCTTTTAACTGGATAGACGTGTGGCGCTAATCTGAGCCGCAGCCCACAGGCGCTTCGAAGCCATCCATAAAAAAGATTTCAGCGGATGAATAGACCAGGGTCAGCACCGGTCGGGTTTCTGTTAACGAATTCTCGCGACTGTTAAATCGATGCGCGCTGCCGCCGGCAAATTCTCCACCTTTGATTAACCAGCCGAAGTTCATCTGCGGATTGTTCTGCCAGTAGTTCAAATCCTGCAATAGTTCTTCAGTGCATAACCACACGTAGGTTTGCAGGGTCTGGCCAATCGTGAAGGTAGCGCTGGGCGTCACCGTAAAACTGCCGCC
>JBBKVS010000047.1:0-4029 GCA_037968555.1 Lysobacterales bacterium | reverse complement strand
CATCTGGCCCACGCCATCAAAGTAGCCGGTGAGGATCATGTCTCGCTGGGAACCGATGGCCTGATATCACCCGCCGTACTGACTGATGAATACAAGCAACAATTCCGCGAGATGACCCGCCTACGGCAGCAACAAGGCGTGGCGGCTCCGTTTGAAACTGAGGAGGGCTATCTGTTTGCAGACGATCTGAATACACCACGCCGTTTTGAAACGCTGTCAGACCTGATGCTGGCTGCCGGTTACCGGGAATCGACCATTGAAAAAATACTGGGCGGCAACCTGTTGCGGGTATTTGGCGACAGCTGGAATTCCTAAGCAAAAAATCAAGCCAGCACAATTTGAACCTTTAACCCCAATGCAGGAACCTGCCCATGGCCAATGAATTTTTCTATCCAGCGATTGAACCCTATGCTCATGGCGAGTTGACGGTTGATGAACCACATCGATTGTACTGGGAGCAATGTGGCAATCCCGCCGGCGAACCCGTGCTGTTCCTGCACGGCGGACCCGGCGCCGGCTGCACTGAATTCGACCGGTGTTTTTTTGACCCCAAGCACTTTCGCATCGTGCTGTTCGACCAGCGCGGCTGCGGCCGCTCCAGCCCGGTGGGTGAGCTCAGCAATAACTCCATGGCCGATACCACCAAAGACATTGAACTGCTGCGTGAAACTTTGGGTATAGAACGCTGGCATGTATTTGGTGGCTCTTACGGCAGTACGATATCGCTGTATTACTCACAACAGCATCCGCAGCGTTGCAAGAGCCTGGTATTACGCGGCATCTGGATGTTGCGCAATGAAGAAATCGACTGGTGGCTGTACCAGCTGCGCTTTCTGCAACCCGAATTGTGGCAGGTTTTCGCCAATTTCATTCCCCCGGAAGAACGCCATGATTTGCTGGAAGCCTATTGGCGCCGACTGACCGGTGATGACCAGGAACTGGCGCTGGCAGCCGCCAAACACTGGGCCGTTTACGAGGGTTCCTGTTGCACCTTGCTACCCAATGCAGAATTCAGCGGCCATTTTGCTGAAGACCAGGTTGCCTGGGCAGTGGCGCGGCTGGAGGCACATTATTTTCGCAATGTGCAGCCCGTACCGGATACGCAGTTGCTGGACAATGTGGGTCGTATTCGCGACATACCTGCCTTCGCGGTGCATGGCCGTTACGACATCGTCTGCCCGGTTAAAAGCCTGCTGGATCTGGCTGCCGCATGGCCGGAACTGGATTGGGAAATCGCCCCGCAATCGGGCCACTCTTCACACGAGCCGGAAATTACCCGCGAACTGGTGGCTGCAACCAAACGCATCATGCAATCGGGATCACCGAAGCGAAGTTAAGGAAGGCATTACTTGCACCAGTCGGCAATGGCCTGGTTGACCTGTTCGGGATGAGTTTCCATAAACCAGTGGCCAGCACCTTCAATGCCAGCACTGCGTCCACCCGCTTTTGCCACGATTTTCAGCCAACGTTCGGAGTGGAACATTACCGGTTTGGCCAGACCGTAGAGATACAACAAAGGACAGGTAGGCCGGTAATAACCCAGCAAGCTGCTTTTCCAGCGTGGCAGGAACATGCCGCGCCAGAAATAAAAATACGGGTAATTGAAGCGCGACTTGAGCTCGGCTACTTGCCGACTGGGCACACGAATCAGCCGACCCAAGCTGCGTGACAGTATATTTCCCAGAGGTGGCAGCATGCCTCCGATCAACCAGCAGAAAATCAGCGTCCACTGGTAGCTGATCATAAACAGCATTGCCTTGAGACTGCCCGGCTTGGCGTGACCCCCCACATCCAATGCCACCATGCGAGCGATCAGTTGCGGATGAACACGCTCCAGCATATAGCCGATGTAGGCGCCCCAATCATGTGTCACCAATGTCACCGGCTGGTCGTTTTTTCGGTGCTTCTTGATGGTACTAGCCAGTCCGGCAACCAATAAGGGGAAATCCAGGCCCCCGGCCCTGGCGGGCTTTGCACCGAAATTGGGCAATGTGACGGCCACGCAATAAAACTGTTCACTCAAAACGGCAAATTGTTTACGCCACAAACTGGCATTGTCCGGCCAGCCATGGATAAAGAACAACATGGGAAGATCAGGACTACCTTGCACCAGCACTTCAAATGTCTGCTCTTTGATCGCTTCTGCACCGCCCATCATGTCAACCTTGCAGCTGCAGTTGGCGGAGAAATCAATACCGGACTATCTCCTTCCCGCCAGGCTGAGTGTTTCGGCATGATGTCAAGGAACAGGGACGATTGCAGAAAATCCTGCAACCACTGCTGCACAGCAGGATAAGCGGCGCGATCAAACCAGGCCTTATCCACCCAGGCAAACTGGCGGATAAAAGGAAAAATGGCCACATCGGCCAGAGTCATACCAGGGCCCAACAACCAGCTATGCTGCGATAGCCGCTGCTCCAATCGTTGCAGGAATACCTCAGCCTGGGAGCGGTAATGTTCTTGTGATTGCTCAGGGTAGCGCTCCCAATATTTATAGTGATCCAGGTGGGTTTTGAATTCCGCATCATTGGCGCTGATCCATTCCAGTGATTCGCTGAGTGCTGCAGCTGGCAACCAATGTTCCGGATCATTTTGCCGCACAGCCCAGAGCATGACATCCTGGCTCTCGTCAATGATGCAACCATCCGGTAGGCACAACACGGGTACAGTGCCTTTTGCCGAAGCCTGCAGCATGGCCACAGGTTTGTCCTTGAGCATCACTTCGCGCAGCTCATGGCTGATACCTGCATAGTGCAGAGCCATGCGCGCGCGAATGGCATAAGGGCACCGCCGGAAGGAATAAAGTATCGGTAGCATCAGCGAGTTCGAACCTGCCTGACTGCGTCACTCACAGCAACAAGTGACGCAAGTCAGGCAAATATTTTTCCAGCGAGCCGGTGTTGAAAACCACTACTTCATCCCCGGCCTTGATCTGGCCCAGTTCCAGCAGGGCCGGCAGCGCAGCCAGGCAGGCCGCTCCTTCCGGGCATATCCACCAATGTTTGTCTTGCCAGACTTGCGTCAACGTCGCATGAATATCCGCTTCGCTGATTGCCACCGCCGCACCACCACTTTGCCGGATGATATCCAGCACTTTGAAATGGCCTACCCCGCCCGGCACATTCAAGCCATAAGCCAGGGTTGAACCGGCGTCGCTGGCCACAGTATCCGCCAAGCCTTCATCAAAGGCTTTGACCAGGGGCTGGGTAGCCTCGGCTTGCACACAAATGATGCGCGGTCTGTGGCTACCTATCAGGCCCAGATCTTCCAATTCCTGGAAGGCTTTCCACATACCCAATACACCAGTGCCGCCACCGGTGGGGTAGATGATCACATCGGGCAATTTCCACGCATCGCCAGGCTTTTCTGGTTCAGCCAATTCCAGGCCCAGGGTTTTCTTGCCTTCGATGCGCCAGCCGGGTTCCTGGAAGGTCGCCACGCTGAACCAGCCCTTGGGTATCCAGTCCTGTTTCAGCAATGCGCCGGCCTCGCGGATAGTGCCTTGCACGGTCACCAGGTGAAACTGTTCCTTGCTGTGTGCCAAAGCGGCTACACGACCGAGAATGGGCAAAGGCGTGTCATCCGGCATGGCCACCACCGCCGAAATCCCCGCTGCTTCGGCATAGGCGCACAGGGAATCGCCCGCATTACCCTGGGTGGGCACAGCCAGGCGCTGCAGGCCGTGTTTTTTCGCCATCGACAGGGTCATGGTCATGCCACGATCCTTGAAACTCTGCGTGGGGTTGGCACCGAATCCCGGATGGGCTTTGCCTTCGTCCTTTACGCCCAATTTAAAGCCCGCTTTTTGGGCCAGTGGGTGATCGCTAAAATCCAGCAGCGGCGTGTAACCCTCGCCCAATGTGACGATGGATGGGCGATCTTCAGCGTTATTGATATCCAGTGCCAGCAAGCCGCCGAAACGCCACAGGTCATGACGTTCCGGGTGATACCAGCCCATGTCGGGCTGCTCGTGTTGCAGCCGCTGCAGATCAATGATGATTTCCACCGGCCTTTGATCCACCGGGCACA
>JBBKVS010000046.1:0-3211 GCA_037968555.1 Lysobacterales bacterium | reverse complement strand
CACACTGTTGATGCGGCTCAGCAATTCGCTGAGTTGTTCGTAGCCTTTCACGCGTAAGCTCAGATGGATGGTGACTTCTTCCGTAGCCTCATCCAGGCGGCTGGAAGTATCCGTCACTACCGCATCCGATACCGCAAAAACGTTGGATACGTCGCGCAACAACTCGCGCCGACTGTATGCCCGGATCAGCACCTGTACCGGGTATCGCGTGGCCGGCTGTCCACCCCAATTCACTCGCAGCAGCCGCGGATTGTTTTCCTTGCTCCAGCGCACAGACTGGCGACAATCCTCGCGATGTATGGTCACACCCCTTCCACGCGTAATGTAACCCACCACCGGATCACCCGGTACGGGCTGGCAGCATTTCGCCATGCTGGTCACCAGGTTACCCACACCCTCGATGATCAGGTCATCTTTACCACTGGGTGAAGGACTGCGTTGACGGGCCGGTGTGCGGGTCAGCATTTCCAGGCCCACCGGAGTAGCCTGTTCGGCACGCAAGCGTTCCATTGCGCCCACCACCTGCCCTACCGTCAGGTCACCGCTACCGACGGCCACATACAAATCATCGACCGTGGCCAGGCTGAATCGCTGCGCCACCGGCATGATGTTTCGACTGTCCAGTCCCAGGCGGCGCGCCTCGGCTTCGATGGATTCACGCCCGGCCTGCAGATTATCGTCGCGGCTTTCTTTCTTGAACCACTGTCGTACTTTGCTGCGAGCCCGGGCTGCCTTGATATAGCCCAGCCGCGGGTTCAGCCAATCTCGACTTGGACTGGGCTGTTTGGCAGTGAGAATTTCCACCCGGTCGCCCGTCTTGACCACGTGGGTCAGGGGCACAATGCGACCATTCACCTTGGCACCACGGCAACGATGGCCGACTTCGGTATGCACGTGGTAAGCAAAATCCAACACGGTTGCACCCACTACCAGGTCTACCACCTGGCCCTTGGGTGTGAGCACGTAAATGCGCTCTTCACTGGTAGCCGAGTGGAAACTCTCCAGCAAACTTTCATCATCCAGCTCATCACTGGATGCCTCCAGCAATTGCCGCATAACAGCAATTTTCTTCTCAAAACCCGGATCAGCCGGACCACCTTCCTTGTAGCGCCAATGCGCAGCCACACCGAGTTCAGCGTGTTCATGCATCTGCTGGGTACGGATCTGCACTTCCACTGCCCGGCCTACTTCATCCGAAACAGCCGTGTGCAATGACTGATAATTATTGCCCTTGGGCGTGGTGATGTAATCGTCAAACTCGCCCGGGATGGGTTGCCACAGGGAATGCACCAGGCCCAGCACGCTGTAGCAGGCCGGCACATCTTCGACCATTACGCGCACGGCACGCACATCGAACAGCTCATGAAAATCCACCCCCTTACGCTGCATTTTCCGCCAGATGCTGTAGATATGCTTGGGCCTGCCTTGCACCCGTGATGCAATTCCTGCTTCATCCAGGGCTTCCAGCAAACGGACCATAAAGCCGTTGATGAATTGCTCGCGCTCGGCGCGCTGCTCAGCCACCAGGCTGGATATTTTCTGATACTGCTCGGGCTGCTCGGCGCGGAAGGCCAGGTCTTCCAACTCCCACTTCAACTGCCATACACCGAGGCGATTGGCCAGTGGCGCGTGTATCAGCATGGTTTCCTGCGCCAGGCTTTGTGCTGCTTGAGGATCATCCTTGCTGTGGCGCAACAACACCAGTTGCCAGGCCAGGTCGATCAATACCACGCGCACATCCTGCACCAGCGCCAGCAGCAATCGTCTCAAGCCTTCAGCATTCTTGCTGCTGACGCTGCTTTGCTGATTGGCTTCGTACAACTTCAGCTTGTCCAGTCCCTGTAACTGCAGGGCAACCGATTTGGGCAAGCTGGGTGCCAGGCCTTCAGCCTTCAATCCAGCCCACCGTGCCGCCAGGATCATGGCGCAGCACACGGTATCCGGATCGGGTGACAGGGCTTGCAGCACCATCAGCAAGTCCAGCATCAAGCCATCGCCACGATTTTGCTTCCAGCCGTGCTCCGGTAACTGCTGGTACAGCTCCAGGCAAATGTCAGCAGCCGCGCCGACCAGGACCTGGTAGCCGTCCAGCCACTCGGCAACCGATGTAGCCCGCAATCGGGGAAGCTGGCTGGTCGCTTGATCTGCGGACTGGCTGTCCGATGACTGCCTGTCCGATGATGGAACCGACGTTTGCAATGGAGCGTCAGACTGACTCATAAGGCGTGGCGGGGATATCCAGGAAAAGAGTTACCCATTATAGAAAAACTGGGCGTTTAAATGTCGTTGCTTACAGGGCAGCCTGCGGCAACAGCTAGATAAGCCGATTACTGCTGCAGCACGTCCTGCCAGGCTTGTCGCAATCGCTTGGCGGATACCTTGCCCGATGTGCCCAGTTTTTGGGCAAATACTGACACGCGGTATTCAGCCAACAGCCAGCGGAATTGATCCAGTGCCGCATCATAGTCCGCACCGGAATCCAGCCTTTGCTGGTACTTTTGCTGGAAGGGAGTAATTTCCTGCAATCGTTGCAGGTCGCGTTGCGGATTGTCGGCAGCCTGCTGCAAACGCTCTTCGATGGCCGCTACATAACGCGGGTAATGTTCCAGGTGTCCGGCTTCCAGCTCAACCAGAAAACCCGGGTAGACCAGGTCAGCAATCTGCCCCTGTATGTCTTCGAGGGTTTCTACAGATGCCTGCATTCGTCCTGCAGCCATAGCCGACTGCAAAGCGTTGAGACGAGGAATTACTTCATTGAGCACATCTGCTTGTAACCGACTTTGGCCACCAATCTTGCTGCGCACACGGCCACACAGTTCATCGAAACTGGCGCCATCGCGGATGGCCCAGCAATCGCCAGCCGTCAGCGCCAGGCTGCTGCCAACCAGGTCCTGCACCAGATCCGCCACTGGCCCTTGCGAGGTCCAGGCGAGCTGGCACTCGCGACTGAGCCCCGGGTGTTTGTGCAGCCACTCCAGTTTATCGTTCAGCTGCAAGCGCAGCAGTCGCAGCACACCCGCCTGGTGGGACAACCAGGCATCTTCAAAGGTATCGAACAGACGCAGGCCGACAGCAACTTCCTGATCCAGCAATGCCGGCCAGGCAACTGCGCCACTGGTTGTTTCAGTTTGCTGTTGCAGTACATCAAACTCCCAACTGCTGGCACCATCACGATTAACGCCCTGGCCTTGTCGGTCCATGAATTCGCGTT
>JBBKVS010000045.1:0-16780 GCA_037968555.1 Lysobacterales bacterium | reverse complement strand
CAAGTCATGCGTTGTGAAAACAAGACGGTTTGGGTGCGCATGGGTTCTCAAACCGGTTGCTCCGTTTGTGACAAAGGACAGGGTTGTGGCGCGGGCGTGTTTGCCAAGCTGTTACAACGCCAACCAGTGTTGTTACAACTTGCGGATCCTGATGGGCTTTTTCGGGTTGGACAGATGGTCACGTTGGCTTTACCCGAACGCTTGTATTTGAAAATGGTATTGGCGAACTATGCATGGCCGCTGCTGGCTGCTTTGCTGGGTGGTTGGACAGCATTTTCCGTTGCCAGCAGCTTCCAGTTGAGCAATGGTTTGCTGGATGCGGCAACATTAGTCGGTGGCATATTGGCTGCTGCATTGGTTATGCGAATAATCAGGCTGCGCGGCACGGCTGAAAGTGTATTAAATGAGATGAAATTGGCGGCTTGCGCGCCCTCGGCCTCCCCGGGGATGTGTCAAAAAATGCCGCAAGATGTCTGCTAGCCAGAAGCCTGTCGGGCTAGCGGGCTGATAACTGAGTGATTGTGAAAATATGTGGAGTCAGAAAATGATACAGAAAGTTATGATGCGATTTGCGGTCCTCGTATTGCTGATTGTGAGTGTGCCAGCAGTGGCAGAAGTAACCGGCTTGCCGGATTTCACCAGTCTGGTTGAAAAAGCTGGTCCGGCAGTGGTTAATATTCATGTAACCAAATTTGGTGTCCGGAGCCGACAAAATGACCGTCAGGGTAGTAGCGAGATGGAGCCGGGACAACAGGGCCAACAGCAGGAAATCCCTCCATTTTTAAGACGTTATTTTGGTGTGCCTGGCTCTCCGGGCGGTGAAGAACCTGACCAACAAGGAACCGGATCAGGGTTTATCTACACAGCAGATGGCTATGTAATGACCAATCATCATGTGATTGAAGGGGCCGACCAGATTATCGTACGCCTTGCAGATCGACGCGAGTTTGAAGCGGAACTGATAGGCTCTGATGAAGCCAGCGATATTGCAGTGTTGAAAATCACTGACAATGAAAAGTTCGCGTTTTTGCATATGGGTAACTCCGATGAGTTAAAGGCTGGCCAATGGGTCGCCGCAATCGGATCACCGTTCAATTTTGAACAAAGCGTGACCGCCGGCATTGTTAGCGCCAAAGGCAGGACCAACGGGGCGCAGCAGTATGTACCGTTTATTCAGACAGACGTGGCGATCAACCGGGGTAACTCCGGCGGTCCTTTGCTGGATATGAATGGTGATGTTGTTGGTGTCAACTCATGGATATTGAGCTCCAATGGCGGCTACATCGGCCTGTCTTTTTCCATTCCGATCGAAGTGGCTGAAAGCACCGCCAGGCAGTTGCTTGAAACCGGTAAAGTAGAGCGGGGTCTGTTGGGTGTTGTGGTTGGCGTTGTGACGCGTGAAATGGCAGAGGCACTGGATCTTGATCGTCCGGTCGGCGCTTTGGTTAATGAAGTTTCTAAAGGTGGCTCTGCAGATCGTGCAGGCATCGAAGCAGGGGATGTGATTCTGGCTTTCAACGGCGCGGCTGTTGATACCTGGAACGACTTGCCGCCTCTGGTAGGTGCCAACCCACCTGGAACAGAAGCTCAGGTCGAAGTCAGCCGTGAAGGAAAAATAAAAACCTTCGATGTAACGCTGGATTCACTCAACAGTGAAGACGGTGTAGCAATTGCGGAAGAAGACACGGTTGCTGGCAAGAGCAATGCACTGGGTCTGGCGGTAGAGAGCATCAATGCTGATCGCAGACGCGAATTGGGTGACCCCAAAGGCGGCGTTGTGATCACTGCTGTTGAAAGTGATGCGGCCTGGCGTGCGGGTTTAAGGCCAGGCGATGTGATTTTAATGATTAACCGCAGGGATGTAGGTGGTATGTCTGAATTTAGTGATTTGATCGAAGACATCAAGCCTGGCAAAGCGGTAGCTTTGCATGTTTGGCGCAATGGCACTTCCAGCTTCATTGCCTACACACCGGCGGATGAGGATAAAGGATAGGTCGAAGCGCCCGGCTCAGTTATAATACAGCCAGAATACCTATACTGTGAGGCCATCCGTTTATGTAAACGGGTGGCCTTGTATATTTTAAACCGACCTAAATTTGTCACAGCCACGGCCGCAGCACTACATGGACCAAAAGTACATTCGCAATTTTTCGATCATCGCTCATGTCGATCACGGCAAGTCGACGCTTGCTGATCGGTTTATTCAGCTATGTGATGGTTTGACTGACCGTGAAATGTCGGCTCAGGTGCTCGATAGCATGGATATCGAACGTGAGCGTGGTATCACCATTAAAGCGCAAAGTGTCACGCTGGATTACAAAGCGGAAGATGGTCATATTTATCATCTCAACTTTATCGATACACCCGGCCACGTAGATTTTTCCTACGAGGTTTCGCGCTCGCTGGCAGCCTGTGAAGGTGCATTGCTGGTGGTGGACGCAGCTCAGGGCGTAGAAGCACAAAGTGTGGCCAATTGTTATACCGCCGTGGAACTCGGCCTCGAAGTGATTCCTGTGCTGAATAAGATTGATCTGCCATCAGCGGATCCAGAAAAGGTCAAACAGGAAATTGAAGACATCATCGGCATCGAGGCACAAAACGCGCAGGCGGTAAGTGCCAAAACCGGTGTGGGTGTTAAAGATGTTCTGGAACGCCTTGTCAGAGAAATTCCGCAGCCCAAAGGCAATCCGGACGCGCCACTCAAGGCGCTGATCATCGATTCCTGGTTCGACAATTATCTCGGAATTGTGTCATTGATCAGGGTGGTTGACGGCAAGGTTGGCAAGCGTGACAAAGTTGTCATGATGTCGACCAAAGACGAGCACCTTGTTGATCAGGTGGGTGTATTTACACCAAAACGAATGCTTCGTGACAGTTTGTCAGCTGGCGAAGTAGGGTTTTTGGTTGCCGGCATCAAAGACATTCACGGTGCGCCGGTTGGCGATACCATTACATCAGCAAGAAACCCGGCAGACAAAGCATTGCCAGGCTTTGCAAAAATGCAGCCGCGAGTATTTGCAGGTCTGTTTCCGACTGATGCTGATGATTTTCCCGATCTGCGCGAAGCGCTGGAAAAACTGCAGCTCAATGATGCTTCGCTCAGTTTTGAGCCGGAAACTTCCGAAGCACTGGGTTTTGGGTTCCGCTGCGGGTTCCTGGGTTTGCTGCACATGGATATCGTTCAGGAACGGCTGGAACGCGAATACAACGTCGACCTGATTACCACTGCACCTACCGTGATTTACGAAGTTGAACTGATTGATGGTTCAGTGGTAACCCTGGAGAATCCTGCCAGCCTGCCAGTGGCCAATAAAATTGTCGAGATCCGTGAACCCATCATTGAAGCGAATATCCTGGTGCCGCAAGATTATGTGGGCGCAGTCATTGGTCTTTGTGAGGAAAAACGCGGAGCGCAACTGGCCATCCAGTATTTGGGCGGCCAGGTTTCAATACGCTACGAATTACCGCTGTCAGAAGTGGTGCTGGATTTCTTTGACAAGCTGAAATCTGTCAGTCGCGGCTATGCCTCCTTCGATTATCATTTCATCCGCTTCCAGACAGGGCCTTTCGTGCGCGTGGATGTGCTGATCAATGGCGAAGCGGTTGATGCACTTTCACTGATCATGCACCGCGACCAGGCACAGCGGCGTGGCCGCGATCTGGCCACCAAGATGAAAGAACTGATTCCACGGCAAATGTTTGACGTAGCCATACAATCAACCATAGGCTCGCAGATTATCGCGCGCACCACGGTGAAGGCATTGCGCAAGAATGTGACGGCAAAATGTTATGGCGGTGACATCACGCGTAAACGCAAGCTGTTGGAAAAGCAGAAAGCGGGTAAAAGACGCATGAAACAGGTAGGCCGTGTGGAAATACCCCAGGAAGCATTCCTGGCAGTGCTGCAACAAGACACCAAGAAATAGCTTACAGGGCCGAGAACTATGATTCCTGATTTCAGTTTATTGCTGGTTTTACTCACCGGGTTGACCGGACTGGTCTGGTTGCTGGACAGCCTGCTTTTCAAGCGCCGCCGCATGGACAAAGCCGTGCAGCAGAAAGTCCAGCGAGCGCGCGAACCCGTCATCATTGAGTACTCACGCTCATTGTTTCCGGTGCTTTTGATCGTCTTGTTGTTCCGCTCCTTCCTGTTCGAGCCTTTCAAGATCCCCTCAGGGTCCATGATACCCACCTTGCTGATCGGTGATTTTATCCTGGTCAACAAGTTTGCCTATGGTTTGCGATTACCGGTTTTGAACAGCAAATTCATGGAAGTCAGTGAACCCAAGCGTGGCGATGTGGTGGTATTCCGTTACCCGGTAGACCCCGGTGTCAATTTCATCAAGCGACTGGTGGGGTTACCGGGCGATACCATTGTTTACCGCGACAAAAAATTATTCATCAACGGTGATCCCGTTGAGTTGGAAAGCCAGGGTGTTTTTTCCAGCAATGAAGTTAAATGCACCACGCCCAGATCGGATGCAGAGCGTTATGCTGAACAATTGGGCGAGGTCAGTCACGACATCCTGTTGCACCACGGCAGTGGCTCGCGTGATGGCCAGTGGGTGGTACCTGAAGGACACTATTTCATGATGGGTGACAATCGCGACCGCAGCAATGACAGTCGTGAATGGGGTTTCGTGCCGGAAGCCAACCTGATGGGTCGTGCAGTGGGAATTTGGCTGAATTTTGATTACACCAAGGGCTGTGGTGACTTTTCCAGGGTTGGAGAGGGCATTCATTAAGTGCTTAATCGCGGCCAGGTTTGAGCGAATTGGCTAGCTTAAATATTGACCCGGGCACTCACTTGGGCAGCAAACCGGTATATTATGAAGGAGTATACCGCTGGTAAATCCAATGGTCTCAGGCGAGCATTGGCGAGTAAGGCGACCCCACTTAACAGGAAGAAGGTGAGGATTATGATCATTCGTAAACAACGCGGCCTGACATTAATCGGTTTTGTTATCGTTTTGGGTTTTGGTTTGCTGATTGCCTATACCGGCATGCGGGTCATACCCATGTATCTGGAATATCACGCTTTGGTGAATGCGCTGAATACCTTACAAAACACGCCGGGCGCCAAGGATATGGAACCCAGCCGCATGCGTACCAATATCATCAACAGCCTTTGGGTCAGTTACGCCAGCAACAACATCAAGCGCGAACACATACGCATCAGTCGCAGCGATGGCGTCAAAGTGCGCGTTGTCTATGAAGTACGCAAACCCTGGATTGGCAACCTGGACCTGGTCGGCAAGTTCGAGAAATCAACTACGCTCAGGTGAGCCTGGTATTGCGGTAGGCAAGACAAATCGGCAGGGCAAAACAGAATGTAAATAATACTGTCCCGGGAATTGATTACCGGTTTGCAGATGCTCGTCTGTTGGAAGCAGCCCTGACACATCGCAGTGCGGGCCCGAGGAATTACGAACGACTGGAATTCCTGGGCGACAGTATTTTGAGCATGGTCGTATCGCAGCATTTATTCCAACGGTACCCGCAAGCTGATGAAGGTGATCTCAGCCGCATGCGCGCACGCATCGTCCGTGGCCGTACGCTGGCTGAAGTGGCCAGCAAACTGGGGCTGGGCAAACAGATCATTTTGGGGCAAGGCGAAATAAATTCTGGAGGAATTCGGCGATCCTCCATCCTTGCCGATACACTGGAAGCCGTGTTTGGCGCAATCATGCAGGATGGAGGCTATGCCGCCTGCCAGGCAGTTATTTCCCAGATTTTCCTGCCTCTGATTGATGCACTTCCAGCCGCAGACAGCTTGAAAGATGCCAAGACCCGTTTGCAGGAGTGGTTACAGGCCCGCGGCAGGGCTTTGCCGGTTTACCGCCTGGTGAAAGAAGAGGGTTCTGAACACGCCAAGCAATTTCACGTGGAATGTCAGCTGGATGATGGCTCCAAGCCGCTGCTGGCGGTTGGTAGCAGCTTACGCAAGGCAGAACAGTCGGTAGCCAGTCTGTGGCTGGATAAACTGGAAATTAAAGGTAAAGGCCAATGAATGATCTGCCCACCGTTGAAACGGGCGAAGAAAAACGCTGCGGCTATGTCGCTCTGGTAGGACGCCCGAATGTCGGGAAATCTACCTTGATGAATCGTATTTTGGGAACCAAAGTCAGCATCGTTACGGCCAAACCACAAACCACACGGCAGCAAGTGGCTGGTATCAAGACCAGTGCAGAGGGCCAGGTAATCTATCTCGATACCCCGGGTATACATGAGGCTGCCAGCCGCGCCCTGAGCCGGCATATGAACCGCATCGCCCATGCAGCCCTGCGCGAAGTTGACCTGGTGTTATTCCTGGTCGAGGGTAATCGCTGGAGCAAGCAGGATGAGTATGTGGCGCGTGCACTGGCCAATGTGAATGTGCCGGTGGTACTGGTGGTCAACAAGATCGACCTGATACCCGACAAAACCCTCCTGATGAATTTTCTCAAGGACAAGGTAGACTCCAGCCGTTTTGAAAAAGTACTGCTGGTTTCTGCCAAAAACGGCAATGGTGTTGCCGACATAGAAAAGACCGTCATGCACTACCTGCCATTCTCGCGGCCGTTTTACGACGAAGATCAATACACGGACAGAAGCGAACGCTTCCTGGCGGGTGAACTGATACGCGAGCAATTGATGCAGCGCTTGCACCAGGAGCTGCCTTATTCCCTGGCCGTGGAGATTGAGGAGTTCAAGCGTGAAGAGAAATTGCTGCGCCTCGGCGCCATCATCTGGGTAGAGCGCCAGGGCCAGAAACAGATTGTGATCGGAAAAGGTGGTCTGGTGCTTAAGCAAGTGGGTACCCACGCCCGCAAAGAATTGGAAAAATTGTTTGACCAAAAAGTATTTCTGCGGCTGTGGGTGAAAGTCAGCAAGGAATGGTCAGACAATGAAAAGGCCATGCGCCAGCTGGGCTTTGATGAGTTCACCGGTTAAGGGCGTGTGAACACTATTTGACTCATTACTGCCGGCGGTCAATTTTTCAGCTGGCTAGGCGGAAGGAGAGCAGCATAGTGCCACTATGTAATCGACTGACAACAACGCCAGCGGGGAAATTGGCCCCGGCCCTTCGGGTTGAGGCTGAAAAAACCCCACTCGGCGTTACTCGTCGCTTATTTGGAGCAACCAAACTACACTCCTCGTGCCTTGATTGGTGCTTTTTCAGACACAACAGTAACGAGTCAAATAGTGTTCACACGCCCTAGTCTGGAACCTGCTTATGTATTGCATGGCAGGGCTTTTCGGGAAAGCAGCCTGTTGTTGGAAATCTTTTCCAGGCAGCATGGTCGCGTAGGCCTGGTTGCCCGTGGGGCCCGCGGCGCCAAGTCCCGCTGGCGCAATGTATTGCAGCCCTTCCGTCCTTTGCTGTTGAGTTGGAGTCTCAGGGGTGAACTGGGTAGTCTTACCGAAGCAGAGCAGGTGGCGGCCATGCCCCTGGCTGCCGGCGATGGCTGGTTTTGCGGCTTGTATGTGAATGAACTGCTGATGCGCGCTTTGCAGCGCGGTGATCCCCACCCGGACCTGTTTGATGCCTACCGCATGTTAATGCAACAACTGGCCAGCCAGCAGGAACTGCAGGCACTGCTGCGCAACTTCGAAAAGCAATTGCTGGAGGCCATCGGATTTGCTATGGCCCTGGCTTACGAGCCCGCCAGTGGTGAATTGGTGCAAGCAGATGCCTGGTATCGCTATCATCCGCTAGCAGGGCCCATGCGTGAGCAGACGGCAGGAACATCTCCAATCAGTGATCAGCAGCCAGCTGCCGGTCAGAAACTGATTTCTGGCGCGGCTCTGCTGGCATTGGAATCCGGCCTTATAGAAGAGCAACACTTGCCGGAATTGAAGCGGCTGATGCGCCGGGTGATTCGCTTTCATCTGGGCGAGAAGCCGTTGTTGTCGCAGACTCTGTTTCAATGAGCGGCAATTGGCAAACATAATCTCAAGACTAACAACAGGCAGACCCGCATGACCGTTTTATTGGGCGTCAACATCGACCACGTAGCCACCGTCCGACAGGCGCGGGGTACCCATTATCCCTCGGTAATTGAGGCAGCAGCCTATGCCGAACGAGGTGGTGCGGATTCAATCACGGTGCATTTGCGCGAAGATCGCCGCCATATACAGGACCGGGATGTGAGCGCTTTGTGTGAACGTTGCGCTACGCCTATCAATCTGGAAATTGCTGTGACCCCGGAAATGCTGGATTTTGCTCTGACGCACAATCCTTCGGATGTTTGCCTGGTGCCGGAAAAACGTGCTGAACTGACCACCGAGGGTGGCTTGGATGTGCTTGCTCATTTTCAGCAGGTACAGGCAGCCACGCGCAAACTCAGCAGTGCCGGCATCCGGGTTTCCTTGTTTATAGATCCTGATGGTGAACAGATTCGTGCTGCTCATGATGTGGGGGCGCCGGTCATTGAATTGCACACCGGTACCTATGCCGACAGCAGTGGCGCAGTACAACAAGCCGAACTGCAACGCTTGCACCAGGCAGCCGAACTCGCACATACACTGGGTCTGCAGGTCAACGCAGGTCATGGCCTGCACTACACCAACGTACAGGCCATCGCTTTGTTGCCGCACATGGTAGAGCTCAACATAGGCCATGCCATCGTGGCCAGATCGATTTTTACCGGGATGGAAGCCGCCGTGCGCGAAATGCGCGAGCTGATTCATTCCGCTGCCCGGGGCAATTAAGGCGCTGCCGAACTGAGTGACTATGCTTCTGTCAGAATAGCCAGCATGCAGCATTCCGCAACTAGCCTATTCAGCCGTAAATTCAGAACAGCCATGTTGTTGAGCTGCATGGCTTTGTACAGCGCGAGCTTGTGGGCCCTGCCGTTTCCGGTGCAACTGTCCGCTGAAGCAATTGAATTTAATGGCTTTCGTTTTGAGCAAGTCAACATGCAGATGTTTGACCAAGGCATCAGCCTGACAGTCAAACAGTCCCGTCTGGACGCACAACCCGATATTGAACTCAAGGAATTCCAGTTGCAATGCACCGAATTGGGTGACGCAGCGACAGGTTGGTGCCCGGCCGGGAACTGGCAGCTGATGGTCAGCTCTGGCAAACACGAGTGGCAGCAAAAATTGCAGGGCACCATTAATGCTGCGCAATGGGATGAGCAAAATCGCCAGGTGACCAGCCAGTTGATGGCCGGGGCGTTTGCGGCCACCTTGCAGTACACCGAGCCAGCTTCCGGTCCGCATGTGCAAGTGGAATGGAGTAAGCAGGAACTGGCTAAGTTGCCTTTCCGGGCCATGTTGCCAGCGCAAATGGAATGGGTGAAAGCGGGGGTATCCAGTGCCACGCTGACAGTGAAGCTCGCCAGCAAGGAGTCGGAGCTGACAGTTGGCTATAAGGTGGGTTTGCAGAATATCAGCCTGGATTCTCCCGAAGGACGTTTCGCGGCTGAGGGCCTGAACATGCAAGCCAATGGCCAATGGCAGCCAGGATCCACCGAGAAAATCACCATCGCTGCAAAATTTCTCTCCGGCGAAGTGCTGGCTGACAGATTCTATACCGCTTTCGGACCCAAGCCATTGCTGCTGAACGCGCAACTTGAAATGGCCGGAGACCAGCTCAAGCTGAAGCAGTTGCAGCTCAATGATGATGGTGCATTGCAGCTACAGGCAAGTGCACGACTGAACCTGAAAGACCCGGTGGCCAGCTTGAAATACCAGGTCAAGGAGCTGCGAATGCAGTTTCCCCAGGCCTATGCGCGATACCTGGAACCGGTGCTGGCTACCTGGACACTGGACAAACTGACGGTAACCGGCGGTTTCCAATGGACCGGTTCAGGCGAAGGTAATGATTTTCCCAGCGGCGCCCTGGCGTTTGATGACCTGAGCGTAGTCGATCATGTGCAGAATCGTTTTGCCTTTACCGGTATGTCCGCCCATGTGCAAGTGGGCAACTCACAGGGTGTTTCGGATTTTTCCTGGCGCGGCATGTTGCTGGGCCGCATCAACCTGGGTGCCGGTAAAATTGACCTGAAAACCGCCCCCGGATTATTTGAACTGGCAGCTCCCCTGAAGCTGTCGGTACTGGGTGGCGAGTTTGCGGTCGATGAATTCAGCCTGCAACTACCCCCTGCCAATGCTGATACCGAGCCGGTTGTGAATTTCCATGCCAGCCTGAACGCCATGGATATGAAGCAATTAACCGAGGCTTTGGGATGGCCCACTTTTGACGGCAAAATCAGCGGACAAATTCCAGGAGCATCTTTCAACCAGGGTGTGCTCACCGTGGATGGCCTGTTGAGCTTTGAAGCTTTTGACGGCCGCATCCTGCTCAGCGATTTGCGGGTGGAGCGACTGTTTGGTGTGCTGCCCAGCCTGGCAGCCGACCTGAAGATTGAAGATCTGGATTTGCAGCAATTGACCCAGACTTTTTCATTTGGCCACATAGCCGGTAAGTTGGGAGGCTATGTACGCAACCTGCGCATGCTGGATTGGTCGCCGGTTTCTTTCGATGCCTGGATAGGCACGCCCGATCAGCAAAGTGATTCCAAACACATATCCCGCCAGGCTGTGAACAGCCTGACCAGCATAGGCGGTGGTGGCGCGACAGCGGCATTGACTGGTCCTCTGATGCGCATGTTCAGTAATTTTTCTTACCGTCGCCTGGGCATGGGCTGCAAGTTGGAAAATTACGTCTGTTCCATACGAGGCCTGGAAGATGAGGAGAACAGTGTGCTCATCATGGAGGGCTCTGGCATTCCCAAGCTGATGATCAAGGTATTCAACCGGCGTATGGATTTCCCGCAACTGCTGGCCAATCTATCCGCTGCCTCATCCGGTCAGGACATACGCATTGGCGATCCCTGACACAGGGCCAGGCGAATGATCGGCACCATTCCTGCAGTTCGAGGTCTGATAGAATAAGGCCTGATGGCTGCTGGTCATGGCCGATTTGGCTGATTAACTCCTGACTGAACCGAGGAACATCCATGTCATTAATCCAACTGGAATTGCCTATGCCTGTTTACAAACGAGTCAGCGCATTTCTGGCGCTGAGCAGCATGCTGGTGCTGGCAGCCTGTGTCACCATTAACGTCTACTTTCCAGCTGCAGCTGCAGAGCGTGCTGCGGAGCAGTTTGTCGATGATGTGCTGGGTGAACTGCCGAAGGACAGTAGCCTGTTTGACCCTTTGCAGGAAAACGAACAGAACTGGCTGGTCATGGCAAGCATGCTGGTGCTGGATGCCTTGATTCCCAGTGCCCATGCCCAACAGCCCTCTATTGATATCAATACTCCGCAAATCAATGCCATCAAGAGTCGCATGGCAGAGCGCCAGCGCAGCAGTTTGAACGCCTGGTTTGATGCCGGAGCTGTAGGCTTTGGCAACGATGGCTTCATCGTGATACGCGATCGGGCGGCAGTGCCACTGAATGAAAGGCGCAACCTGGAAAGTGTGGTGGCTGATGAAAATCGTGATCGTGCGGCTGTCTATCGTGAAATTGCCGTGGCGAACGGACATGCAGAGTGGGAAGGCGACATCCAGAAGACTTTTGCCAAGGAGTGGACCAGGAATTCCCGTCCGGGCTGGAGCTACCAGGATGAGAGTGGGGCCTGGAAGACCAAATAAGCCCATCACTCTGACAGCTCCAGAGGTCTGAAATTTCGGCCCACCCCGGGCCGTTGGGTTGTTCATGCCTCTTTCAAACCACAGGCAGCCTGCGGTCAGACCAATTCATAACAGGAACAGAAAACTTGGGCAGACGTAACAGAGCCAGGCTACCGCCTGAACCCGTAGATTTGGTCATCACTGGACTCAGTCATGATGGTCGTGGTGTGGCCAGTTGGGATGAAAAGAAAGTTTTTGTTCACGGCGCATTGCCCGGCGAGCAGGCCCAGGTGAAGATCACCCAGCGTTTGCGCCGTTACGATGAAGGTGTTGCCCTGGCTATAACACAGCCTGCAGCTCAGCGGGTAGAGCCAGGTTGTGTACATTACGGCATGTGCGGCGGTTGCGCCTTACAGCACCTGTCTGGCGCAGGCCAGTTGGAGGCCAAGCAAGACAGCCTGATGCAAAACCTCGAGCGCATCGGCAATGTCAAACCACAGACTATTTTGCCGCCGCTCAAAGGCCCTGAATGGCATTACCGCCGCAAGGCCCGCATGTCAGTGCGTTGGGTGCGCAAAAAGGAAAGTGCTCTGGTGGGCTTTCGCGAGCGTTCCTCGGGCTTCGTCACCGAGATGGACTCCTGCGAAGTACTGGACCCCCGTATTGCCAGCGTATTGCCTGACTTGCGGCAGTTGATTGGAAGTATGCAAGCCCGCGAGGCCATCCCGCAGATTGAAGTGGCTTGCGGCGACGAACAGTGCGCTTTGGTGTTTCGCAATATGGAAGCCTTGTCGGACAGTGACACAGAAGCTTTGCGACAATTCGCCCGGCAGCATCAGCTGGCCGTGTTGCTACAGCCCAAGGGGCCGAACAGTATTTACCCGCTTGAGCCAGAGACCGTTGCGCTGGAGTATGCCTTGCCTGAGTTTGATCTGCGGCTGGCTTTCGGTCCTTCCGACTTTACCCAGGTCAACGCAGAATTGAACAGATCCATGTTGCAAAGAGCGATGGAGTTGCTGCAACCCGGTCCTGATGATTGTGTGCTGGATCTTTTTTGTGGGCTGGGAAATTTTACCCTGCCATTGGCGCGCAAAGCGGGTCATGTGGTGGGAGTGGAAGGCGACCAGGGCCTGGTCGACCGTGCCCGTACCAATGCCCAGCGCAATCAGTTGAGCAATGTCGAGTTTCATATGGCCAACCTGGTGGAAGACCAGCAACATGCGTCCTGGTGGCAACATCGCTTCAGCCAGGTGTTGATTGATCCGCCCCGTTCCGGCGCTCAGGAAGTCTTGCCGCTGATCGCCGCTACCGCTGCAGAGAAGTTGCTGTATGTTTCCTGTCATCCCGCCAGCCTGGCCCGGGATGCTGGCATCCTGGTGCACGAGCACGGTTTCCGGCTTGAGTCTGCAGGTATCATGGACATGTTTCCGCAGACAGGTCATGTAGAATCCATCGCCTTGTTCAGTCGACAGAGCAAACAGTGAAATGAGCCTGGGTCCCGTCATGATCGGTATTCCTGGCACCTCCCTGGATGAGCAGAGCCGTCAACAATTGCTCCATCCTGCTGTGGGTGGTGTGGTGCTGTTTACGAGAAATTTTGTTTCAGCTGAGCAATTGAGTGAACTGGTCAATGAAATTCATGCTTTGCGTGAACCGCGATTGTTGATTGCCATTGACCAGGAAGGTGGCCGTGTGCAGCGCTTGCGCGAAGGATTTACCGCCTTGCCACCACTGGGCACATTGGGTGAATTATGGCAGCAGGATCAGGCTCTGGCTGCTGACTATGCCTACCGTCACGGTAGAGTGATGGCCAGCGAGATGCTCAGCCTGGGTATAGACCTCAGCTTTGCACCGGTTCTTGATCTGGATCGCGGCAGCAGCGTAATTGGGGACCGTTCTTTTTCTGCCAGCCTGGAAGTGGTCAGCGACCTGGGTAGCCACTATCTGGCTGGCATGCATGATGCGGGCATGAAGACCACCGGCAAACATTTTCCGGGCCATGGCTCGGTGCTGGCTGATTCACATGTGGATGATGTAGTGGACGCGCGGGACTTTGCGGACATTGAGAATTCCGATCTGCAAGCCTTTATTCAACTGCAGTATGGTCTGGATGCGCTGATGATCGCGCACGTGGTTTATCCTGCAATAGATATAATGCCTGCCGGATATTCCACCATCTGGTTGCAGGATATTTTGCGTGAGCGCATGAAATACCGGGGTGTCATCATGTCAGATGACCTGGGTATGCATGCAGCCTATGCCGTGGGTAATCTTTTGCAGCGTTTGCAACGCTGTCTGGCAGCCGGTTGTGAACTGGTACTGGTATGTCGCCCGCAAGATGTGGAAGAATTGCTGCCCGCTTTGTCAGACTTGCCTGATCCGCTGGCGGATATGAGTGCACGCATTGCCACTTTGTACGGAGTCGCAGCGTTGGATAGCCGGGAGCTGGCACAAGCGGAATCACAAGGTGCCGCCGAATGGCAACACTGGCGCCAAAGTCTCGAAAATCTTAACAAACACAAGACAGAATACGGAGCCTAATGATGTCAGATCCCCAGAATATGGATCCACGAGCCATACTAGAACAGTCCGTCCTGATTGCCAGCCGTGCAGAAATCATGGCCTCGGTGGATCGCATGGCTGCGGAAATCAATGACTATTATGGCGACCGTGAAATCATCCTGCTGGCGGTCATGACCGGGGCAATTTTGCCGGCCACCTGGATCGCATCGCGGCTGACCATGCCTTTGCGCATGGATTTCGTTCATGCCACGCGTTATTCCGGCCAGACCGAGGGTGGGCAACTGGAATTCCGTGTGCCACCAAGGCTGCACTTGCAGGACCAGGAAGTACTGATCGTGGATGATATTTACGATGTGGGGCTGACGCTGGAGTTGATCGAGCGCTATTGCCTGTCGCGCGGTGCCCGCAGTGTCAACAGTGCCGTGCTGGTGCGCAAGGTACATGACCGCGAAACGGCGGGCGAATTGCCACGCTTCATAGGCCGGGATGTGGAAGACAAATACGTATTCGGCTGTGGCATGGATATTTACGAGCATTGGCGGCACATTGGCGAATTGCGCGCCCTGGTCACCGAGTGATGTCGGGTCCACAGCTCACCCTGGCATTGATAGGTGGTACCGGTCTGAACCAATTCAGTGGAGCTGCAGAATCCCTGCAAATCGACACACCTTACGGATCTCCGTCCGATGCGGTACAGATAGTGGCTACCGAACCGCTGCGTATCCTGTTCCTGCCGCGGCATGGCAGCCCGCACCGTTTTCCCCCACATAAAGTCAATTACCGGGCCAACCTCTGGGCGCTGAAACAAGCGGGTGCCAATCACGTCCTGGGTGTTTATGCCGTTGGTGGTATGGGCGGCGCTTTCAGCCCGGGCGCTTTGGCCGCACCCGACCAGTTGATCGATTACACCTGGGGTCGCGAACACACGTATTGCGATTCTGCTGATGTACCGCTGCAGCATGTGGACTTCAGCTGGCCTTTCGAAGGTGTATTGCGGCAGCATTTGCTGGCAGCTGCCCAGGCTGAAAATATCGCCTTGCAGGATAAGGCCTGTCTGGGCGTGTTCCAGGGTCCACGACTGGAAACGGCCGCCGAGATCCGGCGCGCTGCACGCGATGGTTGTGACCTGGCGGGTATGACGGCCTTGCCTGAAGCTGCGTTGGCCCGCGAACTGGGGCTGGATTATGCCGGCCTGGCCGTGGTTTCCAATTTTGGCGCAGGCATACAGGACCAACCCCTGTCGGAAGATAACATTGCAGAAACCCTGCATGAACCCATGCAAAAGGTCAGGGCCCTGGTACAGGCATTGGCTGTGAGACTAACGCAGCAGGGGACTAGCGCAGGTGCGACGCAATGAGCGCTGCTTCGGCAACCCAGGTACTTACACCCAAGACTGATTTCCCACATCTGCTGGCTCCGCTGGACCTGGGCTTCACCCAGCTACGGAACCGCGTGCTGATGGGCAGTATGCATACCGGCCTGGAAGACCGCTCCCGGGATTTCCCCCGCCTGGCTCGCTACTTTGCAGAGCGCGCAACCGGCGAAGTAGGTTTGATTGTTACCGGCGGATTTGCACCCACCATTCGTGGCGCGCTGGCGCCTTTTGCTTCCAGCATGATGTTTCCCTGGCAACCCAGACAGCACCGGCAGATTACCGATGCGGTGCACCAGGCCGATGGTCGCATCTGCATGCAGATTCTTCACGCTGGCCGCTACGGCTATCACCCTTTGAGTGTCGCGCCCAGCGCGATCCAGGCGCCGATTTCAAGATTTACGCCCAAGGCACTGACAGCGCGAGGTGTCGAGCGCGAAATCCGCGGCTTTGTGCGGGCGGCCAGGCTGGCCCGCGAGGCTGGCTACGATGGCGTTGAAGTGATGGGCTCGGAAGGCTATTTCATCAACGAATTCACCACCCCGCGAGTCAACAAACGCAAGGATAAATGGGGTGGCCCGGCGGAAGCCCGTTACCGCATCGCAGTGGAAATCGTCAGTCGCATACGCGAGGCGGTGGGTCCTGATTTCATCATCATTTACCGTTTATCCATGCTGGATCTGCTACCGGATGGCAACAGCTGGGATGAAATCGTCGCCCAGGCCCAGGCAGTAGAGGCAGCCGGTGCGACCATTATCAACACCGGCATAGGTTGGCACGAAGCCCGCATTCCCACCATCGCTACCATGGTGCCCAGGGCGGGTTTCAGTTGGGTGACCCGGCGGCTGATGGGTTCGGTCAAATTGCCATTGATCACCACCAATCGCATCAATACACCGGAAGTCGCGGAGCAGGTGCTGGCAAATGGCGATGCCGATATGGTGTCCATGGCTCGACCCTTGTTGGCAGATGCGGAATTTGTGCGCAAAGCGCGTGAAAACCGCGCAGACGAGATCAATGTCTGCATCGCCTGCAACCAGGCTTGCCTGGATCATACCTTCAGTCGCAAGCTGGCCAGTTGCCTGGTCAACCCGCGTGCCTGCCGCGAAACCGAGTTGAATATTGTTCCCGCAGCCAGGCCCAAACGCATTGCAGTGGTTGGGGCCGGGCCAGCGGGGCTGGCCTGTGCAGTAACGGCTGCCAGGTGTGGACACAAGGTCAGCCTGTTTGATGCCGCCGACCAGATCGGTGGTCAGTTCAACCTGGCCAAGCGCATACCCGGCAAGGAAGAGTTCCATGAAACCCTGAGCTATTTTGC
>JBBKVS010000044.1:0-6498 GCA_037968555.1 Lysobacterales bacterium | reverse complement strand
TTGGGAGCCGCTTGTTCCATGGTGACAACGCGGAAACCTTCCATTGCAGCCTGCAAGGCGCAAATCGGATCGATTTCGGTAATCCACACCGTGGCGCCAAGCCCCTTAAGTGACTGAGCGCAGCCCTTGCCCACATCGCCATAACCAGCAACCACGGCAATCTTGCCCGCGATCATTACGTCGGTGGCGCGCTTGATGCCATCGACCAATGATTCACGGCAACCGTACAGATTGTCGAACTTGGATTTGGTTACCGAATCGTTGACGTTGATGGCCGGGAAAGTCAGTTCACCGTCACGGGCCATGCGATACAGGCGTTTTACGCCGGTGGTGGTTTCTTCGGTTACACCCTGAATTTGAGCCAGCGCCTTGCTGTACCAGCCATGCTGGGTCGCCAGACGTGCGCGGATGGAGTTGAACAAACAGACTTCGTCCTCACTGCCCGGATTGTCCAGCACTGAAGGATCCTTTTCGGCTTTTGAGCCCAGGAACAACAACAGCGTAGCGTCGCCGCCATCATCGAGAATCATGTTGGCGAATTGCGGTTCGCCGTTCTCGGTGCCCCAATCGAAAATGCGATGAGTGAATTCCCAGTACTCATCCAGGTTCTCACCCTTGAAGGCAAATACTGGCGTGCCACCCTTGGCAATCGCGGCAGCTGCGTGATCCTGGGTTGAGTAAATGTTGCAAGAAGCCCAGCGTACATCGGCACCCAGCGCTTCCAGCGTATCGATCAGCATGGCGGTTTGAATCGTCATGTGCAGGCTACCGGCGATGCGGGCACCCTTCAGGGGCTGTTTGTCACCGTACTCGGTGCGCAGCGCCATCAGGCCAGGCATTTCGGTTTCAGCAATGGCCATTTCCTTGCGGCCGAATTCAGCCAGGGAAATATCCTTGACGTAATAATCCTGCTTTTCAATCTGTCCAATAATATCTTTTGCTACTGCATTCACAGCTCTTCCTCCAAATAACAGACGGAGCGCGGTTTCGTGTCACGCCGCCTGGCCGAGCCTGGCCCCATTGCCATTAAATTGGCGGGGTCGCAACGCTCCTCGGCCGGCAGCGATAAGTCTGTAAGCCCTGATCCATTCAGGGGTCTTTGGCACATGGATGTGCCAACATTTTCAACTACAGCCCGGCGTCTGCGCGCAGCTTCTCAGCCCGGTCGATTTTCTCCCAACTCACACCCAGGTCTTCTCGACCCATGTGGCCATAAGCAGCCAGCGGACGATAGATGGGCTTGATCAGGTCCAGCATCTGGATGATGCCGTAAGGCCGCAGATCAAATTCCTGGCGCACCAGTTGTTCAATTTTCGTGACGGGTACTTTCTCCGTGCCAAAAGTATCCACGCTGACCGAGGTAGGTTCGGCCACACCGATGGCATAGGACACCTGGATTTCAACCCGGTCAGCCAATCCTGCTGCTACCAGGTTCTTGGCCACGTAACGGCTGGCATAGGCTGCCGAGCGATCCACTTTGGATGGATCCTTGCCAGAGAATGCGCCGCCACCATGACGCGCCATGCCACCGTAGGTATCAACAATGATTTTGCGGCCGGTCAATCCGGCATCACCCACCGGGCCGCCAATTTCAAACCGACCCGTTGGATTGATGTGGTACTTGGTATTGCCATCCAGCCAGGCTTGCGGCAATACCGGCTTGATGATTTCTTCCATCACCAGCTCACGCAGCTCTTTCTGTGAAGTGTCACCATGATGCTGGGTCGACAACACCACGGCATCGATACCGCACGGTTTGCCATTTTCGTAACGAAAGGTGACCTGGCTCTTGGCATCGGGGCGTAAATGACGACGGCCATCGTCGGTAGTGCGTCGCACCACGGCCTGGCGCTTGACCAGTTCATGAGCATAAAAAATCGGCGCCGGCATCAACACATCGGTTTCGTTGGTGGCATAGCCGAACATCAGCCCCTGGTCGCCTGCACCCTGGTCTTCCGGATTTTCGCGATCCACACCCTGGTTGATATCCATGGACTGCTTGCCAATGATGTTGATCACACCGCAGGTGTTTCCGTCGAAGCCAACCTCCGAGCTGTCATAGCCGATATCCACAATCACTTCGCGGATCAGCTTTTCCAGATCAACCCAAGCGCTGGTAGTGATTTCACCACCGACAATGGCCACGCCGGTTTTGATGAAGGTTTCACAAGCCACACGTGCCTTTAAATCCTGGGTCAGGATGGCATCCAGGATGGCGTCTGAAATCTGGTCCGCAACTTTATCGGGGTGTCCTTCTGACACGGACTCCGAGGTAAAAAGGAAACTGCTCATAGGGCTAGAACCTCTTATATATCTTTCAATCGGGATAAGGAGATATATTCTACGCAAGCACCGCCCTAAACGCAAAACCTGCGTGAACTTGCTCCCCTAAGCTATGTTGCTGGCAAGAATACGGATTAAACCAGTACAATGCTGGCCCTGCTTCAGTTTTACCGGGATCAAACCAATGTCTAATTCTTTTGCCCATGCATTGCACGCTAATTTTCTTGGACACGCCCCCGAGTGGTACAAACGGACCATACTCATATTTCTGATCATCAATCCTATCTTGATGTTCACCGTGGGGGATTTCATAACCGGCTGGGTCATTGTGGCCGAGTTCATATTCTGCCTGGCCATGGCACTGAAGTGTTACCCGCTGCAACCGGGTGGCCTGTTGGCATTTGAAGCCGTGCTGATGGGCATGGCCTCGCCCGAAACGGTTTATCACGAAACCGAAGCCAATTTCGCCGTAATCCTGCTGCTGATTTTCATGGTGGCAGGTATTTTCTTCCTCAAGGACATGCTTCTTTATCTCTTCACCAAGATCCTGATACGCATCAAGTCCAAGATGCTGCTGTCGCTGATTTTCTGTTTTGCCTCTGCCGTGCTGTCGGCCTTTCTCGATGCATTAACCGTGACCGCCGTAATTATTACGGTAGCCAGTGGCTTTTATGCGGTCTATCACAAAGTCACATCCGGCAAGGGTTTTGACGCTGACCATGACCATGCCGACGACACCGGTATAGGACACGAAACCCACGAAGACCTGGAAGGCTTCCGTGCCTTCCTGCGCAATCTGATGATGCATGGCGCAGTTGGTACAGCGCTGGGTGGCGTAACAACCCTGGTGGGCGAACCGCAGAATCTGCTGATTGGCCAGATAGCGGGCTGGGAATTCATCGAATTTTTTGTGCGCATGGCACCTGTGAGCCTGCCGGTATTCGTGGTGGGCATGCTGACTTGCCTGGCGGTGGAGAAATTCAAGGTGCTGGGCTACGGTGCCGAGATGCCTCTGGCAGCCCGGCGCATTCTGGAAGAATACGACCGCAGGGAAGATGAAAAGCGTACACCCAAGCAACGCGCTGCGATCATTCTTCAGGCCGGTGTCGCCTTGTTCCTGGTTTTGGCTCTAGCGTTTCACTGGGCCGAAGTGGGCCTGATTGGCCTGGCTGTTATCGTGCTGGCCACTGCTTTCACCGGTATCATCAAGGAGCACCAGCTGGGCCATGCGTTTTCCGAGGCCTTACCCTTTACGGCCCTGTTGGTGGTGTTTTTTGCCATCGTCGGCGTGATTCATGACCAGCAGCTGTTCCTGCCCATCATCAATTATGTGTTTACTCTGGACATCGATGCTCAGGTACCGGTGTTCTTCCTGGCCAATGGCGTTTTATCGGCCATTTCGGATAACGTCTTCGTGGCTACGGTTTACATCAACGAAATAAAATCGGCACTCGACAGCGGCGCCATTACCCGGGAACACTTTGATCACCTGACGATCGCCATCAATACCGGCACCAATATCCCGTCGGTAGCTACCCCCAATGGCCAGGCTGCATTTCTGTTCCTGCTGACCTCGGCGTTGGCGCCGCTGATTCGACTGGGCTACGGCCGCATGGTGATTCTGGCACTGCCTTACACCATTACCATGTCGATCACGGGCTTGCTGGCCACGATCTATATTTTATAAATTCGGATAAAAACCTACCCCTGTGGACTGCTCCACAGGGGCCCGATTAAACATCAGATGGCCGAGGCGTCGGCAAGGACCTGAAAGTCCGTGACCACATTGCTTGTAAGCACTCCAGCGTTTTACCTGGGGTCAGCGCATGACTGACATGAACCTGAAACAGGCATTTCTGAGTAACTTTTTGGGCCACGCCGCGCCGTGGTACAAGAAAACCATCATTGCTTTCCTGCTGATCAATCCCCTGCTGGTGCTTTTACTTGGTCCTTTCCTGGCAGGCTGGATACTGGTGGCCGAATTCATTTTTTGCCTGGCCATGGCTTTGAAGTGTTACCCACTGCAGCCAGGCGGCTTGCTGGCCTTTGAAGCGGTATTGCTGGGGCTGACCCGCCCCGAAACGATTTATCATGAAACAGTCAACAATTTCGAAGTCATCATGCTGCTGATTTTCATGATCGCTGGCATTTACTTCCTGAAAGATCTGTTGCTGTTCATTTTCACCAAGTTGTTGATACGCGTGCGCTCCAAGAAAGTGCTTTCGCTGATGTTCTGTTTTGCCGCTGCCTTCCTGTCCGCTTTTCTCGATGCTTTAACCGTGACGGCGGTGGTGATTGCCGTTGCCAGCGGCTTTTATGCTGTGTACCACAAGGTCACTTCGGGCAAAGGCTTTGATGCGGATCACGATCATGCTGACGACAGCGGCATTGGTAACGAGACACATCAAGACCTGGAGGGCTTTCGTGGTTTTCTGCGTAACCTGATGATGCATGCCGCAGTCGGTACTGCACTGGGTGGTGTGACTACCCTGGTCGGTGAGCCGCAGAACCTGTTGATAGGCGGTGTCGCAGGATGGAACTTCGTTGAGTTTTTCGTGCGCATGGCGCCGGTCAGTTTGCCGGTTTTGGTAGTGGGTTTACTCACCTGCTTCGCCGTTGAGAAATTCCGGATCGCCGGTTATGGCACTGAGTTGCCCCCGGCAGCCAGACACATACTGGAAGAATACAATCTCCGTACAGAAGCCTCCCGGACTGTTCAGCAAAAGGCCGCTCTGCTGGTCCAGGGGCTGGTTGCCGTATTCCTGATTGTGGGACTGGCTTTCCATTGGGCTGCTGTTGGTCTGATAGGCCTCTCTGTGATCGTGTTGGCTACTGCCTTTAATGGCGTGATCCGCGAGCACCAACTCGGCCACGCCTTCGAAGAAGCCCTGCCCTTCACTGCATTATTGGTGGTGTTTTTCGCCATCGTCGCTGTGATCCACGACCAGCACCTGATCCTGCCCCTGATCCATTACGCCTTTTCCTTGCAGGCTGATGTACAGGTACCGTTTTTCTTCGTAGCCAACGGCCTGCTGTCGGCAATTACCGACAATGTGTTTGTGGCCACGGTGTACATCAATGAAATCAAACAAGCCCTGGATAATGGAGTTATTACACGGGAACATTTTGACTTGTTGACGGTAGCGATCAACACCGGTACCAATATTCCTTCAGTGGCCACACCCAACGGCCAGGCCGCGTTTCTTTTCCTGCTGACTTCGGCGCTGGCGCCGCTGATACGACTGGGTTATGGCCGCATGGTGATCCTGGCGCTGCCATATACCATCACCATGTCGATTACCGGATTGCTGGCGACTATATACCTGCTCTGAACACCCGCAAGTCAGCTAGCGAAAAATCAGCCAGCTCAGGTAAATAATCAATACGATTACGATAGGTAGAACCACAGACAGCGCACGCCGGGCAGTTTTCATGATGCTTGCTCCACTGGCCTGCATTTCTTCCGCCCTGTCCTGCAGTTTTTCGGCCCGTTCAAATTGCACTTTGACCATTTCAAACTGCTGTTTTTGCAAGGCCAGTGATTGCTGCTGACCTTCCAGCGATTGCTGCTGGTTTTTTTCCAGGCGCTGTAGCAGGCTGATCAGTTCTTCCTGGTGTTCCATCTGTGCACTCTCCGGGTTGAAATTAAGCTATCAGCAAAAGCGCCTTGATCCGGCACTGCAGATGGTTGAGAGTAGCAACATCAACTTCAACTGACAAACCATGCACCTATGACTGAAGCCATTCCAAATCCGCGCACGGAACTCATGCGCAAGTCTGCCATCCTGCAACTGAAACTATTGGTCGACGGCATCCGCGATGCCGTGCTGATTCCCCTGTCTCTGATCGCTACCGTAATAGGATTGATGCGAGGTGGTGTGAATGCCGATCAGGAGTTTCAACGGGTGGTCAAACTGGGACGACGCAGTGAGCGCTGGATCAACCTGTTTGGACATCAACCCCCATTACGCCGTAGCCGCCCAGGTGGCTCGCTGGATGGCTTGTTGGATCGTGTCGAAGAAGTCGTAATGGACCAGTACCGCAAGGGAATGAGTGAGGAAGATGCGCGTGCGGCTATCAATAAGGTGTTGCAGGAGGAATCCGGCGCACTGAACGCCGATCCGTCAAAGCAAGCTGACAAGGAATAAATCTCAGGAAACTCTGATCTGTTCAGAGGGTCCTTGGCACAAGGATGTGCCAACATTTTCGATGATT
>JBBKVS010000043.1:0-4559 GCA_037968555.1 Lysobacterales bacterium | reverse complement strand
CGGTGAATTCGCGCAGCTGACCATCAAAATAGGCTGTCAGCTCAGTTTTTAGCTGGGCCATCAAGGGGTGCTCGCCCGGCAGGAACACCCGCCCCAGTTCCAGCCGCAAGCGTTTGAGTTGAGTGTCCAGCATGCGTCGTTCAGCAAACTCCAGCAGCTGCAGGCCCTGGTCGGATACCCCCATGATCATGGAACCCAGTGGGGTTGCCAGTCGGTTGATCCAGATGCAGGATTCCCTGTCTACGGCGCTGGGTGGATTGCCAAACACCTGGCTGAAAGCTTCGCGAAAGCCGCTTTCGGATTCATAACCGGAATCGATAATGGCAGTGGTGACGGAGGTACCGGTCTGGATTTGCCGCAGGGCCACACCCAGGCGACGCAAGCGGGTATAAGCGTGGAAGGTCATGCCGTGATTGGCGATAAACCAACGACGCACCGTGCCTGGGTCTATGCCCAGTCCCAGATCATCACCGGCCATATCGTAATCGCGCCAACGCCGTGCCGGATCGGCGTCCACGGCGGCCATCAGGCGCGGCAGCCATTCGGGGTCAGCATCGCCAGTATGCAGGGGTTTGCAGCGTTTGCAGGGGCGGAAGCCAGCAGCCAGTGCGTCGCGGGCATTGCCGTAGAAATCCACGTTGGTGGCATTGGGTGTGCGTGCAGTGCAGCTGGGCAGGCAGAAGATGCCGGTGGTTTTAACCGCAGTGAAAAACACCCCATCAAACTCGGGGTCATTGTGCTGCATCGCCTGCAGCATGGTGTCGCGTGGTGGCAGTGTCATGGTTTAAATGTAGGCCAATGCGCTCGTCTGCGCCACCGGAATCCGGGCAGGTAATCCCATCGGAAAAATTGGAGGCCATCTGCAAAATCAGGATGGTTGATGTGAGCTGATCCTGATCAAGGGCCTGGCGCTAGGTGGATCCCGGATATTCGCTACGCGAATTCCGGGATGACGTGAGGGGCAGCGAATTCTGGGATGACGCTAGGTAAAGGTGCCTCCCTGAGTACCCCTTTAGACCGTCATCCCGGAAATGGCATAGCCATTATCCGGGATCCACAATCACTGATACGGGCCAATGAGGCCTGCTTTAGATTGATACCCAGTCGCGACAGCGTCTCAAACAGAAGATGCCTTTATTTTGGGATTTTGCTATTCTGGCGTCAGGTAAGGGGAAATTACCAAAGGGGGTTGTATGTTTTACCAAAGGATTTCCGGCCGTGTTCTCGGCCTGATCACTATTTCTGTATTGTCTTTCCTGGGCACTTGGCTGAATGCCAATCCCGCTTTTGCTGCTTCCAAGCAAGACGAGGTGGCCGTCGAGCATAAGACTCAGGGTCTGACCGATTTCCGACTGGCTGATTACCAGGCAGAGCTGCTGCAATGCAGTGCGCTGTCTGCTATCCACATGTGGATAGGCGACAACCTCGGCGATGACGAGGGTGCCCAGGTTCGCAAAACGCTGGATGAAGATTATTGGTTGGAAACCAGCAAGGACTATATCGCCTTGGCCGAACAGGCAGCCGGCAATCCGGATTTGACTGAACAGTTTGGTCTGGAAGTCAGGAGCCTGGCAGCCGAGTGGCGTCATTTGACCGAAGACCAGGTGGCTGTTGGCGATTGGCAGAAATGGTATGAGCTTATAGATCGTTGCGACAGTTGGAGGCCGAATCCACCGGCCCGATCGTATTTCAACAATGGCAGGTCATCGGCTACAGCAAGCACTAAATTATCGAGCCGGGCGCCTGGGGTGCAGTGACGGCTGAATCAAATGCAAGGTCGCTCAAATAGAATGCGGGGTTAAGCCAGTTCAGCCACTGCTGATTGGGCGATGGCGATTTCATTGTAAGGAATGCGCGCATTGCCGATCATTTGAACTTTTTCATGGCCTTTATCTGTCAGCATTAGCACATCTCCAGTCTGAGCTTGATTGAGGGCAAATCGAATGGCCTGCCCACGATCGGCGATCAGCCTATACTCAACTCTTGGGGGTATCCCCAGCGCTGCCTGGTTAGCCCATGCTGGTTCGTGAAGTACTTTCCTATCTTGGCCCCAATCGCCGTTCAGAGCTAACCGTGGTTGAGTGGAAGATTGAGCTGTCAGCATCAGAGCAGCAGTCGATCCGGAACGAGTCTGCCAGAAATTATTCAAGCTTGAGGAAACTTCTGGGTGATGCCGGATATGCGCCACTGACTGTGCTGGCTGAACAAAGCTTTCCTTTGGTGGTTGAATCACAAGATGAACAAACAGCCTGGCAGCATTCATCCATAGCCTGTTTCCTGGAGATCGTTGCGCGGGTAGCTCTGGCCATTCAGCACTGCGGCGGCCACCGGGTGAGCCTGCATGATCTTTGTCCCTCTATCAGTCCAAACTGCCTGCGCATGATCTATGAAAGTGAGCATCCGGAGCTTGCCATCAGCGCCGGCGAACTGGCCTTCAGGCTGTGCTGCGAAGGTGTTGCCGGGCTGGAATGGAAGCCCGACGCAACACTGCCCGGCAGCAGTTTTGGTGATGGAATTCAAAGCTTTCTTGAACAGGCAAGGGATACGCTTTTGCCTTTGGACACGGAAGCCATCATTAAAGCGGCCGAACGACGTGATGTTCCCTGCGTCAAGCTCGAAAGAGAACCGTATGCGGGACTGCAGGGTGATTTCAGAATCTGCCGCAATGGGCTGCTGCGCCTAGGGCATTCCTGTCATCAGCGAATAGTCGATGGCAGTCTGTGTCTGGAACGAAATGCAGCGTTGGTACCGCTGCTGTTTGATCGCAATGAGATGTACAAAGCACTGACCTCGCTAAACGTTCCAAGAGCCAGACAAGATCGGGATTTACAGCAACTGGTTACCGCGAAAAGGGCTGCCAGGGCTGCTGATCGAATTGGCTATCCGGTGGTCCTGAAACCGGTGTCCAGAATGCCAGCACAGTCTTTCGTCAACCCAAAGCCAGTTCATCATTACATAGCCTTGAATTCGGCATTGGAGGTAAAGCAAGCCTTTGAGCAACTACCATCCGCGCAAGGTGGCGTAATTGTTGAGCAATACATTCCTGGCGAAACAATTCACCTGCTGCTGGTGGGTCATAAATTAGTGTATGCAGCCGCTGGACAAAACCCGCATCCAATAACGGTAAAGCTACATGCCAGCCTGGTGAAAATGGCCGAAGAAGTGGCTTTCCGACTGGATGCAGGTTTGGTGCAGATCATGTTGCTTACCACTGATCCAACCAGGTCCCTGGATGAGGTGGGTGGAGCTGTGATTGACATCAACCCGGCACCCAACGTACACGAACTGTTGGGTTCTTCATTGGCACTGGTGGACAAGATTTTTGATGCCTACCTGGAGTGGTTGTTTCCCGCAGGCGCAGCCAGCAGGATTCCATTGATCGCCGTGACTGGCACCAACGGTAAGACCACCACCTGCAAGATGATTGCCCGCATTATGCAAGCTGCGGGTTACCGAACCGGCCTGGCTTCAACCCTTGGCGTGTACAAAAATCAAGCGCTGCAGGTCGAAGGTGACTATGCAGGTGTCAGCGGTCATCACCAGATTCTTGAATCCCGCGAAGTGGACCTGGCGGTGTTGGAAACTGCACGCGGAGGTATTGCTTCATCCGGCTTCATGTTTGATCACTGTGATGTGGCGGTTTGCCTGAATGTCAGTCCCGATCACCTGGGTGAATTCGGTGTCAATACTCTGGCTGACATGGCCAGCATCAAACGCAGCGTACTGGCGCGCGCCCGCCAGGCGGTTGTGATCAATGCAGACTACCAGGCCTGCCTCGACATGTTGCCTTTCGCTGGAGGATTGCAAATCTATGCTGCCTCCATTTTCCGCAGTGCTGCTGAGCTGCGTGCTGGAGTTGGTGGCCTGCACTGGTTATGCGTTTGTGAGCAGCTTGGTGGTAAAGAATGGATAGTCCTTTACGGCCCTGCAGGTGAGCGTTTGGAAGTCCTGCTGGTTGATCAGATACCCGCTACGTTAAACGGCACGGCCCGGTTCAATATCAGCAATGCGCAGCATGCCATCTGTGCCAGCCATGCGCTGGGCGTGAGTCTTGAAAATATCCGTGCTGTGCTGACTGTTTTCGACAGCAGTTTTGAAAACAATCCCGGTCGCATGAATATTTACCGCGAATTACCCTTCACTGTCTTAATGGATTATGCGCACAATGAAGACGGCCTGGAGCAGGTGGTCCGGTTTCTTGAAAGCCAGCAAATTACCGGAAAGAAGATTTTATTGTATGCGGTTACCGCAAACCGGACTGTGGAATCACTTAAAGCCTACAGTGTGATCCCGATTAACATGTTTGATCATTTTGTGTGTCGCTGCTATCCCGAGCGCCGCAGTGATAGACACCCTGAATACCCCAGCCTGATGAAGCAAACACTGCTGGATGCCGGGGTCAGCGAAGATCGCATCACCGTAGTCGATGTGTCGGTAGAGGGTCCCGCAGTGGCATTGCGCATGGCAGGTCCCGGCGACCTGGTGATGCTGTGTCCGGGAAGCGGAGAGTTTACCAAGATGTGGAATCAGGTCCTGGCGTTCAATCCGGAAAAAATCAC
>JBBKVS010000042.1:0-14836 GCA_037968555.1 Lysobacterales bacterium | reverse complement strand
GCTACTTCCAAAAGCGCACTCGGATTCTTATGAGCAATCATTAACAGGGTTTTTGCAGCACCGGAAGGTGCTCTTCGCTGCTGCTCCCAGTCTTGTAAGGTTCGAACAGATACACCCAGTAACACCGCGAACTTGGCTTGAGAAAGGCCTGTTTTCTCGCGAATGGATCGAGCATCCGGAATACTGATTACCCGACCAGCCTCGCCGCGTTTTAGTTGCCGAATTCCTTCAAGGATTTCAGTTCCGATATTTCTTGGACTAGCCATTCTCAATTTCCTCGCGTATCTGTTTCAGAATATGACCAGGTATTGTGACTCTGACGTTCTTGGGATACATGGTCAGCATCCAGATCGTGTCTTCCTGTAACCGGACAAAGTAGATAACCCGATAACCACCGCGTTTTCCTCGACCTTTTGCGGCCCAACGCAATTTCCTGACACCACCAGAACCTTTCACAACGGCCCCTGATTCGTGATCTATGCTCAAGGCCTGTTGTAACTGCCTGCGTTTCAGGAAAACTGTTTTAACACTTTAATCCGTCTACAGATTCAATCGAATAATTGGGGACAGTTTAAGAATTCTGACTCCAAATCTTCTTTTTTGTATTGAGTTTTTACTCTGACCCCAATTATTGGCACTCAGAGGCAGCACTGCGATTATCGACGAGATCTGCAATGATGATATTGGCCGCGCCGAGTCCAGCGAAATCTCTACTCGTCAGTCAAACGGCACCTGGCTGCGCCAACGTTTTGGCATCGATGTACGTATGCGCCGTGGTGCCTGGGCAGGTGATCTTGCGTTTGTGGGCACACCTAATACCAGCATAAACCTGGACGTTTACAGTGAAGGAAATTTGCAAACTCTTAATCAGACTGTCCAGAACAACAACGAGTGGTACAACGCAAGGCCTAATCTGCAAGGTCAGAACCCTGGCCAGGGGCTGGGGTTTGACGTCAGTGTAGATGCAGGGTTGATGGCCCTGGCCAGTGCCAATGATGATGTGCCTGTGCGCCTGTATCGACTTGGACTCAGTCAGTGGTTGCCTGATGGCACACTGATTGCCGATGCAGGAAATGTTGGGCCATTGCACAGCGTTGCCGTTCGCAACGAGCGTGTGGCTGTGGGCGTGCCCGCTTATGCCGGAGCTTCCACTGACGAGGGTGCAGTATTTGTTTACGGATTGGAGAGCAATGTCTGGACCCAACAGCAAAAGCTTCGTGCTCCCGTTGTTGAACCTTCTGCCGGATTCGGTGATGAACTGTTGATGCTGGCCGATGGCACTTTGCTGGTTGCAGCCAAGGGTGAAGACGGGAGTTCGCCAACCAGGGTGTGGTCCATGTGTTTTCGCCACCCAAACAATTACTGTTCAAAAATGGTTTCGAAGATATAAATCCCTAACGCAAGGAAGCTATGGAGTCAGAATCGTCTCAAGGGACTAAAGGGGACGGGACTAAAGGGGACGGGGCAAATTAAATAATAATTAATGCACCCCGTCCCTTTAAGTTCCCGAGCATGGTTCGCAGTCAGACTTCTCGATCGACTATACCTTGTGGGCCACTCGGGCATGCTTATCCGCTTTAGTTCGGTTACCACTACATCTTGTGTTTTGGTTGTAGCATGAAGGTAAGCGCTCTTAGGTCAGAAGCCGGGTATCCACGCAAGATTTGCGGGTTCCGGCGGGGTCACGCGAAAACACTACATCTTGTGTCTACCGAAGACAACCGGATAAGCATGCACTCGGGAACGCGGCCATCTGACTGCGAAACAGGTGGTTGCGGAGCAAAAAAACGACGTTTACGCTGTCATGCTTTGCGGCAGCATGCCGTTCATTCGAGAATTCACACGCCAGCTTCGTGAAATTGGCATCCGGGGTTTGGTCGGCCTCATCAGCTGAGCAAGACTTCTTACATTTTCCCCGCTTGGCGGGTGTCACCCTAGATCGATACTTACTATTGGGTGCGAATACACCGTGAAACCGGGTCAGATTGGCGGTCGATTGAAGGCCGGTCAGATGAGGGCAGTGAATGAACTTCAATGAAGGCTAGTCCACTGCCCTTCGACGCGCCACCGAATGTTCCTCAATCAATAAACAACTGAAAGTGGTCCAGCCCCAAAGACTTCACAGATTTTCAAGCAGCAATGCCTTCCAGGATCAGTTCCTGCATATCGGTTCGCTGACTGGCATGTTCGAATGTGATGGCGCAAGTGTTTCCGCTGGCATCCACGTCAGGGATCGTATTTCGGTCCAGCTCCTTGGATTCGCAAATGTCCGGGTCGTTAAATTTGATGCAAAGCAAGTCGTTGTTTCGTTTACTCGAAGCCATCGGCGAATATCGGGACGGTAACAATTGTGGTGGTAACTACAAGGAACTGGGGATTGTTCAACTGCGTTGCACCGCCGATGATCGACCGCAAGGGAGTGACCGTGCCGGAGATGAGGCGGTTGTACACGGTTACCGAGTTCGCCAAGGAGTTCGCCACGAACAACTCGTTGTTCTGCGTATCCACCGCAACACCATTAGGACTCGATAGCCCGCTGCTTGCACCGCTAAAGGACCTCAGCGGACTGACATTGCCTGAGGCCGTCCGCGCGAAATGCAGCAGGGCAGGCACAAACCCGGCGCCAAAAGAGGGGTTTGAGACCAGGTACTCATTGTTCACCGCGTCCAGCGCGATGCCGATCGGGCCGTTGTTGAAACCGGTGTTGGACCCGGAAATGGTACGCAGTGGCGCGATGTTGCCATTTCCAGTGCGAAGATAGACCGACAGCAGGTTGCCGTTATTCGCCACTGCGATCTCGTTGTTCACTGTGTCGATCACCAGCCCCCAGGGATTGCTGAACCCCGTGGTCTGCAGGGTGCGTAGCGGCGCGGTATTACCCGAAGCTGTCCGGGCATAAATCGTTGCCGAGTTGCCGGCCCGATTGGCGACGGCGAATTCGTTGTTGACGGTGTCTACCGAAATGCCGCGTGGATCATTGAGGTTGGTGAGTGCACCGGTCAGGGTGCGCAGTGGAGCGACATTGCCGTTCGCAGTGCGCGGATATACCGTCACCGAATATGGCAGCGTTCTGTTCACCACCAGCATCTCATTATTCACGGTGTCGACCGCGATGCCGCTGGGGGTGAGCAACCCTGTGACATTGCCCACAAGTGTCCTCAGCGGTGCGACGTTGCCGCTGGCGCTCAGCGCGTAGACTGTCACGCTGTTGCTATTTGAATTTGTGACGAAAATCTCGTCCTGGGCCAGGGTTACTTGGCTCGCCATTACCAGGCAGCCCGAAAGCGCAAGGTGGCGAAAGGATCTATGAATCATTATGCGCCCTCGTTGGTTGAGAAACGCGAGTCGTGACGACTGTTGCGTGCCCGGAGTGGTCGAGCAGGACATATTAAGCGCCTATTACCTCATTGGCGCAACAACTTCAGCGTTGAGGTTCCGGCATGACGCTCAACGGACGGTATTTGTGAAATTCATGACCTGGTTCGACTCCGAATTAAATCGGAGGGCCAGCACACGAAGCGCCACTCTGGCCACCAACATCGACCAGACAGGAAGCGCTGCTTTTGGGCGACGGATTGACTCTCTGGTGAATAGGTTCGGACCAACGTATCTTGCTGATATCTAGCCCTTTGATTGAATTTTGTACTCCCTTTAAACCGATTAAAAGCAAGGTTTCTGGTTGGTAAATTGCTGCTAAGCATTGATTCAAAAACCTAGAATTTTTATCAGGACAATTTTCAGCAGAAAAAGTATCATTTAGGAGCGTCCAAGCCCAGAATCGTAACTGTTTCTATTACTAAATTAACAGCTTGCGTTGAGCTTGCGTTGGTCCGACCCCACAAAACCAAATGCATAAAGCTTAGATTGCTGATTAATAACACGACCCCAACTTTCAAGCTACTTCCAAAAGCGCACTCGGATTCTTATGAGCAATCGTTAACAAGGTTTTTGCAGCACCGGAAGGTGCTCTTCGCTGCTGCTCCCAGTCTTGCAAGGTTCGAACAGATACACCCAGCAACACCGCGAACCTGGCTTGGGATAGGCCTGTTTTCTCGCGAATGGATCGAACATCCGGAATACTGATTACCCGACCAGTCTCGCCGCGTTTTATTTGCTGAATTCCTTCGAGGATTTCATTGCCGATATCTCTTGAGCCAGTCATTCTCAATTTCCTCGCAGATTCAATTTAGTATTTGGCAATGCCATGTATTGAACTCGATGCAGAGAGTGTCAACTTTTTCACCGAACTTTGCTAAGACGATCGGCCATTCGGGTTTGCCAGCCTGGCCCCGATGCCTTCCAACGTTCAATCACGTCAACCGGTAACCGAAGAGAAATCAATTTGCGCGGGTTGGGTGAACGTGGCCTTCCACCCTTGTTCACCTTTCCGCGAGCAAGCATTTCTTCCGTAAGCTCCGGCAGATCTTCATACTCCTCTTTCTTTAAAGTATGAGCATCGACCCTAGCCAGGTCAGACTTCAAGAAACCGTGCGATGCTTTTCTTTTCGCGATCATTGGCTTTCCGCATGCTGAAAATGTGGCGATCCGCGCCACGCGGTGTGTACCCTACGACGATTAACCGCCCCTCTAACGATCCGTAGCAGATAAATCGCTTTTCGCCGTAGTCTCTTCGAGTATCTTCGATGTCCAAAGTAATGCCAGCAAAGATCAATGCAGCGTCATCAAAATCCAGCCCACGTTCAGATAAAGTCTTGTCGCGCTTGGCTGGATCGAAAGTAATTCGCATGGTTATTGTAGATACATAAACCTAAAGGAACAAGATGCTGATCGGCACACAGACTGAAAAATTAGATCATGAGGCTTAAATTCAGCTTTGAATGCAGGATTTATCGTAAATAGTTGTAGGATCAATCTGATCTGACCCATTTGATCACCCAATTCCCCATGGATATTGGCAATCACTGAATAAGCGACTAATCTGATTAACTAAGTGCCTTACCAAACAGGTGGCTCTTGTCCTTACTTACCGAACTCAAACGCCGCAATGTGTTCCGTGTCAGTGCTGCCTACCTTGCGCTGTGCTGGGTGGTCACCCAAGTCTCAGGCACCGTGGTTCCCGCATTGCATTTGCCCGAATCCATTCCGGCTGTCGTTATCTGGTTAAGCATCATCGGCTTTCCGTTTGTGGTGGGATTTTCCTGGATTTTTGAACTGACTTCGGAAGGATTGAAGCGTGAGAGCGATGTAGACCGCTCGGATCCGGTCACCACCCGCCGTCTGGACACCATCGTTATCGCCATGTTGGGATTGGCTATCCTGATAGCCGCGGTGCAGATCTTCCGGCCAGTACCATTTGAGCCAGAATCGGCATCTTCCGTTACGGAGCCCGACGCAACATCCCCAATACCCAGCCCAAGCCCTGTATCAGCGATCGCAATTGATGACAAATCAATAGCGGTGTTGCCGTTTGCGGACATGTCGCAGGCCAAAGACCAGGAGTACATGTCCGATGGCATTGCCGAGGAACTGATGAACCTGCTGACACGGGTCCCTGACCTGAAAGTGATTGCCCGCACGTCATCTTTCGCCTTCAAGGGCCAGAACATTGAGATTGCCGAGATTGCCAAGCGATTGAATGTGGCCCATGTGCTGGAAGGCAGTGTCCGCAAGTCCGGTAACACCCTGCGCATCACCGCTCAACTGATCCGCACGGCTGACAGCACCCACCTGTGGTCTGAAACCTATGACCGCCCGCTGGATGACATCTTCATGGTGCAGGACGAAATCGCCGGCGCGATTGTCCAGGCATTGCAGATCCGACTGGCTGGCGGGGAGTTGAATCGTCGTAAGGGAGGCACTCAAAATCTTGATGCTTACCAATTGTATTTGCGATCTTGGCGCCATTATTACCAAAACACACAAACATCCCTGAAAACCGCACAAGAATATGCCGAACAAGCGACCAAACTAGATCTGGATTACGGCAACGCCTTGGTTTTGTTGGCTAGCTGCGCCATAGCAGAAGCCGACAATGGGTGGATAGATCCGGCGGAAGGCTATTTGCGTGCGCGCAAGTTGGCACATCGAGCCTTAGAAATAAGTCCGGATTTGGCGGAAGCCCATGCCGTTCTCCAGTATGTTTATCTCGGACTCGATTGGGATTGGTCGGCTGCTGAAGCTCAAGGGCGGCTTGCTCTAGCTATAGATTCGACCAATCCACTGGCACTGAATATTGCGGGAAAACTGTCTGCGACACTGGGCCAATGGGAAAAAGCAGAACGAGAATTTCGCTTATCACTTGTCCGTGACCCATTAAGCACATTCGTAATCTGGAACATCGGCGACATGTACTACCGTACTGACCGTCTCGAAGAAGCCGAAAGTATTCTACGAGAATTACTTGAACTGGAACCAGACTTTGGGTGGACTCAAACAACGCTAGCAAAAACGCTTTTGGCACAAGGCAAGTCCGAAGAGGCTCTTCAAATGGTGCAGGAAATTGCAGATACGGGAGAGAACCTTGTATTCCTTCCGATCGTCTTGCTGGCCGCGGGTCGTGAAGATGAGGCGGCCGAAGCACTGAAAGCTCAAATTGCACATTGGTCTGACAGGGGAGCGTATTTTGTGGCATTGACTTACGCCTATCGAGGTGAAAAAGATCTGGCATTTGAATGGCTGGATCGTTCATACCTCCAGAGAGAGCAGGTTCTTACTGAAATTTTAGGTGAGCCTCTGTTAGACAACCTGGACGGCGACCCCCGATTCAACGAGTTCCTGCGCAAGATGAAGTTGCCAACACAATGATTTGAAATTCCTCTCTTGCCCCAGAGGGGGGGCTGTCGCGTTTATTTGCCTCTAAATATTTGGGGGAGGAATTAACTCAAACGAAAAATACAAAAACCACAACAATGGTGGCTATGCTCGAACGTTGGGGAGAGGGATTAACTCGGACCATCCCTGGTCCTCGCCCTCGCTTTGCGAGGGTCGCTTCGCGCTTCCAATCGGCTGTCCTGCCGATTGGCGAACCCCGTCGCCCTTTGGGCGACAGGGGTTCCATCCCTCTTCCCCAGCCAAAAAAGCAAAAAGGCCACCGCGAGGGTGGCCTTTTTACTTTTTTGGCTGGGGGAGAGGGATTCGAACCCCCGCTGACGGTGTCAGAGACCGTAGTCCTACCACTAGACGATCCCCCAATGGGATCATTGTCCGTTTGATTGGCTATCTGGCGAGCAGATTTTGTCGCCAATCAAGGCGTGGGCGAATCGAGCAGCGGAGTTACCAGACTAGGTAATGAGCAGCGCAGATTCGCCCAGAACGCAGAGTGGCGGCAAAAGCTGCCGCCAGATTAGCGTTTGGAGAACTGTACGGCGCGACGGGCTTTATGCAGACCGACTTTCTTACGCTCGACTTCGCGTGCGTCACGGGTTACATAACCAGCCTTACGCAGTACTGGGCGCAACGTGCCGTCGTACTCCATCAATGCGCGGGTGATGCCCAGGCGAATGGCGCCTGCTTGTCCGGACGTGCCGCCGCCTGCAACGGTCACTTTCATATCAAACTTGTCGGTCATCTCGACCTTTTCCAGCGCCTGGCGCACGATCATGCGGGCAGTATCACGACCGAAGAATTCGTCGAGGCTGCGCTCATTGATCACGATTTGGCCAGTGCCGCGGGTCAGGAATACCCGTGCGGTTGAGGATTTGCGACGGCCGGTGCCGTAGTATTGTTCGGTTGCCATATTCTATTCCGTTATTCCTGACTCAGAGGTCCAGGGTTTTGGGCTGCTGTGCGATATGCGGATGTTCCGGACCTGCATAAATGTGCAGCTTGCGGAACATGGCACGGCCCAGCGGGTTCTTTGGCAGCATGCCCTTGATGGCGCCTTTCAGAACGCGCTCAGGATGCTCTTTCAGCTGCTTGCCCAGGTTGATGGACTTCAGGTTGCCGATGTAACCGGTGTGATGATAATAAATCTTGTCATTCAGCTTGTTGCCGGTCACTTTGATTTTTTCCGCATTGATAATGATGACGTTATCGCCAGTATCCATGTGCGGGGTATAAGTGGGTTTATGTTTGCCACGGAGGCGTGTAGCCACTTGTGTAGCCAGTCTGCCCAGTGTCTTGTCAGTTGCATCGACCAGGCACCAGTCGCGCTCTATGGTCTGCGGTGTAGCAGTAAACGTCTTCATGAAATTCTCTCGACGGTAAAAGGTCGCAGGTGAAGGGCGGGAATTCTACTGGCTTATGCCGCCGGATTCAACCCGCGATGGCAGGTAATTTAGCATTTCGAGCCAATCAGGGCCCGATTACAGCCGGCTCAGATTTTAAGTCGTTCCACCACTTTGCCGCCAACGAGATGTGAATCGATGATCTCATCCACGTCATATTCATCAATATAGGTGTACCAAACGCCCTCCGGATACACCACTACGGTTGGGCCTTCTTCGCAACGATCCAGACAAGCTGCTGAATTGATACGTATTTTTCCCTGGCCTGCCAGGCCCAGCTGCTTAATGCGCTTTTTGGCGTAGTCGCGCAGTTCCACTGAGCCGCAACGGGCGCAGGAAGGCCGATCGGCGCCTTCGCCGCGGTCATTGGTGCAGAAAAACACGTGTTTATCGTAATAAGACATGGATATGCGCTGTTCCGGATAGGGGCTGGCGTATTGCGGCACCGATTGTAGCCGATAGCAAGGGCTGTGGCCCAATATGGCAGACTTCGCGGTACAATGAATTCCATGCTGCTTTTTGAGAAAACATGAGCTCAGCCCGCAACATTACCGCCCTGGACCGACTCATTATCCGCGTCGATGAGGCTTTGCGCCTATCAACCGGCACGGCGCCCTCAGCTACCCGGCCCAATCCGGCATCTGACTTGCCCGACCTGGATCTGGGAACTGAATCCCGCGAGCATGTGGCGGGTCTGATGCGGGTGAATCATGCCGGTGAAATCTGCGCCCAGGCCTTGTATGCCGGCCAGGCAGCCACCGCACGTGATGCGCATGTGCGCGACTCCATGCAGCAGGCGGCGGACGAGGAAATCGATCACCTGGCCTGGTGTGAATCACGGCTGGAAGAACTGGACAGTCGGCCCAGCCTGTTGAACCCGCTCTGGTATGCCGGTTCTTTCGCCATCGGCGCGGTAGCCGGCTTGGCCGGTGACCGCTGGAGCCTGGGCTTTGTGCGCGAAACAGAAATTCAGGTGGAGGCGCATTTGCAGGAACACCTGGAGCGCTTGCCCGAAGGTGATCAGCGCAGCCAGGCCATCCTCGACCAGATGAAAACCGACGAAGCGCAGCATGCGCGTATGGCGGAAGAAGCCGGTGCCGCTGAACTGCCCCGCCCGATACGCTCGGCCATGGCCTTTTCAGCAAGCATCATGAAGGCTCTGGCTTATCGGATCTAAAAATCAAGTTGATCTGACCCTTTGATTTCTATTTCTCCGGGGCTTCCGGGGTTTTCTTCAATAGGGCGCGCAACTCACCCAATGTCTTGACCTCACCACTGACCTGGCTGGCCGGATCCTTCACATCACGCCAGTTCAGTAACCAGGGTTTCAGTTCCATATCATCGGCCGCCGGAAATTCACTCGCAGCGTATTCAGCCACGCCACTGAGGCGCATTTCGCCCGCTTGCTCTGCGGTGCCTGTAGCACCACCGGTGTTGAAGCTGAATTTCAGATCGAAACGCCGTTTGCTGTCACCTTCGGGCGACAAGGTACCCTGCGCGCTCCACGGTGCCGGGAAACCGCCGGCGGCGGTACCCGTGTCGAGATTGATGTAGTTGATTTCATCGATGACTTCGGCTTTTTGCTTTTTGGTCACGGCCGCAGGTCCTTTAGGCTCGGAACGTTCCAGCAGGCGCAGCGCCAGTTGCATCATCAAAGCCGGTGCATCAAAAGACAGCAGCTCTTCAGAACCTTCTTCGTAACCCGTACTGAGCACCGCGCGGTTGGAGACCAGCAGGATATCGCCGTGCACTACTTCACCCGGCTCATTGAGTTCAGAGCGCACCAGCAAGTCACCGCAGGTACAACGAAACAACTGCCAGCTGGCGTGGTAGCCATTACCGGGAAAATCCACTTCCAACTTCACCGAGGATGGATCTTTCCACTGCACATCGTCGGCCAATTCAGCGGCTAGTGTGCTGGCACTGAAAACTAAAGCCAGGATAGTGGCCAGGCTTTGCAGCAACAGTGGTCGACTCAATCGGATGGGCTGACGGACTGCAGCCGGAACTAATACTTGAATCATTTCCCGAATCTTCACGTTGCTTCCTCCGAAAATAATGTTTTCAAAGCCTCACCTGGATTTTCCGCACGCATAAAAGCTTCACCCACCAGAAAGGCCTGGATATCGTGTTGCTGCAGGCGCTTCACATCGGCGCGGCTGTGAATGCCGCTTTCCGTCACCATCATTCGGTCGGCGGGGATCAATGGCCGTATGCGTTCGGAAGCCGCCAGGTCGGTGACGAAGGTTTTGAGATTGCGGTTGTTCACGCCGATCAGCCGGGCTTGGGTTTGCAACGCCAGTTCCAGTTCAGCTTCATCGTGTACTTCCAGCAGCACATCCAGCTGCAGCTCGCGGGCCTGGCCTTCCAGCTGTTGCAATTCGCTCAAATTCAAAGCTGAGGCAATCAGCAGAATGCAGTCAGCTCCCATCACACGGGCTTCCAGCAATTGCCAGGGATCGATAATGAAATCCTTGCGCAACACCGGCAAGTTGCAAGCCGCACGGGCCTGCTGCAAATACTCGGCCGCACCCTGGAAATACTGCTGATCGGTGAGCACCGACAGACAAGCCGCGCCACCTGCCACGTAACTACGGGCAATGTCAGCGGGAATGAAATTCGGTCGAATCACGCCAGCGCTGGGTGAAGCTTTCTTCACTTCGGCAATCACCGCCGGGCCAATTTGAGCCACCGACCCCAATCGCTGCATAAAGCCACGTGGTGCGGGCATGCCTGATGCACGTGCCTGCAAATCAGCAGTTGATTGTCGCAATTGGCCCGCGACAATTTCTTCGCGCTTGGTAGCCAGGATGCGTTGCAGAATGTCACTCAATATAAATACTCCATGATGATCTCAGGCATTGGCGGAGTTGGTACGCTCTGCCAGTGCCTTTACTTTAGCTGCTGCCGAGCCATCGGCCAAAACCTGGCGCGCCTGTTCCACACCTTCAGCAACGGAGCTGGCCACATCGGCCGCATAAAGTGCGGCGCCGGCATTCAGGGCCACAATATCCGCTGCAGGGCCTCGTTGGCCAGCGAATACCGCGAGTATCAATGCCGCCGATTCTTCCGGGCTATCCACCCGTACCGAGTCCAGCGACTGCCGCGCGATACCCACGCTTTCCGGTTTGAACACCCAGGTTTTAACCTGGCCCTCATGTAACTCTGCCACATGGGTGGGCGCGGAAATGCTGAATTCATCCAGGCCGTCTTCGGAATGCACTACCAGCACATGCTTGCTCCCAAGCTTGTGCAATACTTTCGCCATGGGCTCGGCCCAGCGCGCGGCGAACACACCCAGCAACTGATGTGGCGCATTGGCCGGGTTGGTCAAAGGCCCCAGCAAGTTGAACAGCGTGCGGGTACCCAGTTCCTTGCGCGGCGCAGAGGCATAACGCGCGGCGGCATGGTAGGCCGGGGCAAACAGAAAACCGATATTCAGCGCGGCGATGCATTCAGCTACCCGTTCAGGCGGAATATCCAGATTGATGCCCAGCGTTTCGAGCACATCGGCACTGCCCGACTTGGAGGACATGGAACGGTTGCCGTGTTTGGCCACGCGGCCCCCGGCAGCGGCCACCACGAACGCAGCCGCAGTGGAAACATTGAAGGTGCTGCTGCTGTCGCCACCGGTGCCACAGGTATCAACCAGATTATGTGGCGGAACCTCGATGCGGGTGGCGAGTGCTCGCATTACGGTTGCAGCAGCGACGATTTCCTCGACGGTTTCACCCTTGGTGCGCAGACCGGCGAGAAAGCCGCCGATCTGGATAGGAGTGGCTTCGCCCGTCATGATCTGTTGCATCACGGCGGTCATTTCTTCGCGGCTCAGGTCGATACGGTCAACGATATTGCTGATGGCCTGCATGATTTCCATTCGGGAAACTCCTGGCTGTTTTGCGGCGGCTATTCCGCGTCGGGTTGCAGTTCCGGCGCGGCCATGGCGATTTCCTGCACCAGGCATAAATGCCGGTCTATGGCCACCAGGCGCGGGAAGGCCTGCAGCTCCACGCCGAAACGACGCGCGTTATACATTTGTGGCACCAGGCAAACATCGGCCAGGCTGATGCTGTCACCAAAAAGATGGCGGCCATCGGCAGAATACTGCTCAGCCCAGGTTTCCAGCGCACTGAAACCATCTATCACCCAACGAGAGTACCAAGCGCTTACGGCCGCTTCGTCTTGGCCCAAATCGGCTTTCAGATATTTCAGCACCCGCAGGTTATTCAGCGGATGCACATCGCTGGCAATAAGCTGGGCCATGGCATTGACGCGAGCTCGCGCTAAAGGCTCGCTGGGCCACAGAGCTGGCGCCGGCTGTACCTGTTCCAGGTATTCGATAATGGCCAGCGACTGGGCGATGATCTCACCCCCATGCTCTCCTTCAAGCTCCAGTGCGGGTACCAGGCCTTGCGGGTTGGTGGCGACGTATTCAGCCGAACGGTGCTCGGCTTTGGCCAGATTCGGTGTGATCTGCCGGTATTCGATGTGCTTGTAGTTCAGCGCAATGCGCACACGATAAGCGGCTGAGCTACGCCAATAAGAATACAGAATCACAAGCAAACTCCCGAATTGATTTTAAGCGTCTGCTGGCATGGTATCAGACGATTTCCACCTGCAGCTCGGCGATACCTTCAATACCACCCGCCAATACATCACCACGCTGTATCGCGGCCACACCGGCCGGTGTGCCAGTAAATATCAAGTCGCCGGCAGCCAGGGTAAACAGCGTGGACAGCTCGGCAATCACCTCCGGTATGCTCCAGATCAGCTGATTGATATCACCCTGCTGGCGCAATTCGCCGTTGACCTCCAGCCAGATGCGGCCAGACTCAATGCGCCCGGTTTGCTGTAGCGTATGCAGTTCAGAAATGGGTGCAGATTGATCAAAAGCTTTACTGGTATCCCAGGGCCTGCCGGTTTTCTTGGCGGCGTTTTGCAGATCGCGGCGAGTCAGATCCAGACCCACGGCAAAACCGAAAACGTGATTCCAGGCATCCGCCACCGGAATGTTCGCGCCACCCTGTCCTATCGCCAGTACCAGCTCGATTTCATGGTGCAGGTTCTGTGTGCGGCTGGGGTACTTCGCGGCTAGTCCATCACTGACGATGGCATTGGCCGGCTTGGTAAAAAAGAACGGCGGCTCTTCGCGTGGATCACCGCCCATTTCCAGCGCATGGTCGGCGTAATTCCGGCCCACACAATAAATTCGTCGCACCGGAAAACGCTGACTGCTTTGATGCATCGGCAAAGAAACCGGTGGCTCGGGTGCAAATACATATTCCATGTGAATGGCCATATTGAGGCTTGGGACTCAGTCCCAATAGCGGCTGCTGATGGTTTTGAGAAAATTGCGCAACAGGTCATGACCGCAACGCGTGAGTATGGATTCCGGGTGAAATTGCACGCCTTGAATCGGGTACTTCAGGTGCTTGATGCCCATGATTTCGTGATCGTCCGCCATTTCAGTCCAGGCCATCACGCCCAATTCCACCGGCATGGATTCTCTATCGATGACCAGTGAATGATAACGGGTGGCCTCGAAAGGCTGCGGCAAGCCCTGGAATATGCCCTGGCTTCGATGGAATATTTTTGAGACCTTGCCGTGCATGATGCGTTGCGCCCGGATGATTTTGCCGCCAAAAGCCTGGCCTATACACTGGTGACCCAGGCATACCCCCAGCAAGGGAATTCGTTCACCCAGGCGCTGCACCAGTTCCACGCAGATACCGGCTTCATTGGGCGTACAGGGTCCCGGTGAAATTACGATGCCTTCGGGGTTCATTCGCGAAATATCGTCTACCGAAATTTCGTCATTGCGCACGGTTTTGACTTCCGCCCCCAGTTCACCCAGGTATTGCACCAGATTGTAGGTAAAGGAGTCGTAATTATCGATCATGAGGATCATTTGATTCTTATCTCTTTGCCCTTAAACACAGAGTCTACTGTAAAAATTTCTGGCCAGCATGCGCCGCTCAGAGCTGGCTGAAACGCCGGGTATGGAAATCCGTACTGCCAAACAGGAACTGGATGGTGGTCAGCCGTTTGAAAAAATGACCCAGATCCAACTCCTCCATCACACCGATCCCGCCGTGCAATTGCACCGCTTCCTGCCCGACCAGCCGCGCGGCCTTGCCAACTCGACTTTTGGCCGCCGACACGGCCTTGGGTGCTGAACCGCCATTGGCATCGATCTGCATCACCGCCATCTGAACCGTGGAACGGGCCTGCTCAAGCTCAATGAACATATCGGCCATGCGATGTTGCAAAGCCTGGAATGAGGAGATGGGTACACCAAACTGCTTACGCGTTTTGGTGTAATCCACGGTTTTCCAAAAAGCGGCTTCCATGGCACCCAATGCTTCCGCACAGATGGCCAGGGTGGCCTGGTCGATGACTTTTTCAATCGCTGCCAGAGCTTCGCCTTCACTGCCCAGTCGACTGCTTTCGGGCACGCGGACATTTTCAAAATAGACATCCGCAGCCCGCTGACCATCCACGGTGGCATAGGACTGTAGCCTCACTCCCGGACTGTCGCGCTTGATCCGCAACAGACTGATGCCGTCTTTGTCCCTCTGCGCGCCACTACTGCGCACCACTACGATCAGCTCATCCGCGATCGGCGCATTCAGCACCACGGCTTTGTGGCC
>JBBKVS010000041.1:0-10773 GCA_037968555.1 Lysobacterales bacterium | reverse complement strand
CTGGGTGGCAGCATGGCTGTGGTGGCCGATGCCACATATTCCGACGAATACTTTTATAACCTGAGGAATTTTGACGCCGACAAGTTCGACAGCTACACGATGTTGAACCTGCGCCTGTCCTGGGCCAGCCCCAACGACGACTGGGAAGTGGCCCTGATCGGCTCCAACCTGACCGATGACCGGGCTGGCATCCAGGGCTTCGACCTGGCCACCTTGTGCGGTTGCAACGAAGTTGCCTACCAGCCGCCGCGCTGGTACGGAGTCAACCTGAGGTACAACTTCTAAAGCAAAACCCATCCAAATCACTCTGGCTGACAGCCGTTCGCGTCAGCCAGAGTGAGGCTTCCACAGCGCAGGGATTTCAACGGAATTACATGACAGAACGACAATCCAGGCGCACCTTCCTCCGTGATACCGGCTCCGGTGTGCTGGGTTTTTACCTGGCCGGCCAGATTCTTTACCTCACCCCAGCCGAGGCGCGCGAGCAGAACATTCCCCTGCGCGTGCTGAATGCACACCAGGCGCGCAGTCTGGATGCGCTGGGCGAGGTGCTGTTGCCTGGCGCCGCGGCAGCGGGAGTTGTCCACTTTGTCGATCACCAGTTGGCCGCACCGGCCGCTGACCAATTGCTGATGATTCGTTACCTGGGAGTCGAGCCACCCTTTACCCCGTTCTACCTGGGTGGCCTGGCCGCGCTGGATCAGCAGGCTCAAGCCCGGTTTCAAAAACCGTTTGCCGATCTCGACCCGTCGCAACAAACCACCCTGGTGGGGCAGATTGCCCAGGCCAACCCCGAGGGCTGGGATGGCCCACCCGCACCGCTGTTTTATTTTGTTCTGCGCAGCGATGCTCTGGACGTGGTGTATGGCACCCAAAGCGGGGTGGAAAGCCTGGATGTGCCCTACATGGCGCACATCGTACCGCCCAGCCGGTGGGGCGAATGAAAGCTGTAAGCGAACGCGTGGACGTGGTCATCGTCGGTTCCGGCGCAGCCGGCAGCGCCATGGCTTCCCGTCTGGCTGCTGGTGGCAAACAGGTACTGATACTCGAAGCCGGGCCCGACCGGAAACCAGGCAGCCTGATCAGTTCCGGAATCTGGTCCCGGCGCTTGCACTGGGGCGGCGACCCGGTGATCGAACGCGGTGATGACCCTATCAGCCATGTGTTTAACGCCGGTTATGGCACCGGCGGCAGCGCGCAACACCATTTCGCAGTCTGGCCGCGGCTGCATCCCGAAGATTTTGAAATACGCAGCCAGTTCGACCGGGCACTGGATTGGCCCATCGGATACGCGCAACTGCGCAGCTACTATGACCAGGTGCAAGCCGCGTCTGGTGTATCGGGTGATGCCGAGCTCGAAGTCTGGCGCCCGCCGGGCGATCCGTACCCGATGCCGGCCGTACCCCGGTTCCGGCAGAGCGAGTTGATAGCCAGAGGATTTACCGAGCGGGGGCTCAAAGTTGCGCCGTTGCCGATTGCCGTAACCAGCCAGGCCTACCGGGGCCGCGCTGCCTGCATCTGGGACGGCTGGTGCGATTCCGGTTGCCCTATCGGTGCGCTGGCCAATCCACTGACGATTGATTTGCCCATTGCCTTTGAGCATGGTGCCCGGCTGGTTACGGGCGCCACCGTCAACCGCATCCTCACCGACCCGGGCGGCAATTACGCCACCGGCGTGGCTTACCGGACTGCCGCAGGCGAAACGGTTGAGGTGATGGCCAGCCTGGTAATACTCGCTGCATTCGCGGTGCAGAACCCGCGGTTGTTGCTGGCTTCAGCCAACGACCGTCACCCCCAGGGCCTGGCCAATTCCAGTGGGCTGGTGGGCAAGTATTTGATGTGCCATCCCGGTGCCACGGTGTACGGCCTGTTCGACGAGCCCACCCAATGCCACATGGGCGCAACCGGCGGACAACTGTTGAGCCAGGAGGGTTATGCCAAGACAACGCATGCGGATTCCGGCGCCTTCGGGAGTTACCAGTGGATCATCGCACCCGCGGTCAAGCCCACCGACCTGCTCGGGTTTGCAACCACCCGCCCGGATCTGTTCGGGCCTTCACTGCACGATTTCATGAAGAACGCGGCGCACCATTTCGCCAACATGGTTGCTGTCATCGAAGACATGCCGGTACTGGAAAACACCGTCACCCTGAGCGATCGCCGGGATGCTTCGGGAACCCCACTGGCTGTGGTCAGCCATACCACGCATGCGGACAGCAAGAAGCTGTGGCAGACCGTGGTCAATGAAGGGAAAGACATCATGCAGGCGGCCGGAGCACGGGAAGCATGGTCCGGACCGCAGACCGCCATGCACATTATGGGCGGCACCATCATGGGCCAGGACCCGGGGTCATCAGTGTGTAACGATTTTGGCCAGACCCATGACATCCAGAATCTGGTCATTGCTGGACCCGGCCTGTTCCCAACCAGCGGTGGCGTCAATCCCACCTTCACCGTGCATGCGCTGGTGGCTCGCAGCAGCGAACACCTGCTGCAGAACTGGAATACGATCAGCCGTTCTGCCTGAACATCAAGTGTGGTGGGGCGGCCATCCAATCGCTAGCGAAGTCGCACATTTCATGTTGTTAATGCGCGAATGGATTCGTAACATTTTTGAACATGAAGTTCTGGAATACATTCACCTGACTTGATTATTTACTCACCTCAAACAGGACTATACGTGCACCATCCGGATCATAGTACGCAGCCTCTCTGCCAATCGCTTTTCCCGTAAAATCAAGAAGTGGCGCAGGGGCCTGTAAGACTTCCACATTCTGAGCAAGCATCCTCTTGTGTATGAGATCCAAGCTATTGGTATTGAAGACTATGGCGGGTGCGTAATGCATGTTCGCCTTGCGATCTATCACTACGCCAGGAGCATAAACCAGCCCCAGAGCGCGTGGTTGTTCCGGGCTTGCATCCAGAAGCGCAAATTCAGGCACAACCCCTTCGGGTACGTGGAACATACGTCGCAGGTTTGGCGCATTGTAAGGGCTAACACTGCGCACCGTGAAACCCAGAATGTCACGGTAGAACAGGAGTGATTTCTCCATATCAGAAACACTCAAGGTCGCCCTCAATAGCCCTATTGTTTCTTCGCCACTGGCGTCAGTTTCCGCCAGCGCCAGGTTCGCGAAAAAACATAAAGAGCAAACAAAAAGTTTGATTAGTTTCATATTAATATTTTCCGGATAATCCAGAAATTGGAGTCACGCGTTCCTGCTTCTGGTGCCAGTGCGGGCAGCATATTTTATTGATGCTTTTTGAGCTCACGCATGAGGCTGTTGAGTAGCATATTCTCATAATAGTCAGACATCTGCAGCCGTGCTTCTTCGAGATAAGCGCTCATTTCCTTGATGGAGGCGGAGGGTGTGCAGTCGCCTAAAGAGCCACCAAGAAAGTCGCTTACATAGGTGATGCGTGCAGATTTCAGGCCCTGATCAGCTGCGGCTTTGATTAGGGATTCGGCCTGACACATATCTTTTCCCTTGCTCAACAGGCCGAGTACAAACTGTGCCTGCACATAATTCATGTCCGCAGCGTGTTTTACGTGGAGAGTGCCTTCTTCCATCTCTCCCTGATAAACCAGCGAGCGTCCAAGCTGATAATGGAAGCGAGCTGTTTCCGGGGAGTTTTTTACCGCGTAACGACAGGCTGCAATTCCAGCAAAGGTATCAACATTGGCAGTCTCTTTACCTGGCCCAACGTGGTTTGGATCAGACGGATGAGCGGCTTCCACGTCGCAAGCGGTGATTTCTTCCGCTATCGCGTAATTGGACAGTGCTATGGCAAACAATGCGCTGATTAAAATTCTCATGCTCTTACCTCGGTTTCGGTTAATTAGTGAGTTAAGCCAATCCGGCTATTCCTGCGACAAGTCGCCTGCTTTTTCGATCGTATGCTTACTGAATTGCGTGTCACCGAACATATTTTCATAGGCTTTTTTAGTGGGATCGCCGGCTTTCTCGTTTTTTTGCAACAACCCCATCCCGCGTTGCACAGCAGGCCGTTCCGCTATGGACTCTCCCCAACGCCTTACATGTGGGTAGCTCTCGATCTCGATTTTATGCAGTATCCGTTGAGTGGCCGTGGTCCATGGGTAGGTCGCAATGTCCGCAATGGAGTATTCCGGGCCCGCCAGGTAGGCTGAATCCTTGAGCCGCTTATCCAGCACACCATAGGTCTGCTTCGTCATTTTGTGGTAGCGCTCCCGCGCCAGGGGTACATCCTCCGGGCAATATCCCTGGAAGTAGCCATTTTGGCCAAAGATGGGACCAACACTGGCCTTCTGAAACATGAGCCACTGGATCACCTGGTAGCGTTGTGCGATATCGGCGGGCCACAACTTGCCGGATTTCTCCGCCAGGTACATCAGGATAGCGCCGGATTCGAACAATGCAAAGGGCTTGCCTCCGGGGCCGTCGGTATCGACGATAGCCGGAATGCGATTGTTGGGGCTGATCTTTAGAAAAGCGGGATCAAACTGCTCGCCCTCCAGGATATTGATCGGATGTACTTCGTAATCGAGCCCCACCTCTTCCAGCATGATGGCGCTTTTGTGGCCGTTGGGTGTTGGCCAAAAATAGTGCTCAATCATTTGGTGGCGCTCCTCTGTTGCATCTCCAGCACTTCTTGCAGATTCTTCTGAAAGAACTCAGGGGAATCGTCACCAGCAAAGTCCACATTGTAGTGGCTGGTGACAGAGGGGCGCTGAATTGCATCATTCCACCATGCCTGCAGGTTAGGCCGGTTCGCAAAGCAGTCGAAGTTTGGGTGGAGGGGGTCTTTGGCCTCGTAAAATTTTCCGCGAAAATATATATAGCTTATGGCGTGCAACATGGCGGCCTGCCCGATATCAAAGTCGTCGAAGCCTCGCTTGCAGGCAGCCTCCAGTTGGTCACAGCCACGGATGATCTTGGGCCAAATCCATTGGAAAAGCTCGGAGCGTTGTTCCTCTGCCGGGTTCCAGCCCTCCATTACCAACATTACCGTTGATTCGAACATGGTGTCGGCCAGAGCCAGCCGGGCGACGGCATCCCAGCGTTTCGGGCCCGGCTCAGGGTACAGCCTCCGGCCGGATTTGCTCATGCTGTCCAGGCATTCGACAATCGCCTGACTGGCGTACACCACTTGCCCGGTGTCGAGGACCAGGGTAGGTACCTTGTCCAGTGGGTTGAGTGCAGCTATCGAATACCGGTCACCTTGATCCTCGCCATTTCGATTCTTGAAGGGGTAGGTGGGCACGAAAGTGATATCGTCCCAAAGACCGGCTTCGTGGGCGGTAACGAGGACTTTGTGAATGAAGCTGTGGAAAGCAGAGTAAAAGATTTTCATGAATTCTTCCGTTGGATGCCGTCTCTTATGGCACTAAGCACGTGTGAGTGAACCGAATCCAAGGCACAAACAAATGTGCCCGTACTGACAAATTGTTGATGATACGGCTTGTAACGGAGCTTGAATTTGTAAGGTGGCCCCACTATGATCAATCTAACGTAGTTAACGAAGTTGCATATGGAGCTTAGCTTCATCTTCATGTACTGGTCAAGTGTTTCCGGACATTCGAATTGATTCAATTGGATCAATAAACCCAAAGATAGGATCAGGACTACCACCAACCCGATTGTCGATTAGATGGAAGCGCTAATATGAAACTACTCTTCACCCCGAACCCCGAATACATTCACAAGGTCCTGGTGGTCGCCCAGGAAGCCGGCGTACTTGATCAAATCGAATTCGAACGACACGTGCCGTTCGCAGAAGACACCGCCATCCATAATCACAACCCATTAGGCAAGGTCCCTTCGATGATTCTCGACAATGGCGACCCTCTCTACGGCGGGCTGGTCATTTGCGAGTATCTGGATTCCTTATCAACGACCGGCCATCGAGTATTCCCCCAGGACGACACGCGTTGGCTTGCGTTGCGGCAAATGGTACTGGGCGATGGCCTGTTCGATGCGACCACCAACATGCGGGTCGAAAGCTGGCGTGGTCCGGAGGGCTGGCACGTCGACTATTTGGCTCGCGAACGCGCCAAAGTCGTTCGCTGCCTGGAACAAATGAATAAGGACGCGGCGGATTTTTCTGACGACGTCTTCCACATTGGCCATGTCTGCTTCGCGGGGGCTTTGAGTTATCTGGATCTGCGTAATCCGCTGAAGGAAGTCGCTCTGGAGCCCGGCGATGCCGAATTTTCCTGGCAGGAGCGCTGGCCCGGATTGGCGGCCTGGTATGAATCGATCCTGACCCGGCCGTCCATCGCGAACCGGCCGTCCAACTGACTACCGTTAAGCCGTAACAGCCAAACCACAGTGCCTTATGAATCGGAGCAGCCGATTGGTGTCTCGCACGACTTATGAATGTGCGGGAGCTAAATTGCCAACAGTTTTTGGAATGTAATGCAGCCGTATTCCTCAGCTTCATTGTCCGATTGCGCGTAGCCGGATCGCCTGATTGAACGCACATGATCCAACACTCATGGTTCGAGTGTGCAATTTATAATAATGTGAAAAACGGAAACTAAAATTATGGATCGTGCTGCTGCGTCTCCACCGCCACCTGCGTTGAATGAATGGCCGAATCCAAAGTACGCCTGGTATGTCATCATAGTTCTGACTACCGCTCACACCCTCGGCTATATAGACCGGCAGGTTATTGCTCTCCTCATCGGACCTTTGAAGGCTGATCTCGTACTCACTGACTTTCAGATCAGCTTATTGGGTGGCCCGGCGTTTGCGCTGTTCTATACGCTCATGGGAATCCCCTTAGGCCGACTCGTCGATCGAAAAAACAGACGTTTCATGATTTCATGCGGCATCTTCTTTTGGAGCATCGCAACGATATCCTGCGGTGTTGCCAAAAGCTTTTGGGCACTATTCCTGGCCCGTGTGGGCGTCGGCGTCGGCGAAGCGACATTGTCGCCCGCTGCGTTCTCCATGATCGCTGACTATTTTCCGCCTGAAAAGCTCACGCGCCCGCTGAGTTTTTACCTGACCGGCGTTTGGGTTGGCATCGGTATGGCTTTCATTTTGGGTGGTGCTGTCATCGATATTGTGACGTCCATGGACCCAATAACAGTTCCATTCCTGGGTGAACTTAAGTCGTGGCAGATCGTGTTTATGACGGTAGGAGCGCCCGGCTTGCTTTTCCCGCTCATACTGCTGACAGTGCGTGAACCTGTGCGGCGCAACAAGATGTTACGCGCGGGATCCTCAAGCACCGGGCAAGTCAGTCTCAAGGACGCAATGTCGTTTGTCTGGACGAAGCGCAGTACCTACGGCCCTCTATTTGCAGGTCTTGGACTCCACGCCGCATTTGGTCTCGGCGCTTCTTTCTGGACGATTGAGTTTTTCATACGCGAGTTCGGAATCGGACGAAGCAACATCAGTTACATTTACGGCAGTCTGTCTTTGGTCTTCGGGATCATGGGTTCTCTGTCAGGTGGTTGGATAGCAGACTTGCTGGAACGCCGCGGCATCAAGGGCGCCAAAATTTTGACGGGGCTGCTCGGGATGTCGATTATGCTGCCTTTCGCAGTGATGTTTCCTCTCATGCCATCTGTAAATCTTGCGGCAATTGGCGTCGCAGGAGTCATATTCTGCACACCATTTCCTTACGGGCCTTCGGTCGCGGCCATTCAACTTGTCACTCCCAATGAAATGCGCGGCTTCGTCTCAGGAATTTACGTGTTTGTGGCCGTCATAATTGGCCTGGGGGTGGGTCCTCCATTGATAGCGGGCCTGACCGACTACGTTTTTCGATCCCCTGAGTTGCTGCCTCTATCCATTGTGGCTGCAGCAGTCCTGCTCGTTCCTGCGGCCATATTGTGTATGCATGTGGCGCGAAAACAGTATACAAAAAGTCTGATTGCCGCGCAGGAGTGGACAGATAGCCCCGCCTAAGCCCTCTATGCGCTGACAAGAATAGTTACTTACTCCAGTGTAACTGTACCTTCACAGACGACTTCGAACCGCTCCACGCTGACCGGCATATCTTCCGTTGCGACTTTACCTTTTAGTTCAAGTGTGCGTGACCATAAAGGCCAGTGGATCTGCTGCCAAACCGGCAGCGAACGGGCATTGGGCCCTTCATACTGTGTCTCTTCCTCGGTAATTTGATTGTAAGGCAGTGTCTCCACGCTGGTAGTGAGAAGCAGCACACGGGGCTTGCCGTCAGAGCCAGTCACAACCGAATAGCCTCCCTCAACCGGTGTGAGATTCTCATCACCTTCATACAACCAGGGTAAGGCGTAAGTACCGGTCTTTTGACCACTGATAATGTGATTCAGAAGCACGTCGGCCACTGGCCCGTCACCGAATTTACGCAGGCGGTAAGAATCATTGGCTGGTGCTGTGGTCAGGTTTTCCTGGCAAGTCGACCAGAACGCATCTGACTCGGGCGTAGCCGACGACACCGAGTGTGGAAATAGAATGAGTGCAATGACAATGCCAAAAAAACATTTCATAAATTACCTCGCAATAATAACTGACCAGTCAAAGGACACTTCATGGCCACTATAAGTCAGGCAGAAGTACTATGTGCAGATTAAAGTATCAATATCGATTGTATGCCGCTGGCCTGGGTGCTTTCCGTTACAGCAAAAGTCTGGAACATCCTGGCGAAGGCATCGAAATGGTCTTTATTGCCAGGTGAAAAGGTGAGAATAAGCCTTACTCATTATTCAACTTAGATTCGCCAGCATTACGAATAGTATTGCCAGGGGCGCAAGGTATCTCAGGCAGATCAACCAGATGTTGAATAACCAGTCCGGCATTCCCAGTTCTTCTTTTGATCGCGCCACACTGATACGCCAGCCCGCAAATATTGCGACCAGCATTCCGCCCAGTGGCAGCATGATATTGGAGGTCACGTAATCAAGCAGCTCAAACAGTGTCAATTCACCGACGGGTGTGAAGTCGGACCAGATATTGAGCGATAACACGCTACCCAGACCAACAAGCCACGACGCGCCGCCGGCGACCCAGGCGGTTTTGACCCGATTCCAGCCCAGCCCTTCTTCCACGAGTACCAATATCGCTTCCATAGCGGCAATAAGGGAGGTTAGCGCCGCGATAGTGAATAATATAAAGAAGCCGATACCTATCCACAGGCCGCCCGGCATTTGACCGAATGCAACTGGCAGAGTCACGAAGACGAGTCCGGCGCCTTCACCGGGATCCAGTCCGTATTGAAAGACGATTGGGAATATTGCCAGGCCGGCGACGATTGATACGAAACTATCGGCCAAAACAATCGTTACCGCCGCGCGCGGTATTGACACGTTCTCGGGAAGGTACGCGCCAAACGTAATCATAATGCCCGTGGCAACACCAATAGAGAAAAATGCCTGACCAATTGCGGCAAGAATAATCTCGGAGTTTATTTTCGAAAAGTCCGGACTGAACAGGAACCGTACCGCTTCGCCGGCGCTGCTTCGCGTCATGCCGTACACAACCAGAATCATGAGTAATGCGAATAGTACGGGCATCAGAAATTTGAAGGATGTTTCGACGCCTCGATGAAAACCGCGAAGCGCGATTGAAATGATTGCCAGTGTGAAAACGCCATGCCATAAACTTAGCTCGGCCGGGTTGCTCATGAGCGCGTTGAAAACCTCCGTTGCGGTTTCCGCGGACGCGTTGGTGAGATCGCCCCGAACCATCCGCAACAGGTAAGCAAGCGACCAGCCGGCAACGATGGTGTAGAAAGTCATGATCAAAAAAGATGTGCCAGCGCACAGGAGCCCCACCAGGCCCCATGAACGCGTCTGTCCGCCTGATTCCGCCACGTTGGCGATGGAGATCATTGAACTCGAACGACCCATGCGGCCGATCGCGAATTCAGCTATCAGTAACGGGGTGATGAATACCGCAAGCACCAGCAAGTAGATAAAAACAAACGCACCGCCACCGGAGACACCCGCGACATAGGGGAATTTCCACATGTTTCCGAGGCCAACAGCAGAACCTACCGCAGCAAGCATGAAAACAAAAGGGGATGACCATTTTTTGGATTCCATGCTTTTCTGCGCCTTTCCTTCAGTTCCAACGCGGCGATAAATGGCAATGCTTCATCGCGTTGCTTCCGCTACTTCCGTTAGCACATAGAATTTAAAGTCAGTGCGACCTGCCGGTCCGCGCTCTACCGGGATTGGATGAATGTCGAACCAGGCACGATAGGCCTCGTAGGCGGCCATATCTCGAAAATGCATTTCAGCAACCCGGTACAAGGGCATGCTTGCCGGTAAGGTCATGGTATTGCTGCTCGCGCTTTCAACCGGGCGCAGCACCGTGTTGTAGACAATTTTCTCAATGTGCGGGTTAGCCAACAAATCCGGCGTATGAATGTTCCAGAGCCAGTCGTCGTATTCGAGGGGCGTAACACCCTCGACCAGCGTATAGCCAACCAATGCTTTAATCACAGCTTGCCCCCGGGACGCCAGGTGAATGATGTCGCGCCTTGGCCAAATCCTTCAGCACGGACTTGTAGCGCACGAATTCGAACGTAGATGAGTTCGGCAAGCACGTTGTCGCGCGTACGTGTGGGCGCTTTGGTCCAACCGTTGGCACGATGTACGGCGGTTTGACGCTCGAAGGTCTCGAGCAACTCGGCGTCATCCATGAATTCAGCGTCGCCGCGAATTATCACCACGCGTGGAACCAATAAATTAAAATCGTAAACGTGAGGTGAGTCATTACGCGAGCCGGCGGCTGGTGTGCCCGTCCAGACAATTTCGGTTCGCGGATTACGCCGCCACTGGCCCATTCGTTTGTG
>JBBKVS010000040.1:0-6769 GCA_037968555.1 Lysobacterales bacterium | reverse complement strand
GCCGGCGGGGTGAACGAATGATACCGGCATAATTCCACATGGTCTGCTGCACCAACGACAAGTCCTGGCGTACCAGCGTGGCATCGGGCAATTCTGTGGGGCTGCTCCAACGACGCGGTGCGGGCAAATCAAACGACTGGCTGGCCATATCATGGATATCGGCCTTTGCCGTGGCATGGGCGCCCGTCAGACACTCCAGCAGAGAGGTGCTGGCCAGGCGATTGGCACCATGCAGACCAGTGCAGGCCGTCTCACCAATGGCATTGAGATTGAGTACATTGCTACGGCCATCGAGGTCGGTATGGATGCCGCCGCAGGAATAATGCGCCGCAGGCACAACGGGGATGGGCTGTTGGGTGATGTCCACACCTGATTCCAGGCAACGCTGATAAATCCCCGGAAAGCGATCGCGCAGGAATTCTGCGCTCATGGACGAGGTATCGAGAAACACACAGGCCGCATCGCTGACCGACAGTTCGTGGTGTATGGCCCTGGCCACCACATCACGCGGAGCCAGCGAGCCCATTGGATGCTTTGCATCCATAAAACGCTCCCCGGCTGCATTGATCAAAACCGCACCTTCACCACGCAAAGCTTCGGTAATCAGGAAACGTGGCGCATTACTGGCATAAAACACGGTGGGATGAAACTGCACATACTCCAGGTCGATCACCCGTGCGCCCACGCGATAAGCCATGGCCACTCCGTGCCCTACCGTGCCGGGCCGATTGGTGCTGTACTGGAACACCTGTCCCAGCCCGCCGGCAGCCAGTACCGTTTTCTTCGCCACAATAGCCACTGGTTCGCTTTCACCTGGCGGTAATACCCAAGCGCCAAAACAGGTCAGGGGTGCATAACGCGCTGCGATATCATCCGTGTTGTGAGACAGAGTCAGCAAATCGATGGCCACACTGCCTTCATGCCGCGTGATTTGACTGCTTTTATCCACGGCAGCCGAGACCGCCGAATGGATTGCCCTGCCAGTCAGGTCACGGGCATGGATGATGCGTCTTTCGCTGTGACCACCCTCGCGGGCGAATTCCAGTTCGCCGACTTCACTGCGATCAAAACCCACCTGCAATTCGTCCAGCAGCAACTCTCGCACTGCAGCAGGGCCATCGCGCACCAATTGTTCGACCGCTGCCGGGTTGGCAGTACCGTCACTGGCCGCGAGTATATCTTCCCTCAGGCTGCCGCTTTCTGCATGGGTGTCATAAATAATGCCGCCCTGGGCCCAGTCGCTATTGGCCTCGGCTGCACTGCCCATGGACAGCAACTGCACATCCAGCCCGGCACGAGCGGCTCGCAGGGCATAGGCAGAGCCTGCCAGACCTGCTCCTATGACCAGGCAGTCGGTTTCTATACGGCTGTTACTCATGATTCCCTGTTTGCCGGGCTACTCACCAGACAGCTTAGCTGACTTTTGTGACAGCAGGTCCATACTCAAGTCCACCGCAACTGCAGAATGGGTCAAGGCACCGATACTGATGACATCAACACCCGGGAGCACGAAGTCCGCCAGGTTGTGTAAATTGACACCACCGGAAATTTCCACGATGGCTCTACCGGCTATGCGTTTGACAGCAGCCAGAATCTGTTTGGGAAGCATATTGTCCAACAGGATTACATCGGCACCGGCAGCCAGCGCTGCATCCACTTGTTTTAAAGTATCTGCTTCTACCTCGATACGGCTGAGATGCGGTGCAGCCTTGCGCGCAGCCGCCACCGCTTTGCGGATGGAGCCCGCTGCAGCGACGTGATTGTCCTTGATCATGACGTGCTCACCCAGCGAGAAACGGTGATTGGAACAGCCGCCACAACGCACCGCGTATTTCTCCAGCGCACGCCAGCCGGGTGTGGTTTTGCGTGTATCAGCAATGCGCAGGCCGCCCTGAGACGCGCCGTTTCTGACCAGCCAGTCTTCAGCCTCTTTCGCCGCTTCGGCAAAGCGCCGTGACTGGCTGGCAATACCCGACAGGCGTTGCAGAAAGTTCAGCGCAGTCCGCTCGGCAGTCAAAAGCGCAATGGTTGAACCGGAAATCTGCATCACTGCGGTACCGGATTTCAGGAGCTGGCCATCATCTGCCAGCAATTTGATTTTCAAAGCCGGGTCAACACGCTCAAAAACCGCCCTGGCCACATCCACGCCACACAGCACCAGGTCTTCCCGCGCCAGCACGCGTGCGGTGGAACGGTGGGACGGTGGGAATATGGCATTGCTGGTCAAATCACCAAAGGCGGTGTCTTCCTGCAGTGCCAGCCTGATCAGCTGTTCAGTTGACGGGAGCAAGTTCAAACATCCGGTCTATGCAACGCGCGGCGCGCAAGCGCAGGTCCTCATCCAGTTCGATGATCTGCTCGGGCCGTGGCTGCAGCAAAGCATCACGGATTTTCAGCAAGGAATTTTTCTTCATATAGGGACACAAGCGGCAGCCACCGATAAAGGACTTTTCCGGGTCTTCAATGGCCAGTCTCCCGACCAGCCCACATTCAGTCAGCATCAGATAATAAGGTGCATGGGTAGTGCGCACATATTTCATCATTCCGCTGGTACTGCCCACGTAATCCGCCATGCTGGCCACTTCCTCGGTGCATTCGGGATGAGCCACCACGTGCAAGCCGGGAAACAATTCACGCGCCTCGATGATCTGCTGCGGGGTAAATTCCTCGTGCACCATACAGGTACCATCGGAGGAAATGATTTCCTTGTCGCTGCCGCGTTGGCCCAGTTCACGCCGCAGGTTATCGGCCATCAGCCGGTCGGGCACAAACAGAATCTGCTGTTGCGGCAAGGCCTCGACAATGTCGTAAACATTGCCTGAAGTCACACACACATCACTTTCAGCTTTCACCTCGGCCGTGCTGTTGATGTAGCAGACTACCGCTGCATCCGGATACAGGGATTTGAGCTTCCGCAGTTCCTCGCCCGTAATGGAATCTGCCAGGGAACATCCCGACTGGTCATCGGGCACCAGCACCAGGGCATCCGGACAGAGTATCTTGGCCGTTTCAGCCATGAACACCACGCCGGCAAACACAATCACATCCGCTTTCGATTCACGCGCGCGCTCGGACAGGTAATAAGAGTCACCCTTGAAATCGCCCACGCCGTAAATAATCTCCGGTTCCACATAGGAATGCGCCAGAATCACGGCATTCTTCTGCTTTTTCAACTGGTTGATTTCCAGCGTCAGCGGAGCAATTTCCCGGCAGGTGTCCAGATTCCACTTACGGCCCGTGGCGCATTCCACATGCATCAGGGAAGTCAGCAAGCGGCGGGCCTCCTGTTCGATGGCATCCGGCTCAGCCTGGTATGGGTTTGGACTTGCAGCGGTGTTCATAAGCACTCAGTATATGAAATTCGTAAGACATTCCCAGAGAGATATTTGGCCATTTCCAGCGCTTACAAGCTTGCGCCTGTATATAACTCTAACTTAATTCTTGTGAACCTTCTGGAGTAAGCATTGATATTCAGACTGAGTCTTTTAGTCCTGTTGTGTTGCCAGTCTGCCCTGGCCGCGGATATCTACAAAGCCCGTTTCGAGGCCCGTTTTGATCCTGCTTCGGGCACTGCTGCGGCCAGCATGGAAATCCAGCAATCCACTGCACTGCTCAGAGTGGTTGATCTGGCTGCACCTGAGTCACAGTACAGTCACTTCAGCGGCGATGGCAAAATTGAACGGCAGCATGACAGACTGTTGTGGACTGTGCCTGCCAGCGGTGGCAAATTGACTTACCAGGTAAAAATCGATCACCGCAAAGGTGCTGCCTACGATGCCCGAATCACGGATAGCTGGGCAATTGTGCGTCTGGATGACCTGTTCCCCGCGGCCCGTATCCGCTCCCTGAAAGGCGCACGCTCGGATTCATCGCTGAGCCTGAAAGGCCCGGCAGGCTGGACTTTTGAGAGCCGCTACGGTGCGGTCAGGAAGCCGCTGCAGTTCAGCACAGCAGGACGCAATTTTGATCGGCCCACCGGCTGGCTGGCTGCTGGCAAGTTAGGCATACGCCGAGACCTGATTCGGGGCAAGCGTGTGGCACTGGCCGGGCCGCTTAATCAAGGCATGCGCAGATTGGACACCCTGGCCTTCCTGCGCTGGACTGTGCCCCGCCTGATCAAGATCTTCGACGATTTTCCCGATCGATTACTGATCGTCGGGGCCCGCGATGACATGTGGCGCGGTGGCTTGTCCGGACCCGGGTCGCTTTATTTGCACACCGAACGACCCCTGATCAGTGAAAACGCCACTTCCACCTTGCTGCACGAACTGGTTCACATCGCCACCGGCTCGGCGCGTCAGCGCGATGACTGGCTGATTGAAGGTTTGGCCGAATATTACAGTCTGGAAATCCTGCGACGCAGTGGCGGCATCAGCCAGAAGCGCTTTGACCAGACCATGCAAAAGCTGGCTGATTGGGCTGACCGCGAAGATGGCCAGTTACGTTCACCTTCCAGCGGCGCCAATACCGCACGCGCCGTGTTGCTGTTGTGGAATCTTGCCGAGGAACTCAAGCAGAACGAAGTGGGTAATCTGGATCAGTTGGTGCAGGAGCTGGCTGGTTCTGAAAACATGACCGGTCAGCATTTGCTGCTGCTGACTGAAGCGGCTCTGGGAGGAAGAAGTTCGCTCTTGCGCAAGGCATTGGCGGAGTGATATGACCAGCATTCCGGCGAAGGACGAAGCGTCTTCTGCACTGATGCAATTCCTGCATCGGTTTCACCCGGCACAGCTGATCAAGTGGGCAGTCTACGTACTTTTATTGCTGAATTTTTTCTATTACGCCTTTGACGAGTGGGAAATGGCGCAACACAGTTTGCGCCAGGGCGGCAGCCTGCATGACTGGGTCATTGCCTTTGCCACCACCCTCGATGAGCTGGCCTGGTTCGGCCTGCTGTTCCTGTGGGAACTGGAAACCTACTGGCTACCGTACGACTGGCACCGGCCCTGGGCCGAGCGTGCCATGCTGCTACTGCGGCTGATCTGCTATGCCTTCATCATCAATACCGTGGTATCACGTGTCATAGACTTCAACGCCCTGGCTGATTTACAGCCACTTGCCGGGATCAATTCTCCCTGCCAGCTGGTGGGTCAACAGTCGTCATACACCTATAACCTGGATTACCAACTGATCGATGGCAGCAATTGCGCTGCTTTTTCCAGCGATACGCAGTTTTACCCAGTGGAAAGCACGGCCATCACTGATACAGCCGGTTTTAAACATGAGCGCTTCAGCCGTTACATAGACCTGGAGGACGCCATTACCTGGCTGCTGGTGATGTTTTCCATCGAGATTTCGATCTGGCTGCAAGCCCGCGATATTACCGGCGGCCGACTGATGCTCGCCAGCTATGCAGCCAAGGCCTTTTACGGCCTGTTGTTTTTCCATGCCTCCACCTGGGTGTGGTTTGGCCACTGGGTTTACGGCTGGGACCAGGTGTTGTGGATACTGGGCTTTTTCGCCATAGAAATGAACGTGAAGGACTGGCGGGACGAATTGCATGTAGAAGATGAAAAAAGACGTTCGTCAGGGCAAAAAGATTTGGCCGAGGAGCCTATATGAACCGAAGGCAGTTTCCTGGTGTAGAAGAGGTGCGACAACTACCAGCCGGCATGATCATGGACGTACCGGCCGATTGGCTGGATCGCAATGGCCACGTCAACGTGCAGTATTACCTCACGCTTTATGAACTGGGCGGCTACGAAATACTGCAAGAATTTGGACTGGCTGAGAATTATTTTGAACTGACCCAATATGGCTTGTTTGATTTTGAACACCACCTCAGCTTTCGCGCCGAAATCCACGTCGGTGACCGCGTCAGCACCTTCAACCGCTTGCTGACGCTGAACCCAAAACGGTTTCATGGGATGTATTTCATCGTCAACGACACACGCAATCAACTGGCTTGCACCATTGAATACATTACCGCAGGAGTGGATTTACAAAGCCGTCGTACCCGGGAATTTCCGGATGAACTATACCAGGGCCTGCAGCTGGTATTGCAGCGTCATCAGGCACTGCAGTGGCCAGCGCCAATATGTGGCGCCATGACAATTTAGGCCGCTTCAAAGCCCTCCAGGAAGGAGGCCAGGTTATCCCCCAGATCATCACTGAGGTAGCCGCCTTCCTGCACCATCAAAGTAGGCAGCTCCAATGCGGCTATGCGGCTGGCAATCTTGCCGAAACCGGCAGTTGTGATGGCCAGGCCCTGGAATGGATCAGCTTCGTGGGCATCCAGGCCTAAAGCCACTACCAGGGCGCCAGGTGCAAAACCCTCGATACGACTCAGGGCTTTGTCCAGTTCGACCAGGTAATCTTTGTCACCGGTGCCGCGCGGCAGCGGAATGTTGAGGTTATAACCCAATCCCGCGCCTGCTCCTCGTTCAGCTGCGTGCCCCCAGAAGAAAGGATAAAAGCGCTCTGGATCGGCGTGCAGTGAAACCGTCAGCACATCATCGCGCTGATAAAAAATATCCTGCGTACCATTGCCATGGTGTACATCGATGTCCAGTATGGCTACGCGACCGAACTCGGCCAGTAATTCCTGCGCCGCAATCGCGCTGTTGTTCAGATAACAGAAACCGGCGGCGAAATCCTTGCCGGCATGATGACCCGGCGGACGACACAGGGCATAGGCAGCGCTTTCTTCATCCAGCAACAGGGCGGCACCCTGCACGGCCGTATGGGCGCTGACCAGGGCACTGCCCCAGGTTGAGGCTGCGATGGGACAGGCGGTATCCAGCATATGAAAGCCAGCCTGCCCAACAGC
>JBBKVS010000039.1:0-18827 GCA_037968555.1 Lysobacterales bacterium | reverse complement strand
ACACGGATGTGCCAACATTTTCGATGATTCTAAATCATTGAAAATGAAGCCAAACACCAATTGCCTGTTTTTGGCACAATTTTGTTTGGCGTGCTCTGATAGTTCATGGATGAATTATTCAGAGCTTTCATTGCTACACCTTTGCCAGAAAACAGGGCCATCCATGCAAGGGTCGAGTACGATAACATAGAGGGCTGTTTAAGCTTTATCAACTGGCCCACACATCATCTGGATTCTGCTTTGAATAAAACACCTGATTTACCCGCAAACGGTCTGTCTTATCGCGATGCCGGAGTCGATATAGATGCCGGCAATGAACTGGTAGAACGCATCAAGCCGGCCGTTAAAAAAACCATGCGGCCCGAAGTCATGAATGGCCTGGGTGGCTTTGGCGCCCTGTTCCAGCTGGATCTGCAACGTTGGAAACAACCGTTGCTGGTGTCCGGCACCGACGGGGTAGGCACCAAATTGCTGTTGGCCAGACTGCTGGATCGTCACGACAGCATAGGCATCGATCTGGTAGCCATGTGCGTCAACGACATACTCACCAGCGGCGCGGAACCGCTGTTTTTCCTGGATTATTTTGCCACCGGTAAATTACAGCTGGACATCGCCGAAACGGTGATCAACGGCATCGCTGAAGGTTGTCGGCTGTCTGGTTGCTCGCTGATCGGCGGTGAAACCGCTGAAATGCCCGGCATGTATGAGGCCGGAGATTATGATCTGGCAGGCTTTGCCGTAGGCGTGGTGGAACGCGATCAATTGCTGGACGGCAGCCGCATTATGGCCGGTCACCGCCTGCTGGGCATGGCCTCCAGCGGCCCGCATTCCAATGGTTATTCCCTGATACGCAAAGTGCTGGAGCGCAGCCAGTCCAGCCTGGACGAAGTGCTGATCGATCCCGATGGCTCCCGTATCCAGCTGGGTGATGCGCTGCTGGCCCCTACTACGCTGTACGTCAAGCCGGTGCTGGCCATGTTGGCGAATGGTGAAAACGGAGGCGGTATTGATGGCCTGGCACATATCACCGGTGGCGGACTGACCGAAAATATCATTCGCGTTATCCCGGAAGACTGCGGGCTGGTGATTGATCCCAACGCCTGGCCGCGACCAGCCGTGTTCAGTTGGTTGCAGCAACAGGGCGGAATTTCTGATCAGGAAATGCTGCGCACCTTCAATTGCGGCATTGGCATGGTCATGCTGGCCAGCGCAGACGCGGCACCGGACCTGATCAAGGCTTCCCAGGCAGCCGGCATAGCCTGTTACGACATCGGCACAGTGGTCAGTCGCAAGGATGGGCGGCGGGTAGAGTATCTGTCCGGGTGAGTGCTTGCCGTGTAACGGTCTTGATTTCCGGCTCAGGCAGTAATCTGCAGGCGCTGATTGATGCACAGCAGTCAGGTCAACTGGATATGAGTCTGGTGCATGTGATCAGCAATCGCGCCGAGGCCTTTGGCTTGCAGAGGGCTGCGCAAGCGGGGGTGAAGAGTTCGGTGCTGCCGCATACGGATTTCAGCAGCCGCGAAGACTACGACCAGGCCTTAACCAGGCTGATAGCTGCACAAAACCCGGACCTGGTGATACTGGCCGGTTTCATGCGCATACTGGGGCCAGTGGTGATCCAGCGCTTTGGCCAACTGATGATCAATTTGCACCCTGCCCTTTTGCCTTTGTACCGCGGTACCGATACCTATCAGCGGGCAATTGATGCTTGTGATAGTGAACATGGCGCCAGCATGCATTTTGTCAGCGGGGAACTTGACGGCGGCCCTCTGATCTCACAGGTACGCATTCCTATCCATAAGACTGATACTGCTGAGCAATTGGCGGCACGCCTGAGTCCACGCGAACACGAACTGATCGTAGCAACCACCGGGCTTTTCTGTAAGCGTTTGCTACGCTGCCGCGAGAATCGCGTTTATTATGCTGACAAAGTCTTGCAACAGCCCTTGCAACTGCAAAGTGACGGGAGTTTTCTTGAATAGATCAATCGCCTTTTTATTGTTGCTGCTGTTACTACCAGGCGGCCTGCTGGCCAGCGACTGGCAAGAGTACAGTGCACGCTATTCGCTGTATCGCAATGGCAAACTGGCCGGCAAAGCCGATATCAAGCTCATGCAGGAAGGCGACAAATGGATCATGAGCACTGAAGGCAGCGGTACCCATGGCCTGGCCCGCCTGTTGCGGGCGCGCGATCGTGAGTATGTTGAAGGACACATGGAAAATGGACGTTTCCTGCCGTTGCGTTTCGAACACGAAGTGAGCGTTGCGGGCATAGGCAACGAATGGTCTGCACTGTTCGACTGGAGCAAAGACAGCGTCACCGTGCAGGTGGACAAGAAAAGCATAAAGCTGGATTTGCAGGGCCGGGCCCTGGATGGCTTGTCGCTGAAACTGGAAATGCAACGCCGCCTGCGCAGTGGCGACGACAACATGCAGTTCCTGCTGGTGGATGAAGATGAGGTAAAGCAGCAAAGCTTTAGGGTGCTGCCCAGGGAAATGCTGGAGACCAGCCTGGGTTGCCTGGAAACCATTCCGGTTGAACGCATACGTTCACCCGAAAGTTCACGTTATACCCGTGCCTGGCATGCGCCGGCACTGGAATACCTGACCGTGCGACTGGAACATGGCAAAATCGACGGTGACCAGATGGAAATGCGCATCGCGGAATTGCAACAGGCCAACAAACCCTTCAAGCCCGGTATGGGTTGCAGCGCTATGCAATCAGGCTGAAAAGGTCGAACAATCAGACCTTTTCGCGATTACCGATACGACGGATGCGTGCACCCAGCTGTCCCATCTTTTCCTCAATGTTCTCATAGCCCCGATCGATGTGATAAACCCGATCCACCAGTGTTTGTCCATCGGCTACCAGACCGGCCAACACCAGGCAGGCTGAAGCGCGCAAATCGGTAGCCATGATGGGCGCCCCGGTCAATTGCGGCACACCCTGAATGATGGCCGTATTGCCCTTGAGCCGGATATTGGCACCCAGGCGGCGCAACTCCTGCGCATGCATAAAACGGTTTTCAAATACCGTTTCCGTAATCGTTCCGGTGCCTTCGGCCACTGCATTGAGTGCGGTAAACTGGGCCTGCATATCGGTAGGAAAAGCCGGATAAGGCGCAGTAGTGATGTTTACCGCCCTGGGTCTGCGGCCGTGCATATTCAGCGCTATCCAATCTTCGCCACTACTGATTTCCCCACCGGCTTCCTGCAGTTTATCCAGCACGGCATCGAGGTGCCGCGGATTGGCGCGGGTACAACGTACATGGCCGCCCGACATGGCGGCAGCAACCAGATAGGTACCGGTTTCTATACGATCCGGCAACACTGAGTAGTCGGCACCTGCGAGTTGTTCCACTCCCTCAATCTCAATGGTATTGGTGCCGGCCCCGGATATGCGCGCACCCATGGCAATCAGGAAATTGGCCAGGTCGACCACCTCCGGCTCCTGCGCTGCGTTCTCAATCACCGAATTGCCACTCGCCAGGGTGGCCGCCATCAACAGGTTTTCAGTACCGGTTACAGAAACAGTGTCCATCACCATGCGCGCGCCTTTCAATCGCTTCGCGCTGGCTTCAATATTGCCGTTCTGTACGCTGACCTCGGCACCCAGTTGTTGCAGACCGCGCAAATGCAGATCTACCGGCCGCGAACCGATGGCACAGCCACCTGGCAAGGAAACCCGGGCCCGACCATAGCGGGCCACCAATGGGCCCAACACCAGGATGGATGCACGCATGGTTTTGACCAGATCATAAGGCGCTTCAAAGGAATTGATGCCGCGCGGATCAATCTCAACCTGCATGTGCTCGTTCATGCCCAGCGATGCGCCCATGCGGCCCAACAGCTCCATGGTAGTAGTCACATCCTGCAGATGCGGCACATTGCTGATGCGTGAAGGCTGCTGGCCCAATATGCTGGCAACCAATATGGGCAGAACGGCGTTCTTGGCGCCGGAAATCACCACCTCGCCATGCAGGGGTATTCCACCCTCAATAAGAATACGTGCCATCTCAGACTTGCTCTTCCGGCGTCAGGGTTTTAAGCCCCAGGGCGTGAATTTCATGACCCATCAGGCTGCCCAGTGTGGCGTAAACCATGCGGTGCCTTTGCAGGGTGGAACGGCCGGCAAATTCAGGGTTAATCACCACCGCTTCAAAATGCACACCGTCATCACCACTGACGGTAACAATGGCGCCTGGTAAACCGGTAGTTATCATTTGCTCTATTGTGGCGCTATCCATAGACTATGTTGCCTCTTGTCTCAAAAACATTATGCAATCTTACAATTGCAGGCTTGCAAAAGTGGGCATCATAAAGAAAACACGCCAGCAAACAACCGTTATCTTCAATGTGGGTCATAGTGGAAATATGGCAATGGAAGGCACAACTACATTGACCAGCAGGAAGCCTGGTCTCTCTGCGGCAGGAAAAATCATCTCCAGATGCTGATTCCGCTAGTGCAATTATTGGGTGGATTTATCCTCCTGGTGTGGGGAGCCGACCGTTTGGTTGCAGGTGCTTCAGCGACTGCACGAAATTTTGGCGTATCACCCCTGATCATAGGCCTGACCATTGTGGCTTTCGGCACTTCGGCGCCGGAACTGGTGGTTTCAGCAGTGGCGGCTTACCAGGGCAAACCCGGCCTGGCGGTCGGTAACGCCATAGGCTCCAACATTGCGAACATAGGCCTGATTCTGGGCTTTACCGCCCTGATCTACCCCCTGCGGGTGGAATCGCAAACCCTCAAGCGCGAATACCCACAACTGATGTTGATCATGATCGTCTGTTTCATCATGGCAGCCGACCTGACTTTCAGCAAACTGGAGGGCCACATTCTACTGGTGGGGTTGGCTGCACTGATCGTGTGGATGATACGACTGGGTACACGCAAAGAACCCGATGATCCGCTGGCCAAAGAATACGACGATGAAATCCCCAGCGACATGCCCACCCGCGAGGCATTGGTGTGGATGGGTGTGGGATTGGTGATTTTGCCATTGAGTTCACACTTCCTGGTGTTGGGCTCAATCAGCATTGCCCGCATGCTGGAGGTGTCCGAAACGGTCATAGGACTGACCATAGTTGCATTGGGCACCAGCCTGCCCGAACTGGCCGCCTCACTGACCAGCGCACTGCGTAAGGAAGACGACCTGGCGATAGGCAATGTCATAGGTTCCAACATGTTCAACATACTCGGCGTGTTGGGCATAGCGGCGTCCGTCAAGTCGGTAAGTTTTGAGCGCACCATACTGATGCAGGACATGCCCGTGATGTTCCTGTTTACGGTTTTATTGTTCTTCATGGCCTACGGCATCCGTGGGCCTGGAAGAATACGTCGCTCATCAGGTGTGCTGTTGTTGATCCTGTTCTTTGCGTACCAGACTTTGGTCTGGCAAACCGCTGAGAAAGTGGTCAGCGGAATTCCTGGCTGAAGCCGGCCCAGCCTGCATGAACGGGACGGCCATGACAGGTAGAATGCACTCATGAACAAGCAAGCCATACAGGCATTGGCCCGCGCCGTCATTGAAACCGAAGCTGCGGCCGTCAGCGCTCTGTCCGAACGGGTTGACGAGCAGTTTCTGGCTGCCTGCGAAACCATGTTGTCCTGCAGGGGACGCATTGTGGTCATAGGCATGGGCAAATCGGGTCATGTAGGCAGCAAGATCGCCGCCACCCTGGCCAGCACCGGCACGCCGGCATTTTTCGTACATCCGGCGGAAGCCGGTCATGGCGATATGGGCATGATCAAGGCCGAGGACGTGGTATTGCTGCTGTCCAATTCCGGCGAAACCAACGAGCTGAATGCGATATTGCCGCCACTGAAACGTTTGGGTGTGCCGCTGGTGGCCATGACCGGCAACCCCTCATCCACCCTGGCACGCCATGCCGACGTGCATATTGATGTCAGTGTCGCCAAGGAAGCCTGCCCGCTGGGCCTGGCGCCGACTTCCAGTACGACAGCCACCCTGGTGATGGGCGACGCATTGGCCGTAGCCCTGCTGGAAACCCGTGGCTTCACCAAGGAAGACTTCGCCCGATCACACCCCGCGGGTGCGCTTGGGCGCCGCCTGCTTCTTTACATACGTGACATCATGCACCAGGGGGATGAAATTCCCCGCGTGGATGAAAACGCCAGCCTCAGTGAGACCATACTGGAGGTAACGCGCAAACGACTGGGCATGTGCGCCATCACCGGGGCGGATGGCAAGGTGGTAGGTGTGTTTACCGATGGCGATTTGCGCCGCGCACTGGATTCAGCCATAGACCCGCACACCACGCCCATTACCCAGGTCATGACGCGCGGTGGTAAAAGCATCACTGCGGACGCACTGGCAGTTGAGGCCATGCAGATGATGCAGGAATTCCGCATCCAGGGCCTGCTGGTGATTGATGAACAAGGCCAGCTGCAGGGAGCCTTGAACTTCCAGGACCTTTTGGTAGCCGGAGTGGTCTGAAAAATGTCGATCTATCTTCAAGGGGTCAGTGATGAGGTGCGCTCAAAAGCCCAACAGGTTCGATTGCTGGCACTCGATGTGGATGGCGTGATGACGGATGGGCGGCTGTATTTTGACGATTCCGGCCGGGAAATGAAGGCCTTTTCCACCCGCGATGGCATGGGCATCAAAGCCCTGCAGCGTTTTGGTATACCGATTGCGCTGATTACCGGTCGCCAATCACCCATGGTCAGCCAACGTGCTGCAGAACTGGGCATAAAACTGATCTTCCAGGGCTCGGATAACAAATCGCAGGCACTCGATGAGCTGCTGGCCTCCACCGGCCTGCAAGCAGATCAGGTTTGTTACGCCGGTGATGACTGGATCGACTTACCGGTGCTCAAGCGCGTCGGGTTCAGTGTCACGGTGGCGGATGCCGACCCAGCTGTCAGGCAACAAGTGGACTGGATCAGCGCCGAAGCCGGCGGCATGGGCGCAGTACGCGCTTTGTGCAACCTCATCCTCGCAGCCCAGGGACACATGGATACATTGATGCAGGACTACCTGCCCGCATGATTCACCGTAAAACCTGGCAAGGCATCATCTCACTGTCGGTACTGGCCATAGCCACCGCACTGATCGTCCGCTCCAACCGCGACTTGACAGGTCTGCCTCCCGCCAATCTCGATACCCGCCTCAGTTATGCCTTATGGGATTTCAGTGGCGTGTTGCTGGACAAGAACGGCAAGGTAAATGTGCATGTGGATGCCCCCATGTTGCGCAACAAGGCCGACAGCCAGGTGGGAACCGTGGAAAATCCGCATTTGCGCATAATGCAGGAACAGGATGAGTGGTACATTACCGCCGACTCGGCCATTATTACCGCCGACCGCGAGTTTGTTTCGCTGGTGGGCCGGGTGGATATGCTGAACCAGAGCCTCACTACCAACAAGCGGCTGGGTATACAGACCCGTGATGTCATGCTGAATCTGACACCCCGATTGGCCAGCACCGATTCGGCAGTGAGCATTCAGCAGGATCAGGACACACTCAATGCCGTTGGAATGAACCTTGATATGAAAAACAAGCAATATGAATTTCTGCATCAGGTGCGGGCACGATATGCCACACCATAGTCACCCATTGCGGCTGGCCTTGCTGTCTCTGCCGTTACTGGCCTTGCTGCCGGCATGGTCAGCGCTGGCGCTGGAAACCGATCGACAACAGCCCTTGCTGATCAATGCTGACGCATCTGAAGGCACTTTGGGTGATGGCAAGGCCACACTCCGCGGCAACGTGGAAATCCGCCAGGGCACTTTGCTGGTAATAGCCGACCAGGCGGAGGTAGAAAAATCGGAAGGCAAGGTGCATGAAGTATTGCTCAATGGCAACCCGGTGCTGCTGCAACAGGAAATTGAACTACAAGGGCTGGTCAAGGCCACCGCCAAAACCATCAGCTACCATGTGGCCACGGGCATTGTGACCCTGACCGGCAACGCCGATGTCAATCATCCGCAGTACAAGATCAGTGGTGAGTTACTGGTATACGACATGAACCAGCAGCATTTCCAGGGTAGCGGTGGCGATAACAATGGCCGCATTCGCATTCAGCTGGAACCCGAAGTGATTACTCCCGCTGAATCCAGGAAGAACTCCAAAACAGAACCCAGGCCAGCCGATGCTGCTCCAGCTGCAGATCCCAAAAATAACGATGAAATTTCCGATAGTGGCAGCAATGCTGCGCACTGAAGGAATTTCCAAGTCCTACGCCAACAAGGACGTCGTCAGCAAAGTCAGTATGAGTGTAAAACCCGGCCGCGTGGTCGGCTTGCTGGGCCCTAACGGGGCGGGAAAAACGACCTGTTTTTACATGATAGTCGGTCTGATCCCGGTAGACAGCGGTGCCATCCTGGTGGATGACGTTGACATCACCCATGCGCCGGTCAATATTCGCTCGGTCATGGGCGTAGGCTATTTGCCGCAGGATGCATCGATTTTCCGCAAACTGTCCGTGGCAGATAACATCATGGCCATACTGCAGCTGCGCAAGGATCTGGACCAGGCCGGCCGCGAAGACACTTTAATGATGCTAATGGAAGACCTGGGCATTTCACACCTTGCCGGACAAATGGGCTTCAGCCTGTCGGGCGGCGAACGGCGGCGCGTTGAGATCGCCCGTGCGCTGGCTGCCAAGCCACGTTTTATCCTGCTGGATGAACCCTTTGCCGGGGTTGATCCCATATCCGTAGGCGAAATTCAGCGCATTGTGCAACATCTGACCGACCTGGACATAGGCGTGCTGATCACCGACCACAACGTGCGTGAAACCCTGGGTATCTGCGATTATGCTTATATCCTGGCCGATGGCCACGTGTTGGCTTCGGGCGAGCCAGCCGAAATCATCGCCAATGACCGGGTGCGAGATGTTTACCTGGGTAAGGAATTCCGACTTTAATTCCTACTTAAACTGAAGGTGTACACTGTCCTGAGCGTGTTTCACTGCCAAGGCATTTTTTTCAGATAGCATGGCCGAACAATCACTGCAGTTAAGACTATCGCAAAAACTGGCGCTGTCGCCGCAGCTGCAGCAAGCTATCCGTTTGTTGCAGCTGAACCGCATTGAGTTACGCGAGTACATCCAGGATGTACTCGAATCCAATCCCATTCTGGAGCGCGCGGAAGCTGAATCCAGCGATCCGCTGGACCAGGCTGCAGGCTCAGATACTGAATCTTCCAGCTCCGATGAACCCTCCAAGGACCTGGACCTGGAAAACAACGATTGGGGCGAAGACGGGGCCTTTGAAGAGCAATGGGGTGATACCTCCAGCGGTGGCGAAAGCTATTCAGGCGAACTACAGCTGGCGGACTACAGCGAGGGCAATCTGCGTGACCACCTGCTGTGGCAAATCAATCTCAGCCATTTCTCTCCCAAGGATGGCGCTATCGCTGCGGCCATCGTTTTCGGGCTGGATGAAGAAGGCTTCCTGCAGGACAGCCTGGACGACATACGTGGCAGCTTGGCTCCGGAAATTCTGGTTGATATCGATGAAGTACTGGCCGTACTGCACCGGGTGCAGCGCATGGAACCCGTCGGGGTGGCCAGCCGCGATACAGCCGAATGTATACGGGTGCAATTGGCCGCTTTACCCGGTGATACCCCAGGTCGGGAACTGGCCCTGAAGGTCGCGCGGGATTTTCTCGACCTGGTAGCCCAGCACGACCTGGCTGAAATCCGCAAACAAAGCGGGGCCAAGGAAGACAAGCTGGTCGAAGCATTGGAGTTGATCCAGTCACTGGATCCCAGACCCGGCACCCGCTTTGACAATCGTCGTAACGAATACCTTGTACCGGATGTTTACGCCACCCGGGTGGACGATAGCTGGCGGGTCACACTGAATCCGGAAAACGATCCGGGTTTGCGGTTGAACAAGTATTACATCGACTTATTGCGCAAATCAGGTGGCAAGGACCGCGACTACCTGAAAGGACGCATGCAGGAAGCACGCTGGCTGATGTCCAGTCTGGAGATGCGTAATCGCACGCTGCTCAACGTCTCGCAATGCATCGTTGACATGCAGCAGGATTTTCTCGAAAGCGGTGAAATTGCCATGCGACCGCTGGTTTTGCGCGAAGTAGCCGAGCTGGTCAAAGTGCATGAATCCACCGTATCCCGGGCCACCACGCGCAAATACATGCTCACGCCCAGGGGCGTTTTTGAGCTGAAATACTTCTTTTCCAGCCATGTAATTACGGACCAGGGTCATCCGGTAAGCGCAACCGCTGTCAAAGCCAGGCTGCAATTACTGCTGGACAATGAACCGGATTCCCAGCCCCTCAGCGACCAGGATCTGGCTGCCATATTGCAGGATTCCGGCATCCAGGTAGCGCGCAGAACCGTGGCCAAGTACCGGGAAACCCTGGGCATAGGTTCCAGCGCTGACCGACGGCGCCAACACCGCAGACGGGCTCGCATGTCACAGGCGGCTGCGAAACGTGGACAATCGGACTAGGAAAGCATCCGCTGTGGGTATAAAATTGGCACCGAAGATGATTAATTATTTCACCAGACTGGTTGGTTTTGATGGCCCTGACAGGCAACCAACCCACCTTAACCCCCCCCTCTGTTCCAGCAATACAGGCTTGAAACGACCGCTGCGACTTGTCAGCGTGTTTGTGCCTGAAGGAGTTCAATATGCAGATCAACATCAATGGACATCACGTCGATGTGACACCCGCTCTACATGCTTACGTCACCGAAAAAATGCAACGCATTAACCGCCATTTCGACCACGTGATTTCCTTGAATGTGATTTTGAGTGTTGAAAAACTGCAACATGAAGCTGAAGCGACTTTACACACCGCTGGTAAATCCCTGTTTGCCAACGCCTCCGAACTGGATATGTATGCTGCCATTGATGACCTGGTCGACAAGCTGGACAGACAGGTCAGACGTTTCAAGGATAAACGCAGCGACCACCAGGTCTCGCGCGACGATAAACAAGCCTATTTAGGCGAACCAAGCAACTAAAAGTCGGGCATAGCCTGCATGAGTGAATTACAAACATGTTAATCAGTGATCTGCTGAGCCCGGAAAGTATTCGCTGCGATGTGCACAGCAGCAGCAAGAAACGGCTGCTGGAAATCATCAGCGAAGAATTGGCCCGGAACAATGAAGATCTCAGCGCCCGCGAGATTTTCGAAAGCCTGTGTGCGCGTGAACGACTGGGCAGCACAGGCCTGGGAAAAGGTGTGGCGATACCGCACGGCCGTATCAAGGGTAACCGGCCCATTCGGGCTTCCTTCATACGCCTGAAAAAACCTCTGGCCTACGATGCGATGGATGGCGAACCGGTGGATTTGCTTTTTGCCATGACGGTGCCGGAGAACTGTGGTGAAGATCACCTCAAGCTGCTGGCGCATATCGCGGAACTGTTCAGTGATCCGGAGCTATTACAAGGCCTGCGTGCAGCCGACAGTTCGGTTGACTTGCTTAAACTGTTATCGAGCAAGCGCTCAGCCAACGACGCCACCGCGCACCACTGAAACGCAATGTGGGCCGTCAGCAGGAATGGCTTTCAGCTGATGAACTTGTAATACTCTGACTGGTGACTCGCTCCCTCACAGCCCTGACCCTGTTTGAAGAACTGGCAGATCGCCTCGATCTGCGTTGGGTGACCACGCCGGCAGAAGCCGATTGGCCAGCCATTTCTGCCAACGATCTCAGTTCCCGGCCAGCGCTGGCCGGTTTTCTCAACCTGATACATGCCAACCGCATCCAGGTGCTGGGAAATGAGGAACTGGATTACCTGGATAAACTCAGCTATAGCGAATGCGAGCAAACCGTTAAAACCCTGCTGGACGCCAGCCCGCTGGCCATCGTGGTGGGTGACGGCCGATCCATGCCCAGCATGATCAGCGAGCAAGTGAGTCCGGCTTGCCAGGTGGCATTGTTGCAATCCAGCCTGCCTGCCTATGAGCTGGTCAACTACCTGCAGTATCACGTATCCCGCTTCCTGGCCCGCTCCACTACCCTGCATGGCGTTTTCATGGAGGTGTTTACCATTGGTGTACACATCATGGGTGACGCCGGTTGTGGCAAAAGTGAATTGGCACTGGAATTGCTGACCCGTGGCCACCGCCTGATAGCCGATGATGCGCCGGAATTTACCCAGATCTCTCCGGAAATCATCGACGGTACCTGCCCCGCAACCCTGCAGGATTGCCTGGAAGTACGAGGGCTGGGCGTACTGAATGTGCGGGAAATGTTTGGCGATGCAGCCATTAAACTGAACAAGTATTTGCGCCTGATCATACGACTGGAATTACCGGAACAATCCAAAACCCGCGAGCGGCACGATCGTTTGCGCGGCGATACCAGCAGCTTGCGGGTGATAGACCTGGATATACCCAGCATCACCTTGCAGGTCAGGGCCGGGCGCAACCTGGCAGTCATGATCGAAGCCGCTGTGCGTGATTTCATGCTGCGCATGAAAGGCTATGATGCCGCTGCCGCCTTTATCGAGCGCCACGCCAAACTGTTGCAACAAGACAGCGGAGAGTGGCGCGATTGAATACGCAAGACGCCGAAACCAGTATTGACGAAAGCTCCCGCGAAGAAGCCGAGTTGCCGGTCAAAACGCACAGCCGCCCGCAGTTATTGGTGGTCAGTGGCCTGTCGGGTGGTGGCAAGAGTACCGCTTTGCACGCCCTTGAAGACCTGGGGTTTTATTGCGTGGATAACCTGCCCGCAGCCCTGCTGCCCGGCTTTTTTGAACAGATCCGTAAAAATCCGGAGTTGTACGCCCGGGTAGCCCTGGGAATTGATGCCCGCTCGCGCGGCTCGGACCAGCAGCGCTTGCCGGAACAACTGGACCAGTTGGCGCAAAGCGGTTTGCAGCATCGCCTGTTATTCCTGACTGCCGACACCCGTACCATCATCAAGCGTTTCAGCGAAACGCGGCGACGCCATCCCCTGACTTTTGATGAACAGGCCCTGCCGGCCGCCATAGAACTCGAAAACAAACTGCTGCAAGCCTTGCAAGCGCGTGCCGACTGGGTGATTGACACCAGCGATATCAACATTCACGAATTACGCCAGCAGGTATGGAAATACGTGGGTTCGGAACAATCCACCATGTCACTGGTGCTGGAATCTTTTGCTTACAAGCGCGGCTTGCCGCAGGACCTGGATTTTGTCTTCGATGTACGGCATTGTCCCAACCCACACTGGATCGATGAACTGCGTACCTTGAGCGGGCTGGATCAGCCAGTGAAGGACTGGCTGGAAAGCTCAGACACCGTGCAGGCCTTGCGTGACGATATACTGGGCTTTCTCAAACGCTGGTTGCCGGAAATCCGGGACAGCCAACGCAGTTATCTCACCGTCGGCATAGGCTGCACCGGCGGTCGGCACCGCTCGGTATACCTGGCAGAGTGGCTGGCCGCACAACTACGCAAGGAATTCAGCAACGTGCAGGTTTACCATCGGGAGTTGCACGGCGGATGAGCACACAATCAGAAATGACCTTTGGTACAAGCCAACCTGAGGGCCCAGCTACCGGCCTGGTACTGGTAACCCATGGTCAAATCGGCCAGTCCTTGCTGGACGTAGCCGAATTCATTTTGGACCAGTCGCTGGCCGAAGTGGGCTTCGTCTCCTTTCGCCAATCGTCCATGGAACATACCGGCGAAGCCGAAATACGTCGCGCCATCGAGACAGCTAACCAGGGTCAGGGCGTGCTGGTACTGACCGATATAGGCGGCGCCAGTCCGTTCAACCAGGTGGCCAGCCTCATACCCAGCTGTGCAGCAGAGCTGGTGACCGGCCTGAACCTGGCCATGTTGATCCGGGCCTGGAATTACCGGCAGCAAGCACCTCACCGGCTGGCCATATTGGCGGCTGAAGGCGCCATTCGCGATATCCGGGAGTTTCATCAATGATCGAGAGCACAGTCACTATCGTCAACAAACTGGGTTTGCATGCACGCGCTGCTTCCAAGTTGGTGAATTGTGCTTCCAGCTTTTCTTCGGAAGTGTGGATCAGACGCGGCGAACGCGAAATCAATGGTAAGTCCATCATGGGTGTTCTAACCCTGGCGGCCGGTCGAGGTACCGAGCTGGGTCTGCGTGCCGAGGGTAGCGACGAGGAAGCTGCCATCGCCACCATTATGACGCTGATCGCAGATTACTTTGGTGAAGGTGAGTAAATGCACCAAGGCCAAACAGCCCACACTATGAGACTTGTGCAGCCATGACACTGGCCTTGACCGGACATGCGGTATCCCGTGGCATAGCCATAGGCCAGGCGCATCTGGCCGAACGCAATGAGCTGGAGATCGGCGAGTTCCGTATCCAGCCAGAAAATGTGGATGCTGAAGTCAATCGTTTGCAGGAAGCCTTGCATACCGCAACTGAACAACTGGAATTACTCAGCGAACGGGTCACCCGCAGTGCCGGCACCGCCGCCAGCGAAATGATCCAGACCCATATCCTGATGCTGGGTGATTCCTCCATCGGTGATGCTGCCGAACGTCGCATCCGGGAAGAATTCTGCAATGCCGAATGGGCCCTGCAGTCCCAGTTGGAAACCATACTGGCGGAATTCCGTCACATGGATGACGAATACATACGCTCGCGCGGCGAAGACGTGGCGCAAGTCATACGCATGGTCCAGACCGAACTGAGCAAGGCCGGCAACGATCGCATATTCGATGCCATTCCCGACCGCCTGGCCGACACCCTGGTGGTGACTTCCGAGCTGACTCCAGGTGAACTGGCGCTGCTGCATGAACGTGGCGTGGCCGGCATTGTTACTGAACATGGCAGCCCTTACAGCCATGCCGCAATTCTTGCCAGTAGCCTGGGCATACCAGCAGTGTTCGGTGTGCGGCTGGCGCACAGCCTGCTGCAGGAAGGCGAGAACCTGATACTGGATGGGCGCCTGGGCGTTGTTTACGCTGATCCGGATGAAGCTTTTATCGAGCACTACCACGATATCGAACGCATCACTTCGCGCTTTCGCAAATCGCTGGATGAGGTCCGCAGCAAACCGGCACACAGTATTGATGGGGAAACCATCGTGTTGCAGGCCAATGCCGAACGGGAGGATGAGATCCTGCTGGCCACGGAGTTGGATGCGGATGGCGTGGGCCTGTACCGCACCGAATTCCTGTTCCTGCGCGGTGAGGCGCCTGATGAAGAGACCCAGTTGGAGGAATACCTCAGCGCCATCAAGGCCTTGTCCGGCAAAACTCTGACTATACGCACCCTGGATCTGGGTGCCGACAAGACTTCTGAAGCATTGGATTTCCGCCTGATACGCAGCTCCTTGAATCCGGCCCTGGGCTTACGCGCCGTACGGCTGTGTCTGCGCGATACCGACCTGTTCAAAACCCAGTTGCGCGCCATCTTGCGCGCCAGCGCTGCGGGAAAAGTGCGCTGCCTGATACCCATGCTCACCAGCGTGCACGAGATCCTGATGGTCAAAGCCCTGTTGCAAGAGGCCAGGGCCGAATTACAGACTCGCGGCCAGGCCTACGACCCCTTGATGCAACTGGGCGGCATGATAGAAGTACCGGCGGCGGCCCTGGCTATTGAAGACCTGGGACATCACCTGGATTTCCTTTCGGTAGGCACCAATGACCTGTTGCAATACTCATTGGCAGCTGACCGGGTGGATGAGCAGGTGGCCCATCTGTACGATCCGCTGCATCCGGGCATGGTGCGACTGATGCATTACATGTTCGCCGCGTGCCGCGAAACCAACATGCCGGTAACCGTCTGCGGCGAACTGGCAGGTGACCGGCGTTACACCCGCCTGCTGCTGGCCTTGGGCTTGCGTTCCTTCAGCATGCATCCCGGCCGCTTGCTGGAAGTCAAACAGGCGATTATCGAAACCCATGCAGGTCGCGCCACTGAAGCCTTGAATCACTGGCTTAAGCTTGGTGCACAAAGACAGGATGTTTCTTTGTTGCGCTTGCTGGATCAATCGCAAAAAGCGAGTTAATGATGCTCTGAATAATTCATCCCTGAATTATCAGAGTACTTCACCCCAGTTTGTATATCCGTCATGAAGCGGTTTGTGACTGATACATAAATAGTCCCCCGCTCCTTTATAATGCCAACGGCCCTGGCTGGCCCCGCTTGAGAGGCCAGCACAGAGCCTGTCAGCCCGCGGAAAACAACAGCTAAAGAATCCGGTTGCAGCTTTGCTTGCAGCCATTCGGGAGTACAGCATGGTCGAACAGCCTCAGCAGGAGAAAACAGCACGTCATCTGGAACGCCTGTCCGCAGCGCTGGATTCGGGCGTGAAATACCGTGCCAGCCGCATGCTCAGCGGCTTGTCAGCTGCGGAAATCGGTGATTTGCTGGAGTCCATGCCGCTGGCCAAACGTCTGGCCCTGTGGGAACTGGTGGACCCGGAGCAGGACGGCGATGTACTGGTCGAGGTTAACGACGAAGTACGCGCCAGCCTGATCCGCGACATGACCCAGGAAGAGCTGATCGCCGCGGTTGATGAGCTGGACCTGGACGACCTGGCGGATATTTTTAACGACCTGCCGGAAGCGGTTACGTCCCGCGTGTTGCAAAGCATGGACCGGCAGGATCGCGAACGCCTGAATCGCGTTTTGTCCTACCCGGAAGACTCTGCTGGCGGTCTGATGGACCCGGACGCCCTGACCATACGTTCGGATGTCAGCATGGAAGTGGTGCTGCGTTACCTGCGCAGCCGTGGCGAATTGCCGGAGGTCTTCGACATCCTGTTTGTGGTGGACAGGAACGGGCGTTACATGGGCGGCTTGCGCCTGGCCGACCTGCTGACCAGCGATCCGCAATCCACTGTGGCCAGCCATATGCATCTGGATCTGCGCACCATACCGGTGGACATGCCGGCCAGCCAGGTGGCTATTGAGTTTGAACACCACGATCTGATTACCGCACCGGTGATCGACGAAGCCGGGCTGGTGCTGGGCACCGTGACCATCGATGACGTGGTCGACGTTATTCGTGATGAAGCCGAACATTCGGTGTTGACCCGCGCCGGTCTGGACGAGGAACACGACATGTTTGCGCCGGTGTCCCAATCGGCCCGCAAACGCTGGATCTGGCTGGGCGTCAATCTGGTCACCGCGCTGATGGCAGCGGGTGTGCTGTATATGTTCGAACCCACACTGGATCAACTGGTCGCCACCGCCGTTTTATTTCCAATTGTCATGAGCATGGGCGGCATCGCCGGCACACAAACGCTGACCCTGATGGTACGCGGCATGGCTACCGGGCAAGTCAATGATGCCAACACCAAGGCGCTGCTGCGCAAGGAACTGGCTGTTGGTCTGCTCAACGGCCTGGTGTTCTCGGTGGTCGTCGGGCTGATTGCCATCATCTGGTATGGCCAGCTCAAGCTGGGACTGGTGATAGGTATAGCCATATTGATCAACCTGCTGGCAGGCGCACTGGCGGGCGCACTGATCCCCGGCATGCTGAAGCGCATGAACATTGACCCGGCGCTGGCTGGTGGTGTGGTGCTGACCACGGTTACAGATGTGATCGGCATACTGGCCTTTATCGGCCTCGCTTCCCTGTTGCTACTGCAGAACGCATGAGCCAGATACTGCACATATTGCAGGAACCCTTGCAGGACGATGAGGGTGTTTCCAGCGGCAATGATTTGCGCACCCGCCAACTGGACCAGGGTTTACAACTGGGCCAGCACCGCATCAGCCATGCCAGTCTGCAAGGCCCGGGTATGTCTGCCAGTCAAGGCAGCTTCCGCAATCGCGATGAATTGCAGGGCATCATCCTGCGCGAAAATCCGGATGTCATCCTGGTGGCCTATTGGGAGTTGTTGTCGCTGCTGCCTTTTGAACTGAAGCCGGCAGTAATCCTGGATTTTGTAGCACCGCGCCCTTTGGAAGAACTGTTCGAGCAACCACAAAACGTGCAAGCCAGCATGGCACGCTTGCGCACGGCCCTGCAGCGTTGCGACCTGGTGCTGTGTGGCAACCAGCGACAGGCCGACCTGCTGATTCCTTCGCTGATTGAAGCCGGTCACGACCTGCGTCAGCAGTTGCCGCTGCGCATCGTTCCATTGGGCGCACCACTGGCTGAAGCGCCTGTCAGCCAACCCGGCCCCAAGGGAACCATGCTGGTTATGGGCGGTGTTAACTGGCCCTGGCGCAATGAACAGCCCTGGTTGCAGGCTTTACGGCAAGCTGCTGAAAGCCTCGCTACACCCCTGCGTGTCATGCGCTTCGAAGGGGCTTACCGTTTGCATGAGAATCAAGCGGAAACTCCGGCCGCTACAGTCGGAAACGATGTTATCCAGACCTCTGCTTTGCTGCCCTATGCTGAATACAGTCAGTTCCTGACTCAACAGGCCCATGCCGGCGTTGAACTGGCCGACTGGAATGTGGAGCGGGCCTTCAGCCAGTCTTTCCGTTCGCTGGATTTTTTGCGTCACGGCCTGCCCTTGATCTGCAACTCCTACCTGCCACTGGCGCAGCTGGTGAAGCAATACGACGCTGGTTGGCTGGTGGACCAAGTCGAAGATTTGGCTGCAATCCTGCGCGTATTAAGCAGTGAGCCGGATACCTGGCAACGCAAATCCGCAGCAGCATATCGCCTGGCGCAACAAGAACTCAGCATTGAAGCTACCACTGCCAAATTACTCGAATGGTTACAACAGCCCGACAAATCACCACGTTTGCCCACAACCTGTGCAGCACAGAGCGTGCCGCCAGTGATTGGCGTACCACCGTTCGCTGAGCGTCTGCGCCGCCAGTTGGGTTTGATAAAGCAGGTGGCCACAGCGCGTTTGTTTGGTCAGAAGCAAGCCGGTGAAGGGGTCTTGTTCGTGACCCGCGGTGACCTGTTCCCGCCAGATCA
>JBBKVS010000038.1:0-3741 GCA_037968555.1 Lysobacterales bacterium | reverse complement strand
GCACAACTCAAAATGCTGCGTTACCAGCTCAATCCGCATTTCCTGTTCAATACCCTCAATGCCATCTCAACCTTGATCCTCGAAAAGGATAACGAGCTGGCCAACCGCATGGTCACCCGACTGTCCAGTTTCCTGCGTTATTCGCTGGATAATGACCCCATGCAGAAAATCACACTGCAGCAGGAGCTTGCTGCCCTGCAGTTGTACCTCGATATTGAGAAAGTGCGCTTTGAAGACCGGCTCAACCTGGAGCTGGATATTTCTGATGATGCGCAGCAAGCCATGATTCCCAGCCTGCTGCTGCAGCCATTGATTGAGAACGCCATCAAGTACGGTATTGCCCGCTCGGAAGAAGGCGGCACCCTGCGCATAGCGGCCAAGGTGTTTGCCGGTGATTTATTGATACAACTCAGCGATGATGGCCCTGGTTGCGACGTGGAGCACAGCACCATACCCGACGCCAAAGGGGTAGGCCTGCGCAACACCCGCGAAAGGTTGGCCGAGCTTTACGGCCACGAACATGGATTCCGTCTGAGTAAAACCGAACCGCATGGCCTGACCATCAGCATCCGCATTCCTTACGACAAACGCTGAGCCTGGTTGCCGACTACCCTGACAATCCGGGGACAGAGCACATTAGTTCAGAAATTTTATGTGCTCAGTCTCCAGTTGATCTTGCCGCATGGCTCCCAACAAGCTCATACTGAAGCACCGTAATTTCCACTCACCGATTCCGGAGGGATCATCATGGCAAGTGCGTTTTCAATTCATCCAGCAGTTGATAAAGGTGTTAAACCCGCCAAGCGAAACTTCAAAGGTGGGGTGCTGCGCTGCAAATGTGCAAAAGACCCGGTCGAGGTAACACTCAGCTCACAGACGGCACACAATCATGTCTGTGGTTGCAGCAAGTGCTGGAAGCCAGAGGGCGCATTGTTCTCGCAAGTGGCAGTGGTTTCACGCGATAAACTCAAGGTTACGGCCAATGAGAAAAATCTGAAAGTAGTCAACAAGAAGGCGCCCATACAACGGCATGCCTGTAAAAAATGCGGCGTTCATATGTACGGCCGGATTGAAAACACCGGGCATCCTTTCTACGGCCTGGATTTTGTTCATACCGAATTGTCGGATGTAGAAGGCTGGTCACCACCAAAGTTTGCTGCCTTTGTTTCCTCGATTATCGAAGCAGGCTTTGAATCCAAAGATATGACCAAGGTTCGTAACCGCCTGCGCAAGCTGGGCCTGGAACCATACGATTGCCTTTCACCCATGTTGATGGATGCCATAGCTGCGCATATCGCCAAGTCAAAAGCTGCCTGAATTATTTGAATAGCGTCAGTCTGGCAGCGACATAGCCGCTATCCCACCGGTTCGTTCTCGCACATCCATGTGCTTCACGAACTGTGCACATCCTGTGCCAAAACGCATTGGAGAAATCGCCCATGACGCACCCCATTCCAGCCTGGCATGAGTTTCTGGCCAGTCGCGACCCGGCAGCGCTCAAGGCACTGCTACATGAAGATGTCGTATTTCATTCACCGGTGGTGCACAGGCCTCAACCCGGCAGAGCCATCACCATGGGCTACTTGCTGGCAGCAGCAGATGTACTGAACAACGACAGTTTTCACTATCGCCGCGAAATCATCGCCGAAGGCCATGCCGCATTGGAATTCAGTACCGTCATCGACGGTGTGGAAATCAATGGTGTGGATCTGATTGAGTGGAATGATGCGGGCCAGATTGTCGATTTCAAAGTCATGGTCAGGCCACTCAAGGGTATCAACACCCTGCATGCACTGATGGCGGCCAAGCTGGAGCAATTACAACGCAAGTAATTCACTGGTAGGCACAGTCGTAGGCAGACAGCTCAGGCTATTCGGCTGGCTGAATGTCGGCCAGTTTCAGCGCCTCAGCCGACGGCATGGGGTTGGCCAGATAGCTTTCACGCATCTCCCGCACACGGTCCTTTAGCCGTCGATCGATGGCCTTGAAACGCGGGTCTGCCATCACAGCGGCATAGTCCGGATCGAAGGCCAGTGCATCCAGCAACCACCAATCGGCAGTCCAGCCCTGGTCGTTGACCTGCTCCAGTTCGGCCAGCGCAGCGTCGGGCTGGCCCGCCACGGCTAGGGCCATGAAACGCGAAAATCCGACCCCTTGTACATCCAGTAGCTCCACACCCGCGGCAGCCGTCAGCAGTTGCTCCAGCAGTTGCTGCGCCAGTTCCGCTTGACCGTTGGCCTTGTACAGGGCGGCCAGCAGGATCTGCGAGCGCAGCGCGAGGGCAGCGATGTTAGGAAAGGCGAGGTTGCTGAGTTCCGGTTGAGCGGCCGCCAGCAACTCCCGGGCTTCAATCAGCTGGCCATTGCGGATTCGGCACAAGCCCTGCGCGGTTCGGGCTGCTTCCAGTATGACCGCAGCGGGGACGTTTTGCGGTGAATTTCCCCCGAGATCACTCAATTTCTGTTCGAAGCGTGCCACGGCGCTTTCTACCTCATCGCAATCATTGCGCACCAGGTTCAACACAACGCGCTGCCGCAATAATACCGGGTCATCGTAGGCCATTTCAGCGGGTGGGTGGTTGAGCACCTGCTCTACCTTGTCCCAGGCGCCGAGCCCCATCAGGGCACGTAATAAGCCAATCGTGTTATCACGATTGGGGTAGGCCCGGTTAAACACGCCTGCCCAGCGAGCTGCTTCGTCTACCTGGCCCCAGCTGAACTGCAGCATGAAAGGCACGATCATGTGGGCAGGTACGAATTTGCCGTCGCTGACACGGATGCTGGAAAGGTATTGTTGCAACGCGGCGTCCCGGTCACCGCTGCGGGCCAGGGCATCACCCAGGTTCATGCGGATGATGCCGGAACGCGGATCCAGTTGCACTGCACGTTGCAGCAATTCCAGTTCCTCTTCTTCGGAGTCCGTGTAGCTGGCGGCGAATTTCAGCGCGCTGGTATTGTTCGGGCTGAGCTCGACCGCTTTCAGAAGCAAGCTGCCGATGTACTCGCGCGGCCAGTCCTTACCTTCGCCGAGGTCGTTGTCGCCCATGGCGACAAAGGCCTGTGCCAGGTAGCCTTCGCCGCCGATCGCATCCAGCAATTGTGCTTGCGCTGCCGCGGCCTGGGCTTCGACCCGGGCTGTGCTCCAGTCAATGGGCGTTTCGCTGTAAGCCGAGGACAGGAAGATTGCTTCCGCCAGGGCAGCGTGCGCCAGGGCGTAACCGGCATCCAGTCGAATGGCCTGGCGGAAATAGCTCACGCTTTCATCCAACTGCTTCTTGCCGCGGGTGGCCATCCTGGCCTGGCCAAGCAGGTAGGCATCGTAGGCGCTCAGGTTGGCAGTCAGGGTTTGGGTAACGCGGCCCGCATCTTCAGGGCTGAGCACCAGGTGCAGGGCCTCGGTCACGGCGGTGGCAATCTCGTCCTGCACAGCGAACAGGTCGGCACCGGCGCGGTCATAGCTGCCGGACCAGAGTTGCTGGCCGCTGGCGATGTCCACCAACCGGGCGTTCACCTTGAGGCTACCCGCGCCGCGCCGCACCGTGCCTTCGAGCAGAGCGCTGGCGCCCAGCAGGGCACCGATGCTCGTCAAATCCTGGCCGGGGCCGCCAAACTTGCGGGTGGAGCTCGGCGCCAACACCAGGACTTGCTTCAACTGCCCCAACTTGTAACTGAGGGTGTCGGCCAGGCCGGCGCCGAAATAGGCCTCCGCTTCCGGCATGCCCAACTCGGTGAAGGGCAACAC
>JBBKVS010000037.1:0-20180 GCA_037968555.1 Lysobacterales bacterium | reverse complement strand
AGCTGGAGTTTACTGAGGAAAAGCTCGCAGGAACAGAAAGAATCAATCTGAAAACATGGCTGCAAGCACCCATTCTGCCTTATCTGGCCAGCCTGGCCGGGCGGCCCTTTATGGGCCTGGCCAGGCAAATGGGCCGTGAGGAATTGGATCTGACGCAAGTTGAGTTTGCCGCTGGCAGTGCAGAGATCACGGCCGACAGTTCTGAAATTCTGGAGACGCTGGCGGGTGCACTTTTGCAACGACCAGGCCTGGGCATAGAAATGGCTGGAGTGTTTGATCCCTTAATCGACAAGAAAGCCTTGCAGACGGAACAGGTTCGTACACATATTGCACTGGCATCTGCCGCAGAGCTGGCTTTTCGGAGTGGCTCGGAACCACCCGACTTCAATGACCCTGTGGTTCACTCAGTGATCGATGAATTTGCCCGTCGCCGGCTGCCCGCTAAAGTATTGTCCGCTTTCACCGATCATTTTGGCCAGGCAGACGTTGATCACGGGGTGATACCCGAAGGTGATGTGGCTGCTTACTATTCGGCTTTGTTTGAGTTGTTGGTGGACTATGCGGATATCCCACAGGCCGCGCTTGGAACCCTGGCACGCTATCGAGCGCAGGCGGTAAGCGCTGAACTGGAAGGGCAGGGTGTGGCCGCAGAGCGCTTGCTGACTTTAGCGCAAGCACAAAGCAGTGCAGCCGAACTGAGCGGTGTGCCCTTGATGCTTACTTTACGTATTAAGGCGGACTCGAAACCCGAGCTGCCGCAAAGCAGCAGTCCGGATTTCGAATCACTGTAGCCTGTTTACTGAAACTGGCGGATCAGCGCGTATTGGCTGATCTGCTGCGGCCATTGCCATTGGAAGCACTGGACTTGCCCCGACTGGAATGCGACTGAAAGCTGCCGGGCTTGGAGTTGCCTGCTGAGCCGCGCTTGGCGCCACCCGCTTTCGGTGCTGATTGCCCCGAAGAACGTTTGCGACCGGAGCCAGCACCGGGTTTGCCAGCATGCTGCTTTCTGGCCGGATTGCCCGGCTGACGGCTGGAGCGTCCGTTGGGTCGATTATTGGGGCGACCGCTGGAACGACCACGTCCGGTTTTTATCGGCTCCGCTTTGATACTGGGGTCCGGCTCATAGCCAGCCAGAACCACTTGCTCGATACGTTGATCCAATAATTTTTCAATATCACGCAACATGTCTTTTTCGTCTACGCAGACCAGTGAAAGCGCATGGCCTTGCTGACCGGCCCTGGCGGTACGACCAATGCGATGTACATAGTCTTCCGGTACGTTGGGCAGATCATAATTAACCACATGCGGCAGCAATTCGATATCCAGGCCACGTGCTGCCACATCGGTGGCAACCAGTACGCGAATGTCACCTTTCTTGAATTCGTTCAAGGCACGCTGGCGTGCAGCCTGGGATTTGTTGCCGTGTATGGCCGAAGAACTCAAGCCGTCCTGCTCCAACTGTTTGCTCAGGCGATTGGCACCGTGTTTGGTACGGGTAAACACCAGCACTTGTTGCCAGTTACCCTGGCCTATCATGTGCGACAGCAATTCACGCTTGCGTTCCCGGTCTACCGGATGAACGATTTGAGTGACGCGATCGACCGTACTATTAGGTGAAGTTACCTGGATTTCCTTGGGAGACTTTTGGAATTCATGCGCCAACTGGCGTATTTCGCGCGAGAAGGTTGCTGAAAACAGCAGGGTCTGGCGTTGCGCGCTAATGACTTTCACCACCCGGCGAATGTCGTGCACAAAGCCCATGTCCAGCATGCGATCGGCCTCGTCCAGTATCAGAACTTCCACCTGGCGCAAGTCCAGTGTGCGTCTATCCAGATGATCCAGCAGACGGCCCGGTGTGGCCACCACAATATCAACGCCGCGACGCAGCTTGCTGATCTGTGGATTGATGCTCACGCCACCAAAAATTTCGGCGCTGCGGAAAGGTAAATGTTTGCCGTAGGCAACCACGCTTTCATGTACCTGTACGGCCAACTCGCGTGTGGGTACCAGAATCAGCGCTCGCACCCTATGGGGGTGAGCCTCAGTTTTTCTGGATTGCAGTAATTGTAATAAGGGCAGGGTAAAGGCCGCGGTTTTACCCGTGCCGGTTTGGGCCCCGCCCAGCAGGTCATGGCCTGCAAGAATTTCGGGAATGGCTTGCTGCTGGATGGGTGTAGGTGTTTCATAGCCCTGTTCATGAACAGCGCGCAGCAATTCGGCCGACAGGCCGAGTTCGGTAAATAACATTGGAATTTTTCTCCGGGTCGCCCTGCCCGGGCAAGCTGCAAAAGGAGCTGTCGGGAGTCGGTCCAGGCTTTGTATTGAATGAATTTCCGTTAGCGGAATGCTTTCGGAAGACGCCGACACAGACCGCTGGTGTCGGAACGGGGCGAACTATAACAGAAAGAACCAGCTTGTGTGCGTAAAAATACCCAGTGACAGTACATCCAACGAAAAAAAAACCGCGATTTGAAGTCGCGGGCACTTTTCATTATCAGGTCATGCCGGGCCCGAAGGCCCGGCAATGGGTCTATCAGCTATAGCGGCGGAATCCAATGATGCCCATCCCCAGCATCAACAGTGCCAGCAATGCCATTCCGTATTGGTTCAGGGTTGGAATTCCCTCCAGGAACAGCGTGTTGTAAATGGTGCAACTGGCTTCGCTGCCCAGGGTAACTGGCACTAATGCACAGTCGCTGGGGTCTGCCTCAACGGCATCATCAACGTTTATCTCATCAATGGTGCAATATGAACTTCCGTTCCAGTGAGGATAAATATCCGTAATGCTATCGTCACTGTCACCTTCAAAGGACAGGTCTCCACTGACAGAAGTGGATGATCCACCTGGGCTGGTACGGACGTTGTAGCAGCTGTAATCTGCGTTGGCATAACGGCTCAATCCATTGGCTTCGAACTCACCCAACCAAACCTTGTTGACCACAACTTCAGTGGGTTCAACACTGTTTATGATGGTGCAGTAGAAATCACCGCCTTCAACTTCCTCGAAGTGACATCCGCTGGCATCCGAGAAATAGATACCTGTACCCGGGTTGTCGTTTGTGTCATCCAGGCCAATTCCGTAGCTCTCGGAATAACCTGCAGGTACGGGATTCTCGAATATGTCGCAATTCAACTCACCCGGATCAAATGAAGTCACAACAAATATGACTCCCTTGCTTTCGCTGATGGTCTTGGTCTGGTCCAGAATCAAGCCGGTAGTACAGTCAATATAGACCTGCACATTTCCTGGGTTATCGTCGGTAAAGTCTTTGTTAACCCGGAAGTAGGAAATGTTGGAAAGCTTGTCGTCGTTGGTGACGGTACAGGCTATGTTCTGGCCCCTGGCTGGAGTAAACGGATTACTGAGCGCTTCCTGGGTGTCGGAATCAACACACTCAATGCTCACCAATTCGTATTTTTCCAGTGGTATCTCGCTCAAAGTGTAGAGCACGTTCGATTTGATGGTGGGTGAATCGCCATCAACGTAGTTCGCACCGCCATTGTGAGCGCCGCCATCCGCACCCGTCAGGGTAAGGGTGAAATCAGCAGGCAAGGCTTCGCCGGAATCGTCATTGATCACAACTTTGGTCAGGCTCAAGGTAGGTGCCACATCGTTATTGGTCAGCGTGCAGGTTACATTCTGACCAACGGACAGGGTTACCGGGTGAGGCACTGGAGCGTTGCCGTTGCTGGTATCCAGGCAAACCACACCTTCATTGACGTAGCCGTTCAGTGGTTCTTCATCAACGGTGTAAGCAACATTGGCCACAACAACCGGGCTGGAACCACTGCTATAGGGTTGTGCAGTATTGTGCACGCCATCTGTTCCGGTCAGGTTCAGTGTGAAGCTGGCTGGAACGCCCAATGCACCATTGTCATTGTTGACGCTCTTGATCAGGGTCAGGGTTGGAGCAGCATCGTCGTTGACGATCAAGCAACTTGCAACGTCACCTGCGACCAGGGTCAATTGATCCGGTGGGGTGAAGTTGCCACCGGTACACTGCCACGGTCCTGTGGGTGCATAGCCCAGTGGTCCGCTTTCACTCAAGGTATAAGTGCCAGCATTGACATCCTGGGTTTGACCGCTGCTGAAATCGATGGCGTTGGCACTGAGGGTCCAATCCGCTGCGACTGCACTGCCGCCATTGTTGTTCACCACTTCCTTGTTCATCGTAAGTTGCGGTGAAACATCATCATTGGTGATAGTACAAGTCACATCATCGCCGTTGGCCAGCGTGAGCAAATTACCTTCCAGAGATGCTCCGTCGCCACAATTCCAGGCGCCAGCCGTATAACCTGCAGGGCCTGCAGACTCGCTGAGTGTGTAGGCTCCGGCAGAAACTTTCACGCTGACAAATCCGCCATTGCCCTGTTGAGGTGTTGGGCCGTTAGCAATCAGGTTCCAGGCCGTAGTTAACGCCGTGCCGCCGTTGTCATTGGTGACAATTTTGGTGAGCGCCAACAGGGCACCGTCATCAGTATTGCTGATGGTGCAAACAACCGTGTCGCCGGTGCTGAAAAGCACAGGATGGGCAGCGGGACTGTTATTGCTGGTACAGCTGATACCGGTTTGAGTATAGCCATCCAGTGCATCTTCGCTGAGTGTGTAGGTGCAGCCATCTACCGGTACAGGTGAAATCGCATTGCCACTGCTGTAATTGGCGCTGCCGTCCTGTCCGCAGTCCTGCTCGCTGTCTGGTGTGCCAGTTACGTGCAGGGTGAAGTCGCCAATAACAGCCTGGCCGCCGTCGTCGTTATTCACTTCTTTTACAACGGTTAAGCTGCCACGAGCCTGGTCATTATTGGTGATGGTGCAAGTCACTTGCTGACCTTCGGCCAACGAGACCGGGTGGGACACTGGACCAGCGGTATTGTCATCCATGCACACCACACCTTCATTGGTGTAGAAATCAAGGACGATTTCACTCATGGTATAACTGACATTTGCGTTTACAGTTGGCGTGGCACCAGAAGCATAGTTCTGCGCCGTGTTATGCGTGCCATCAGCACCCTGAAGTGTCAAAGTGAAATCGCCAGCGCCATCCGTTCCTCCGTCGTCGTTCGTGACGGATTTAACCAGTGTCAGTCTGGGTGCATTGTCGTCATTGAAATAGGTGCAAGTGGCGCTTTGACCGTTGCTGAGATTCAACACCGGTGTCGTGCCTTGCACTATGGTTTGCTGATTGGCGTTGTCTACGCAGACAATGTTGGTCAGCGTGTAACCCGTGTTCGCGGTTTCACTGAGCGTGTAATTCACGTTGGCATTGACCGCGGGAGTCGCTCCACTGGAGAAATTCTGCCCGCCACCATAAGTGCCACCGGCGAGTGTCAGGGCAAAGCTGCCCAAGGCATCGTTACCACCATTGTTATTGGTGACATTTTTCACCAGCGTCAGGCCGGGTGCCTGGTCATTGTTGACGATGGTGCAGGATGCGGTCTGGCCAAGTGCCAATGTCAGCTGGTCTGGCGGTGTGAATGTTCCGCCAGTGCACTGCCAACTACCCGCAGTATAACCAGCAGGTCCGTTGGACTCACTGAGGGTGTAGGTACCCGCGTTAACTGCCTGCTGAACGCCGGAGCTGAAACCGGTGGCATTGGCCTGCAAGGTCCAGTCTCCCGCACTGGCAGTTCCGCCATTGTCATTGGTCACGGATTTGGTCAATGTGAGGTTGGCAGCCTGGTCATTGTTGGTGATGGTGCAGGTGATGGTCTGACCCAAGGCAAGAGTCAAAACGTTGTTGTTCAACGTGCCGCTCGGGCACGACCAGGCGCTGGCGGTATAACCCGCTGGACCCGATTCGGTCAATGTATAGTTGCCTGCAGGTACTGACTGGCTCACCACGCTGGCTGAATTCGCCAGGCCGGTAACGGTGACGCTGGATCCAGTTGCGGTCAGCGTCCAGTTGGCCAGCGTCGAAGTGCCGCCATTATCGTTAGTGATATTTTTTACCAGCGTCAGAGTGGCTGGGTTGTCATTATTGGTGGCGGTACAGGTCACGTTCTGGCCAGGAGTTGCGTTTGCCAATGTGATCTGATCCGGGGCTGTAAACGTACCGCCGCCGGTGCAATTCCAGGTGCCGGTATAGCCTGCCGGTCCGGTTTCAGAAAGCGTATAAGCACCCGCAGCAACGGTTTGGTTGGTGACTGCAGCTGAACCGGTGGCCCCTGTGATCACCTGTGAGCCGGTAGCGGTGAGTGTCCACGCGCTTGCCACAGCGCTGCCGCCGCTGTTGTTGGTGACTTGTTTAACCAGTGTCAGCCTGGGTGGCGTTACGACGGGCAAATTAGTGCTGTTTTGAATGTTGTAGTCGCATTTTGAAGGCGCGCCTACCGTTGGGAAGGATTGACCAGCGCCGGTGCCGCAAGCCTGGGTTGCATTCTGTGACCAGGTCAAAAGAATCTGTAAATCTGCAAATCCATTGTTGTCATTGTCCTGGCAGATTACCGGAATGTTGGTAAAAGTTCTGGAGGCTGTGGTGGGTGAGCCGCCGATATCGCCGCATTGGTCACTGTCTACATCGCCAAACGGGCTGCCCGTAGTAGGTGGTGTGGTGAAAGGCCCTGGAACTGAAAAGGTCGAACAGGTTTGCGGCCCCCCCGTATAATCCTCTCGCGGATCGGTGCCTTCCTGGTTGCCAATCCACATCAACAAATCGTTGCGGGTGGTGGTATTGACGGCGTAATTAACAGTGGCGGTGGATACAGTCAAAGTTTGGCCAGCCACACAACTCGATGGATTTCCGGCGTACTGGATATTGATCACTTCGGAAATACTGATTTCGCCCGCTTTGCAATTACCGTAACTGGTAAAGGCACCACCACAGGCATTCCCCAGGCTTTGAATCTGCGACACCAGTTGCGCCTGCGCAATAGCCGGCAAGCCGATCAGCAAAGCCAAAGTCAGCAGAACTTTTGCTGAAAAACTGAGAAAATTCGATCCTATGCTGAACTTTTCGAGTCGAGACTGTTCTTGATACATGGCTACACCCCTAAATAAATTGCGAAAGTACGATTTTTAGATGGGGCATTGATTCCTTCAAATACCCAATTCCGCTTATGCGACATCTTTAGATTTTATCTGGCCGATCCATGGCCGAATTTAGTACAAAACTCCGTCTTCTTAACGTAACACCTTGAAAAGGAAAACTCAATTTAATTCTGGGAGGGCGAGTTCCTGCTAAATACCCGATTTTGGAGCATTTTTGGCCGCCAATAAAAGTTGATCTGCAGCCAGGTGCAAATCCCGGATCAGGAACAGGCGTGCAATCCACAATCCCACAATCAGCAGCGCGACAAAGGGTAAGGCAGTGCCAGGCAGGCCGATGGCGATGAAGTCATAGGCGCCGTGCAGGAAAGCGGTAAGTGCCAGGGTGATCAGCGTAACGGGTATCAGGGACTTACCCAGTAAATGTGCTTTGCCGATGTGATAACCCCAGATCGAGGCAAATACGATGTGTACTACCGGCCCGGCAAAGCCCCGTGCGTAGGCCTGTGCAGTGGTCAGAGAATCCAGATAATAGATATTTTCCAGCGCAGAAAAGCCCAGTGCAATAAATGAGGCGTAGATAATCCCGTCTATGGGCTCATCAAACTCACGGAAGCGCAGCACGATGATCAGAAAAGGCAGAATTTTCACCGCTTCCTCGATCACACCGATTACCAGTACTGCATAGGCAAAAAGCCCGGCCAGGTTGGTGGTGGCCAGGGAATAGGCATCAAAGCGCAGGTTGATCAGTCCCAGGCTCCAATACAAAAACAGTCCAATGTAGAACGAAAGCACGCCCAGTAAGAATGCGAGTATCAGGTGCGATGCGGGTTCTGGTAAGTGCCGATCAACGTGCCAGTGGTAGGCAACCCAGAACAGGAGCGGTATAAAAACAGGCAACAGACAGACTGCATAATAAAAAACAGCAGCAGACATATCAGCCTGTCTCCGTTTTCAGGTCAACATGGTTTGAAACATTCAATAGCGAGGGTGCTGCGCCAGCGGGGTGTGAGTAGCGGTATCAGTTGAGATCCAGGGTTTTGCTGTAGACCATTGTTTTTTTGTCAAAAAGCAAATCCAGCTCACGTTCATAATTGATTTCGATGCTGATAACGCGTGAGCTGTCGCGCACATCAATGTATTGAATCATGTCGTCCATCTGGTTCAGATTCAACATGCTCCTCACAGCCTGTTCTACTTGCTGGCTGCTTTCGTATTTCTGCCCTCGGTTCTGGCTCTCGATACTGTCGAGCATGGAATTCAGTGATTTGGATTCAATCAGCTGTGGCACATACTGGATACCAAGGTAAACGCCATAAGCAAATACGGCGACCATCAGGATATTGCCCAAAAGAGACCCACCTGCCTGATTTTTGTGAGCATTTGGCATCATCGCAGCTGTCCTCTGGTTGTTGTGCACCGGCAGCTTACATCCTACGCATCAGCGGGCCTTAACTCAATCTGCAAAGGGCGAGTGATTGAGTCTGTGCCCAGACTTGTTGCGACGCTTTCCCCGCTGGTCGCGTCCTGATATCCAAGGTCTGTGCTATGTAATGGTTCAGTGCATTTGACCTGCTCCCATCACAACCAAGAGGTTTGGCCATGAAAACAAGTAAGGTTTTGAGCCTGGCGCTGTTAATCCTGCTCGCCTGTGTTACTGCTGCGAATGCCGGTGATCAAGCTCAACAAATCACCGAGAAAAAGATCGTAATTGCCGTCAAGACCGATGATATTGATCTCAAGGAGATGGATATCAGTCATCTGCAGCCGGGCGATTCTGAAACCATCGTGACCGACAGTGGCAAAACCGTAGACATATTGAAAACCGAGGACGACGTAGAAATTTACGTAAACGGCAAGCTGTTGGATGTGGGCCCACACATGAAAAACAGACACGGCGATCACCCAGTGCATGTCGTGCACAAGCAAGTGGAAATCAATTGCGACAGTGACGAGGATTGTGAGGAGATGGTTTGGACAGAGACTGATGGTGTGGACAGAGACTGATGGAGCAAGCCCGGAAGACTCGCAAAGCCAGCATGATGTCGAAAAGGTCTATATCATCAAGAAAAAAGTCGATAAGAAAATCGATACCAATTGAGAATCTAGTGGCCTGTAACCGCCAAATCAGTAGCGCCTGGCTCGGTTTGGCGGTTACTGGCCACTAAGCGCCCAGGGGGCCGGAACCATGCATGATCAAGCTTGAAAACGTAAGCCGGAATTTTGGCGATTTGCGTGCAGTAGATCAGTTTTCCATCCACATACCCCGCGGCGAAATTTTCGGCTTGCTGGGCCCCAATGGGGCCGGAAAGAGCACTTTGATTTCCATGATCTCTGGCCAGCTGCTGCCCACTTCGGGCAGTGTGCTGGTCAACGGATTGCCTCCAGTCAGTATTGCTGCCAAGCGGCAATTGGGAATAGCACCGCAAAGCGTGGCTCTGTACGAAGAGCTTTCTGCCCGCGACAATCTGGAATTTTTCGGTAGGCTTTACGGTTTGCAAGGTTCAGGCCTGATCACTGCCTGCAATGAGGTATTGGATTTTGTGGGCCTGAGCGACCGCGCCAAGGATCGCGTGGAGCAGTATTCAGGTGGCATGAAACGTCGTTTGAACCTGGCTGCTGCTTTGCTGCACGATCCGGAAGTTCTTTTGCTGGATGAGCCAACCGTTGGCGTCGATCCGCAATCCCGCAACCGTCTGTTTGATAGCGTGCTGGAGTTGAAGAAACAGGGCAAGACTGTCGTTTATACCACCCACTATATGGAGGAAGCGGAAAAACTCTGCGACCGCGTGGGCATCGTAGAGCAAGGGCGCTTACTGGCACTGGATACGGTGGATAGCCTGATCCGCCAGCATGGCGGCAAAAGCCTGCTCAGCTATTTCTCCTCAGGCTCTGAGCAGAATATCCAAACGGATGATCCGCTGGCTGAGATTCAGCGTTTGCTGGCTTCGGGTTGCGATATCAGTGATCTGAGTTTGTCCCGACCCAACCTGGAACAGGTTTTTCTGAATCTGACCGGCAGGCACTTGAGGGATTGAGTATGGGCGTCATGATGGCAATGGTAGTCAAGGATCTCAAGTTGCTGTTTCGCGACAAGGTCACGCTGTTTTTTACTTTTGGATTCCCGCTGCTGTTCGCAGCGTTTTTTGGTTCCATATACTCCAGCGGTGGTTCGGGCGGTGGCATGTCGGTGGCCGTGGCAGACCTGGACCAGACCGAGACTTCACAGCAGTTCGTGCAAAGCATGGCTGAGCTGGATGAGCTGAAAGTGGAACGGGTCAGTGAAGCGCAGGCCAGAGAGCTCACTCGCAAGGGTAAGAAAACCGCCTTTGTCATTCTGCCAGCGGGCTTTGGCCAGGCTTATGGCAGCCTTTTCAGTGGTTCCCCACCGGAGCTGATCATAGGTGTTGACCCATCACGCAAGGCCGAAGCCGGCTTATTGCAAGGCGTGATGATGAAATTGGGGGTAGGACGCTTTGAACAGGTGCTTGCCAATTCGGATGCCATGGTCAAACAGCTGGATCAATCGCTGGAAACTCTGCAAAACGACCCCGATCTGCCGGCGGACTGGAAGGATCTGCTGGGAAATTATTTGCCGCAGATGAAGGAACTGGTGGAAAAGGACGGAATTGCCGAGGCGGGTGAGCCGGGCTCAAGTACCGCCTCTAATGAGAGTAGTGGTCTCAGCGAAGCATTGATGCCGCTGAAGCTGGTGCAGGAAAACGTGATCGTGCAGCAAGATGGTCCAAGCAACCCCTACTCAATCACCATGCCGCAAGCCATGTTTTGGGCGATTATGGGTGTGGTCATGGGTTTTGGAGTGGCACTGGTGCAGGAAAAAACCAAGGGCACCATGACACGACTGATCGTGGCACCGATTTCCCGCTTGCAGATTTTGGGTGGCAAAGCCTTGGGTTGCTTCCTGGCTTTGGTGCTGGTTTTGGGAGTCTTTTTCCTGGTTGCAAAACTGGTCTTCGGCGTGCCCATTGATCACCCGCAAAAAGTCCTGTTCGCCATTCTGTCGGTGGCTACTGCATTTGTGGGCATCATGATGTTTCTGGCGGCCATAGGTAAAACCGAACGCGGCATGGCCAGCGTTGGTTGGGCGGTGATGATGGTATTTGCCATGTTCGGCGGCGGCATGATTCCACTGTTCGTGATGCCAGCCTGGATGATCAGCCTGAGTAATTTCAGCCCGGTGAAATGGGCTATTTTGATGTTTGAAGGCGCTACCTGGCGAGAGTTCACCCTGGCTGAAATGTTGTTGCCCTGCAGCGTGATGCTGGTATTGGGCATGTTGCTGTTCCTGGCCGGATCACGCCTGCTGCGGCTGGAAAGCTGATGCTGCGAGCGATTTTTTGCAGCAATGCAAGGCTATTCAGGGCTAAAGCGCAGCATTCTCGTGCATATGCCGCTGTTCAAAATAGCGCTCGTGCCTGCCTTCGATCAGTGGAATAAAAGGTTGAATGGCTTCCAGCATGAAATCGCGGAATATGCGGATACGGGCGGTGGTGCGCAGGTCGATATGTGACAACAACCAAAAGCCGATGACCGGGTGCTGATATTGAGTGGCAATTCGGCACAGTTTGGCTGATGCGTCACCCAGGCCACAGGGCAACAAGGCGATGCCCAGGCCCTGCCTGGCCAGGTTAAAAGCCACGTTAAGGGAATTGCCACGATATCTCACCTGCATATCGGGGAAATCAGCGCGCATCCAGTCAGGCGCATTGCGGCTTTCGCTGGACCAGGAAATACCGCCCACACTGTCCGGATTATCCAGATACTGGCGATACAGCGGCGGGGTGGCGTATACCGCGTAGGCAAAATCAGCGATGTGCGTGCCCAGCACATTCGGCGGCGGCGTATTGGTCGCACGAAACGCTACATCGGCATCGTGTACCGATAAATCCAGCAAAGCTTCGGTGGCCACCAGGTCTATGTCGATTTCCGGGTAGAGCTGGGTAAAGGTGTTCAGGCCCGGCATCAGCAAACCCTGGATGCAGATATCCGGTGCGGTGATGCGTAACTTGCCGCTCAATTCCTGCCGGTCTACCTGCACCAGGCGGCCGATATTCGCCACTTCATCAGCGATCACTTCCACCGAGCGCATCACCGATTCCCCCACGGGCGTGATAAACCAGCCACTGCTGGATCGATCGAACAGGGGTGCATTCAATGCCTCTTCAAGGGCTGTAATGCGCCGCGAGACAGTGGTTTGATTGACTCCCAGCTTCTTGGCGGCAGCCGTCAAAGTGCCACCACGCACGATTTCCATCAGATAGCTTAAATCCTGCCAGTTGATGTTCTGCATTTATGCATCCTCAAACTGCATTTTTTGACATTTACCTGCACAGATGCAGAGCCTATCTTATTTCACACAGCCGATTCAAGTTCGAATCGGTACTGACCAAACGGAGTAGCAACATGAACAGTCGTACAACCAAAGCATTCATACGCAGTCAATTAGTGGGCCTGACTCTGCTTGCAGGTTTGAGCACGGCTGGCACCAGCTGGGCGGCAACATCAACCGCAGAAGCCTTTGCCAGTTGCCGCAGTCATGCGGAAGTGGCTTACGGTTCCGGCGATCAACTGGCCGAAGTCAGGCTGGATGGTCTGCGCAAATCCGGTAAGCAGTTACGCATCAAGATTTTCACCCCTGAAGGTGAACAGATCAATGCCTTGTGTAATGTGAACCGTAAATCCGGCCTGGTGGTTTCCATAGAAACCCCGGCTAATACGGACCCGCAGGCACAGATTGCAGCTAATCAATAAGCCTGCTCTGCCCTGATTACCGCTTTACTAATTTGTGCGCTTGGCTTTGCATCCCTGGCAACGGGTGCAAAGCCATTTTTTTGAATCTTGCAGCTTAGCCAGCCCATTGACTTCATAGCTTTCCTGCCTGTTTCTATTAACACCCCCCGTTGCTGCGAAATTCCCTGCTTAACTGTTATGCTCAAGTTGGTGACCATCCAAACGTGGGTACAGATTTATGGACGAGCACAATAAGCCCAGGCGGGAGTTTCTTTCTGCTGCGACCAGGCTATTTGGCGCTGGCTGGCTGGCCAGCCATTCCAGCCTGATTTGGGCTGCTGCTGAAACAGCGCAGCAGGCCTTGGCAGCACAATCGGGATTTGCACTGCTGAGTGCCGATGAAGCGCTGACCCTGGCTGCGTTGGCCGATCAGATATTTCCCCCTGATGAAACTCCAGGTGCCAGCGAACTGGGTGCCGTGTATTTCATGGATGCGGCATTGGGTGGCTTTATGACGGGTGCATTGCCCATGATTCAGCAAGGAATAGTCGAGCTGGACCAGCTTGCAGGCGACCCAGGTGCCTTTCATCAACTGGCCTTTGACCAACAGACTCCACTGGTTAAGCAATTAGAAAACAGCCCCTTCTTTGGCACCGTACATTTCATGACTTTGTGTGGCTTGTTCGCTGCACCATCCTACGGCGGCAACCGTCAGGGCCAGGCCTGGAAACTGATAGGCTTTGAGTCCCGGCATGTCTGGCAGCATCCCTTCGGCTATTACGACGCGCACTATCAAGGGGAGGCAGACCATGCCAGCTCCTGAGCCGCGGGTGCGTTACAAGGAGAGCGACGAGGTAGATTTCCTCATCGTAGGATCGGGAGCGTCGGGTGGAGTGCTGGCCAGGGAGCTGTCTACAGCGGGCTACTCGGTAGTGGTATTGGAACAAGGACCTTATCGCACAGCCGCCGATTTCAGGCATGATGAAATGGCGACCTATATACACAATGACCTGGTCTCACATCCATCCTGGACCGACCATCAGACCTTTCGCCACGATGAATCTGCAGAAGCAGTGATTCGCGATGGCAGCAATGGCCCGCCACCGGCCCTATATGCCCGTGGGGTGGGTGGCAGCAGTGTGCATTTTTCTGGCAATTACTGGCGCATGCGACCGGTGGATTTCAAGGAACGCAGCCTGTTGGGCCCGATCGCCGGAACGGGATTCGACGATTGGCCCATCAGCTACGAAGAACTGGAGCCGTATTACTCCAAAGTTGAATGGGAAATTGGTGTATCAGGTGCCCCTGGCCCTGGCGATCCGCCGCGGTCCCGGCCTTACCCCATGCCGCCCATGCCAGTGAAGTCTTCCGGCGTGTTGTTTGAACAGGGCGCCCTGAAAATGGGCTTGCACCCCCAGCCGGCACCTGTAGCCATATTGTCGCAGCCTTATAAGGGCCGCCCGGCCTGCACCAATTGTGGTTTCTGCATGGGCTATGGTTGTGAGATGAATGCCAAGTCTTCATCCCTGGCCGCACTGATACCCCAGGCTGAGCAAACCGGCCGTTGTGAAATCCGGCCTTTGTCCACGGTGTTTCGCCTCGAAACGAATCAGCAAGGCCGGATGAGTGGCGCGGCTTACCTGGATGCAAAGGGCCAACAGCACCTGCAAAAAGCCAAGGCCGTGATCCTGGCCGCCAATGGTGCTGAAACACCGCGCTTGTTGCTGCTGTCCGAGTCCTCACAATTTCCGCATGGACTGGCCAATGGCTCAGGGCTGGTGGGGAAATACCTGATGGCTAATTGCCATTCAGTGGTGCATGGCTATTTTGAGCACGAATTGAACGACTGGAAAGGCATCCAGTGCACGCGCATTGCCCATGATTTCTACAATCATGATCCGAGCCGGGGTTTTTACGGGGGAGGGGGTATGGACGGCAGGCCGCTGGTAGAGGCGGGTCCCATACTGCATGCATTTACCGAGGCTTACATGCCAAAAATGCGCTGGGGGCGCGAGCTGAAAAGGGATATCGTCCATCGTTTCAGCAGGCAGATGAGCATATTGAGCAGCACCACTTCACTGGCCATGGAACGCAACAACATTACGCTGGATCCATCACTGAAAGACAGTCATGGCCGGGCGGCGGTACGCCTCACCTATCGCGATCATGAGGATGATCTGGCCATGGCCGCATTTTTGCAGGACAGAGCCCATGAAATCCTTGATGCTGCCGGGGCTGTAAGTACCATGCGTGAGCCGGTAGTGGCGCAGAATCTGCTGACTCACTTGCTGGGCACCTGTCGCATGGGCGATGATCCCACCACTTCAGTGGTAGATGCTTATCACCGCTCGCATGAAGTACCAAATCTGTTTATCTGCGATGGTTCCAGCCTGGTGACTTCAGGTCGCGGGCAACCGACTTTGACCATACAGGCCCTGGCTTTCAGGGCCGCAGAACATATTGCAGAATTTGCCAGGAAAGGGGCGATCTGATCAACAGGGTTGCAGTGCGTAAAATCAACGTAGAGGAGCTTGAATATGAAAAATTTTTTGTTGAGCAGCGCAGTCGTGGCTGGCCTGGCCGCATCGGCGGTTCATGCTGGCGCGCCTGAAGTGAAGCACCAGTGGGATTCCGAATCGGGTCTGCCGTTCTCCAAATCCGTGCGGGTAGGGCACATGCTTTATCTGTCGGGCGATCTGGGCATCATCCCGGGTACCATGCAGCTGGTGGAAGGTGGAATACAGCCTGAGACCCGGCAAACCCTGGACAATATCAAGGCCACGCTGGAGGCCAATGGTTCTTCGCTGGGCGAAGTGGTGAAATGCACCGTATTCCTGGCGGACATCGCTGAATGGGCTGCCATGAATGAAGTCTACAAAACCTATTTTCCCACCAATCCGCCGGCCCGCAGTGCGCTGGGCACCAGTGGGCTGGCGCTGGGAGCGCGTACCGAGATTGAATGCATGGCCACGGTCAAGTAGCACCCTTAAAGCCCGGGTGCTGGCCAGCACCCGGGCTATCTTTGTCGGTTTAAAATTCCCACAATAGTCCGACCGCCGGCAGCAACGGTAACCAGTCGTCCACGGTACGATCTAGAAAAACATTGCCTGCAGCATCTTCGTCTGTGTCGAAATCAATGCAACAGGGATTTTTTCGATTCATCGCATTGCTGACTTCAAAAAAGGCTGAAAGGCTGCCTTTACTGAGCTCGAACTCGCGGCTGATGCGAAAATCCAGGGTGCTGTAATGGCCCAGATTTTCCGCATTGCGTGGCCCTGGAATGGGAAAGTATTCGTCCTCGTCGCTGTCTGCGCCCAGCTGCATGCCGGTGGTCGGCCAGCCGCTGTGCCAATTTAAAGCCAGGCCCAATTCCCACAACTCATGGCGCCAGGCCAGCCCGGCCTGGATGGCATGGCGTTGATCCCAGCTGCGATTCTGTTGTTGTCCAGCAATGCGATCGGTGGCCCGGGCTAATGAATAATTGGCCCACCATTCAAATGCAGATTCGCCACTGTATTCCACTGAAAACTCCAGGCCGCGAGCGCGGGCTGAGCTGGGGTCCAGCCGAACGCGGTCTGGTTCAAGTTCCGGGATCAGCGCCAGGGAGTCAAACAGGTTCTCAAATCGGGGTTTGAGGCGGCTGTAGTTTTTCTGGAACAGTTCCAGCCTGAATCGGTAATGATTATCCGTATTAAAACGAAAACCGAAGATCAAATGATCAGCTCTTTGCGGCGCAAAAAAATCACTCATCCCATCTTCCACTTGCAGGCGTTGAATGCCCTGGGATTGGTAATAACGGCCCCAGGTAAAACGCAGTTCAGTGGCTGGAGTCAGTTGGTGCATGGCACTGATGCGAGGGCTGAGTTGGCTTTGGTAATGGGGCTCGGTATAGTTCTGGCCATCCCAGCGCAAGCCAAAGTTCAAGGCCGTGTCAGCAGTTAGCTGCCAATGATCTGCGGCAAAAATTCCGAAGCGATTTCCAGCCGGATTGGCAACGATGTCAGTTTGCCGGGGATTGTTAATATCAGGCCAATTAGCAGCAAAACCGAAATATTCCACAGCGGATTTGTAATCGTAGCTGGCATCGTCATGGGACCATTCAAAACCCCAGCGCAAATGGTGCTCACTGATTCCATCAAAAGCCCAGTTCTGGCTGAGTCCAAAACTTTGAATCTCACGCTTGTCGCTGACATCGGCCACCATCTGTTCGGGATCGTTAACTTCTGCAAGCCGACTGTTCTCGAGGCTGTTGATCCACAAACTGGTATCGCTGGAAAGCAAGCTTGACCATTGGTTTTGCAGTCTCAGCCAGCTGTGAATATTCTGCGTATTACTGATGGACTGTTCCAGCTCAGCAGGGTCGCTTTCCGTGATCACCAGGACCTGGTCATCGGCATACAGTGTGTTGAAGGACAAGCGGGTCTGTGGAGTCAGGTAAACCGCCAGCTCGCCAAACAAATCAAAATAATCCGGTTTGCCCACACTGCTGTCCAGCAGCACGCTGAGATTGCTGCGCCTGGCTGAGCCCAGCCATTCCCAACGGCCGTCCTGGCTGAAACCTGATGCCAGCAAGGAAGTGTTGTAAATGCTGAGGCCAATTTCAGTGTGCCGTGGTTGATCCGGCCGCTGTGATTCCAACAGCAGAACACCACTCATCTGGTCACCGTAGCGGGCCGGAAATCCACCGGTAAACGCTTCTACTCCGGCAATGGCACGGGCATCTATGGAACTGAAAATATTGTGATAATCACGAATATGAAAGGGATCGGTCAGCTTTACACCGTTGAAATAGATCGCCGTTTCGTCAGTTTCTCCTCCGCGGAAATGTGAGCGGGCAGAAAGCCCGCCAGCAGCTGATCCAGGCAGACGCTGTGCCGACCTGATGGGATCTTCACCCAGGTCGGGCAGGGCCTGGATAGCACTTTGATCGATGTAGAACTGTGAGTTTGCACGCAGCACATAACGGCTGGCTGAAATGTTGAGCTCTTCCAGTTGAGCCGGTGCCAGGCGCAGGTTGAGCTTGATCAATTCGATCTCAGAGCCGCTGATAGCTACCTGATTGACTGCCGGGTGATATCCGGGTGAAGAAGTGGTTAACTCATAGCTGCCAGGTGCTACACCCGAAAATTGCAAAACTCCTCCTGCCAGAACCTGCGGGCTACCCAAAGGAGGATCGGAGACTACGGTCATCTGGCTGGCATCCGGAATGATTCCATTCCGTTCCACCAGTAGCAGAATCATGGCAGCAGGGGGATCATCAGTCACAGGCAATGGCTGTCTGACCACCAGCATGAGCCCATCCAGTGGGCGCAATTCCAGTTGATGAGGTGCCAACAGCTCAGCCACCTGGTCTATCAGGCTATTGGCCTGTGGCGCTTGCTTCACGGTCATTGCAGAGGTGATCAGGGCAGTGCTGTATACCAGCGGGTAACCTGCGCTGCGGTAGTAATCGAGGGCGTCGATCAGTGCCTGGCCGGGGTGAGGTTGATTTTTAGCGGCTGTGACATCAGCAGAAAGTATTGTGTTAAAAAGCAGAATTCCACACATCAGCAGCACTTCGGAGCAGCGCTGCGCTGTTCTGGCAAAACGGTTCATCATGGAGAACACTGCAGTTTCTCGTCCCGGGCAGACCCTACACTTCGAACAGGTTTGTCCGCAGCTTGCCAGAGAATCCTGCCGATAGCGTTATCAGCCAAGTATAACGAATGCAAGTGCTGGCGCCGGTAGCCTGTTTGTGATTTGCCCCTTTATCGAGCAGGTGATTCTTTTTCGGTGTCCAGATCAATGCGCATCTGGTCCTCCACCATTTCAACAAAAAAATCACTGGTCTCAGTGGCTACCTGCAAGGCTTGCATGGGTGGTAGAGAAAATTCACCAAGCAGCAAAGTTTGACGGGCCAGCTGTCTGGCTTGCGCTGAACCGTAAACCACTCTGCGCCCGGTTTCATGGCCAACCCACTCAAACAATTGATCCATGTTGCGTTCTTCCGCAGGGAAAACATCCGCCAGTTTCTCTGCCCAGGCCCATTCTTCACCCCACGTATTGATTGCAGAGCTGGTAAATTCACCCTTTGTCGATATCAATAATTGCTGGCCGCCCAGGGTTGGAGCTAGGGTCTGGTCCTGAGTGGCATGCCCGGTAAAACTGACCTTGCCATCACGCACCTTGAGGCGTGTTCCGAAATCTCCGGCTTCGGTCACCCAGGTGGTTCCAATGTGCCTGATCTCGCCTTGCTCGGTGACCAGCAGCGGAGCTGACATTTGTTGTTGCAAGGCTGAGGTGTCGATAAACAGCTTGCCCCGGCGCAAGTTGATCACGTCAACAGATTGCAATTGCAGAACTGAGTTTTCTCCCATGCGGAGTACGGCGCCATCGCTCCAATGTATGGCCAGGCCTGATTCCTGCCCGGTGGTGATGGTTTCGCCTGCTGCCAACGGCTGCTGCGAATCCAGTTTCTTGCTGCTGTCACCCGCGGCGGATTCAACTTGCACCACACCCAGGACCCGCCCTGATTCTGCCAGGAAAGCTGTGCCGGGATCCGGTTCTATTGGTATGAGGTACACAGACAGTGCAATGGCCACAAGCAGGCTGGCAGCCACAGCCAAGCCCATATTCCATTGCTTTTTGCGCTTTTGCTGCAGTTGACCTGACCATTGGGCATGCACGGCCTGCCGGATGGCCAACCTGTCGTCCTCCGGCGGCTTCTGCCGTGAGTCAACAAAACGAAAAAGCTCAGACAGCTTGTCCTGCGATTGATTTCCCACTTCAAATTTTTGCGCTTGGTCCTGTTTGTCCATATCCTTTCTCTATGTGCCCTGGTCTGTTTTCCGGAGATTTTCGTGTTGTTTGAATACCGGTGTATGTAAACCTGTTTTAGTCATGTCTTCCTGTTAAGTCTCCATCAGACTTGTTCAATCTGATCCGTCATCACGGGCTGGACCAGACTGCGATAGACCTCTTCGAAAGCAATCCTGGCCCTTGCCAGCAGTGATTGAGTCGCATCACCACTGATTGCCATTTTGTCGGCAATCTCCTTGACAGAAAGGCCTTCGATGTATTTCCATTCCAGTACATCACCGTAGCGTGCGGGTAACTGGTCCAGCGCCACCTGGATCAGGCGTGACAGTTCATAACGTTGCTGCACTCGTTCCGGATTATTGTTTTCTGCAGTCGCCAGCGAATCGACTACAGCCTGCAAATCCGGAAAGTCCTCGGTCAGGACGATATGTTCCCGATACTTGGCGTTTTTGCGCGCCCAGTCTGCAATTTCGTTGCGGCAAATGGCACACAGCCAGGTAAAAAGAGCAGCTTCGCCACGAAATTGGGAAATATTCTTCAAAGCGCGACCCAGGCTGCTTTGTACAACCTCCCGGGTGGCCTGCCTGTCACCACCCAGGCGCGCGAGTGCGAAGCGGTAAAGGCGCGGAAAATTTTCCTCAAA
>JBBKVS010000036.1:0-28156 GCA_037968555.1 Lysobacterales bacterium | reverse complement strand
TTGTAGCCCATCCGGTCACGACTGATATAGGGTGCCATCCACTCTTCAAGTTCCAGCGCCACCGTTTGTCCATCCAGCAGATAAACCAGCGCCAGTTCTTCCTCAACCTCGGTGACCAGCCCGGGTAGCCAACCGGAAATGGGGCGATAGGGCTCCAGTACCTCATTCCATTGTTGCGGCGTGGCCTTGTTGGCCAGGTCAATGTGCGCTTCTGCGCCGCGGTAACCATGGCGGCGATCGTATGCTTCCAGACCACGTGTTACGGCCTGGTCTGCAGCGTTCTGCAAACCGCTGTCTATGGTGGTGTAAATTTCGAAGCCGCCGGTATAAGCCTGTTGACCCAGCAACTCCAGCGCTTTCACACGGACCATTTCTGCCACATAAGGTGCTGATATTTCGGCCGTCATACCGTGATAGAACGCCAGGTCTTTTTCTGCCACAGCCTGCTGGTAATCCTGCTGGGTGATGTATTTCAGCTCCAGCATTCTGTTCAATACATAATTTCGCCGTTCAGTGGCACGCTCCGGCTGGTTGATGGGATTGACGCGCGAGGGGGCCTTAGGCAGTGCGGCTATCATTGCGCTTTGCGCCAGGGTCAGCTCAGCGACCGGCTTGCCGTAATACACTTCCGCGGCTGCACCGACACCATAGGCCCGGTAGCCCAAAAAAATCTTGTTGAGGTAAAGCTCGAGGATTTCCTGCTTGCTGAGTTGCTTTTCAATTTTCAGCGCCAGGAAAATTTCCTTGAACTTGCGGGTGAATGTTTTTTCGGAAGTCAGAAAGAAATTTCGTGCCAGCTGTTGGGTGATAGTGCTGCCACCCACACTTTTCTCGCCAGTGGTCAGCAATGTGAAGGCGGCACGGCTGATGCCCTGGTAATCAACCCCCGGATGCTCATAGAAGCGAGCGTCTTCACCGGCGAGAAATGCGTGCTCCAGCGCATCCGGCATTTCATCCAGCGTAACCGGGACGCGACGCATTTCACCGAACAAGCCAATCAGTTTGCCGTCCTGACTGTAGACCCGCAAAGGTACTTGCAGCTGCACGTCACGCAATGTTTCAACCTCGGGCAAACCCGGTTCAAACACTAGATAAGCAATGCCCACAGTAGAAATTGCCAACACGACTGATAACAGTAGAAGTATAAAAAACCACCGAAAGACTTTCTTCACGCTATTTTTTCCTGCTATGCTAGATCTCAAGCAAGGGCTAGCCCTTGTTCACTGGGTGGCTTCGACAGGGCTGTGCAGCCCCAGGACACGATAGTAACAGGCATGCAGGGAAGCAGCCGAATCATTCCTTCATTGACAGCGAAAGCTGCCATCAGTTTCTTCCCTCGCATTAGATTGCACAAATTCAGAATTCTGTCCGAAATGGAATGGAACTTTTGACAGATAGTTCAACAAATTTCAAAAAAGGCATTGAGATAGAGTGAGAATTCTGTTAAAAACTAGTGTAAGAAGTGTCAGTAAGCTATTGTCAAGCAAAGGATTGAGGACAATTTGAAACTCTTAGGCACAAAAAACCCACCCATTATCGGGCTGGACATCGGCGCATCAAGCATCCGCTTGTTGCAACTCTCCTCGCATGGCTCAAGCTATCGCATAGATCATTTTGCGATTGAGCCTTTGCCGCAGGGCGTGATTGTTGAAAAGTCCGTGCAGGACATTGAAGCGATCTCCGACGCGATCAAGTCGGCGATCCGAAAGTCCGGTTCGAGCTCCAAATACTGTGCAGTAGCCGTTTCCGGTTCTGCCGTATTTACCAAGACAATCAGCCTGCCCTCCAATCTCGCCCAGGCAGATATAGAAAGCCAGGTACAGATTGAAGCCAACCAGTACATTCCTTATCCGCTGGACGAGATCAGCCTGGATTTTGAAGTGCTGGGGCCATCTGCTCGCAATGCAGACATGGTGGATATCCTGCTGGCAGCCAGTAAGAACGAGAATGTGGAGAGTCGGCAGGACGCATTGGAGTCATTAGGGCTGAAGGCACAAGTGGTGGACGTTGAGTCTTTTGCCATCGCCAATGCATTCGAATTGATTCGTGAACGTGACGGCATTCGCAGCACCGAGGCAGTAGGCCTGTTCGATATAGGCTATGACCTTTCCACTTTAATGGTGTTGCGCAACGGCCGCGTCTTGTACACCCGTGACCATCCATTCGGCGCCCACCAGCTACTCGAAGAAATCATGCGTCGTTATGATATGACCGCGGAGCAAGCCGGCTTCTTCAAGCGTGGGGAGCCTGGGCCAGAAGATTTCGAGGATGCAGTGCTGGAGCCATTCATGCTCAATGTAGTGCACCAGATCAGCCGCGCATTGCAGTTCTACAGTTCCAGTAGTGAATTTTCCAACATCCGCACGCTTTACGTGGCTGGCGATATGGCCATGTTGAAAGGGCTCACCGATGTAGTGGAACAGGAACTGGGTATCAAGACCAACATTGCTGACCCGGTCAGCGGGTTGGAACTGGCGCCTTCGGTTGCCGTTTCTGCCCTGACCGCCAATGCGCCCAATCTGATGGTCTCGATGGGGCTGGCGTTGAGGGGGTTTGACTGATGTTTAGAAACAATCTCCTGCCCTTGCGCGAAGAAGCGCGCAACGAAATGGTCTCTATGGGGCTGGCCTTGAGGGGGTTTGACTGATGTTAAGAATCAATCTACTCCCCTGGCGTGAAGAAGCGCGCAGAGAACGCCAACGGCAATTCCTTTACTCCTTGGTAGGCACGCTGGTATTGGGTGCCATCCTGGTTCTGGTAGTCGGTTTGTTTTTTGACCAGAAAATCAGTATCCAGGAAGCGCGTAACCAAAAAATCCAGACAGAAATCAACCGTCTGCAACAGCGCATAGATCGCATAGCGGAACTGGAGCGCACCCGCAATCGCTTGCTTTCGCGTAAACAGATTATTGAACAGTTGCAGGCCAGTCGCTCTCTCACCGTCGAGTTGCTGGACAAGTTTGCCAAGACCATACCGGTAGGTGTCACGCTTACTGATGTCAGGCAGCAGGGGCAAAGAGTAACCTTGCTGGGTACCAGCCAGTCAAATGCCCGGGTTTCAGCTTATTTGCACAGCCTGGAACTGATGGACCTGTTCAACAATCCAGAACTCCAGTACGTTCGCGCTTCGGCCCAGCCGGTCTCACGAACGGAGGCCTATGAGTTTGCCATCAATGTCATATTACGTTCAGCCAAGCAGGATTCTGATGCTGAAGCGGGTTTTGACAACGAGGCAGCTGGGGGGGCGAACTGATGCTCAATGAACTGAGAGATCTCGACTTCAATGATATTGGCAATGCGCCAACATCAATTCGCTATGTCATTCTCGGCTTACTGCTGACCGTGGTTTTGGCCATAGGTTACTTCTTGCTGGTCAAAAACAAGATTGAACAGCTGGAACGGGTCGAGCAGAAAGAACTGACTTTGCGCCAGGATTTTGAATACAAACAGCAGAAAGCCGCCAACCTTGAGGCCTATGAGGCACAGCTGGCTGAAATGCAGGAATTGCTGGAAACCATGTTCCGGCAGTTGCCCAGCAAAACCGAAATGGACAAATTGCTGGTTGATATTTCACAAGCTGCACTGGGTGCAGGCATTGATGTGCAATTGTTCCAGCCCAATGCTGAAGCATTGCACGACTTCTATGCAGAACGGCCCATATCGGTTCGCATGCTCGGTGATTATCACCAGTTTGGCGAATTTGTAGGTGGCGTCGCTTCCCTGCCACGAGTGGTCATTCTGACCATGCACGACATCTCTTTGCGACGTGCCAGTGACCGGGATGTGGGAGTCAGCCGCAATGACGGACGCCTGATACTGGAAGGCACGGTTAAAACTTACCGGTACATAGATGAAGACGAAGCGGCAGAACGTGCCGCACAACAAGCAGCGGAGGCAAAACGATGAAATACTCTCGTAATGTCTCCTTTATGCTTCTGACCATGCTGGTGACGGTGTGCTTGGCTGGGTGTAGCAGTAACCAGGATGATCTTGATCGCTACATTGCTGATGTAAAAGCCAAACCGGCCGCACCGATCCCACCCATTCCTGCAGTGCGCACCTATACACCCTATGATTATGAAGGGCTTGAAGGCCGCGACCCGTTTCGTCGCTCTACCAGCGAAGGTGCGGATGAAGTTGCGGCACAAACCAATACAACTGGTCCGCGTCCGGACTTCCAGCGTACCCGTGAATATCTGGAACGTTTTGAATTGGATACTTTGACCATGGTTGGGACTTTTTCCAAAGAGTCATCCGATTGGGCCTTGATTCGTGATCCGGATGGAGTCGTACACCGTGTTTCAGTTGGTAATTACATGGGCAAGAACCATGGAAAGGTTGGCCTGATTGATCAGGATGAAGTTCAACTTTCCGAATTCATTCCTGACGGCGCAGGCGGCTGGATAGTTCGGGATGCAGCCATGGCCCTGGGCGGAAGCTAGAACATGGATCGTAATAGGCGTGAAACCTTGAGAGGCAGTGCCATGAACAGCTACAAGAACAGGCTTTCAATCAAGCCAAATTTCTGTGAAAGAGGGCGCAGCATGCGAAATGTAAGAAAAGGAATTCTGAGAGGCATCGCTCTGGTATTGGCTATTGCGCCAATGTCACTGGCATTTGGTGCAACGGATGTGACCAGTGTCAGCCATTCGGCAGGCGCCGATGGTGCGGTGAGGATCACCCTGTTTACCAGTGGTGACACGCCGCAAGTGAGCGTGTTCGCAACTGAGAGCCCGGCTCGTATCGTGCTCGATCTGGCTGATGCCAGTTTCAGCGGCAGCAGTGATTCGGTTTCCGTAGGCATGGGCTCGGTGCAACAGTATTCAGCAGTGGGTGCCGGTGGACGAACTCGCCTGGTGGTCGATATGAGCCGCTCCGTGAGCTACGACTACTCCAGTTCAGACGGGCAGGTTGTGCTGGAAATCGGTGGTGGTGCCAGTACCAGCTCTGCCAGCTCCGTATCATCTGTTGCCTCCAGCAGTGGCTATGGCCAAAGTGTGACCGGAATAGATTTCCGCCGCGGTGAAAAGGGCGAAGGACGAGTGATTGTCAACATGAATCGTTCAGGCACGAATATGTCGGTGGACGAAGGCAGTAACCGCATTACGATAGACCTGTTCAATGCCTCGCTGCCGGACGATTTGAATCGCCGTCTTGATGTGGTCGACTTTGCCACACCCGTTCAGTTTATTGATTCCAGCGTGATCAGCACTGGCGTGCGGCTGACACTGAGCGTTACGGGACCATACGAGCAACTGGCTTACGAGTCAGGTGATAGCATCGTTATCGAAGTGCAGAAATTGATTCAGGACATCCAGGCCGAAGAGAAAGAAAAGATTAAATTCTTCGAAGAAAAAACCTATCAAGGCACCAGGGTAACTTTCAACTTCCAGGACATTCCGGTGCGTTCGGTATTGCAGTTGATTGCCGATGTGTCCGATCTCAATATAGTTGTGGCCGACAGTGTGGGTGGCAACCTGACCCTGCGACTGACCAACGTTCCCTGGGACCAGGCGCTGGACATCGTAATGGATGCGCGCAATCTGGATAAGCGCATGAATGGCAACGTGATGTGGATAGGCCCAACGGCTGAAATCGCTGCGCGTGAGCAGCAATTGCTGAAGGCTTACCAGGACAGGCAGATACTGGAGCCCTTGCAGACTGTGCTTATGCCCATGTCTTATTCCAAAGCCGTTGATATGAAGATTCTGATTGACGAATCTTCCAGCACTGTGGATAGCGAATACGGTTTGCTCTCAGAGCGCGGTTCTGTAACCGTCGATGAACGCACGAATACCCTGCTGATTACGGATACAGCACAGAAAATTCTGGAAATACGGCAATTGCTCACCGAATTGGACTATGCGGTACGTCAGGTACAGATCGAAGCCCGAATTGTGATTGCCAATTCCGAATTTGCTCACGAATTGGGTGTGCGCTTTGGTGTCAGCTATTTGCATGCAGGCAGCAATATTGGTGTGATTGGCGCGAATGGCAGCGCTGTGGATATCATGAATCCAGCCATCGATCCTCGTGACGACGGCTTGTTCGACATTCCCAGTTATCCGAATCGCTACCAGGTTAACCTGCCGGCCCCGACATCCAATGCATCGACTTTGGGCCTGTCATTCCTTACCGGTGACGTGATTCTCGATCTGGAATTGTCGGCCCTGGAATCCGAAGGTGAAGGCGAGGTGATTTCGACACCGCGTATCATCACGGCCAACCAGGCAGAAGCTTATATTCAACAGGGTGTTGAAATTCCCTATGAGAATTCAACCTCTTCCGGTGCCACGGCTGTTTCCTTCAAGGAAGCCGTATTGGAACTGAAAGCAACTCCATTAATCACGCCGGATAACCGCATTCAGCTGGATCTGGAAATCAAGCAGGACACGGTAGGTGAAATCTTCCAGACGGCCAGAGGTGGTTCGGTTCCTTCCATCGATACGCGTGAATTGAACACGACGGTATTGGTTGAAAACGGTGACACTGTGGTACTGGGCGGTATCTTCCAGGATGAAAATTCGTCCAAAGAAGAAAAAGTGCCCTGGTTGGGTGACATACCTGGCGTAGGGGCATTGTTCCGTCGGCGTTCGAATGATTCCAAGAAACGGGAATTGCTGATCTTCGTTACGCCCACCATTGTTGAAGAGCGTCCCATACTCTGATTTATCGACTTTATGGAAGTAAAAACGCCCGGTTTAGCCGGGCGTTTTTTTATCCATCAGGCCAACAGTAGGCCTTTCAATGGGCGCTAAAGGCCGGCTCTGAACTATTGGCTATGCTGACTTTCGCCAAGCATTTCCAACTGGCATAAGGTAAATTGTTGCGCATATGGCCAATGCTCCATCACTGACACTACTGCCTGAATTTCACCAGGGCTCAAGCCCAGTGCTGATCAGCGTGCCGCATGCCGGAACCGGATTGCCAGAGGGACTGAGCCAGCGCCTCACTGATGAGGCCCGCCCACTTCCGGATACGGACTGGTTCGTTGATAAACTGTATCAATTCGCCCGCGATATGGGCGCTGGCATGCTGGTCGCAAAAGCAGCTCGCACCGTGGTGGACTTGAATCGTCCCAGCGATGACCGCCCCTTGTATTCCGCCAGTCAAACCAAATTGATGACGGGTGTACTGCCCATGCAGTGTTTTTCCGGAGCTGCTGTTTATCGCAGCGGCGAGCAGCCAACTGCAGCAGAAACCGGCGAGCGACTCAGGCTTTACTGGCAGCCTTATCACGATCTGTTAAGGTCCAATCTGCAGAAAATATGTCAACAGCATGGCCATGCCATTTTGCTGGATGCCCATTCGATTCGTGCTGAAGTACCGCTGCTGTTTGATGGCCAGCTAGCTGATCTCAACCTGGGCAGCAATGGTGGACTCAGTGCTCATCCGTCTTTGCTGAATGCAGCAACTGAAAGTCTTCGCAGCAGCAGTTACACACTGGTTGTCGATGGTCGCTTCAAGGGTGGTTTTATCACCCGGCATTACGGCCAGCCGGATCAACAGATTCATGCCTTGCAGCTGGAAATCGCGCAGCGAGCTTATATGAATGAAACACCACCGGTTTGGGAAGAGTCGCAGGCCTCTGCATTGCAACAACGTCTAAAAGTACTGTTGCACCTGCTAAGTACCTGGAAGCCGCAACATGGTTGAGCAGCAAATACGCTGCCGCAGCGTGTTGACAGATACTGGTTGGCTGGAGCACGCCCTCATTCAGCTGGATGCGGACGGCATTATCCGCTCGGTAGAAAAGCTGCCAGAAAACGCCACTGTGGACTACGGTCATATCGTTCCCGGTATGCCCAATATACACAGCCATGCGTTTCAGAGGCAGATGGCCGGTTTGACCGGCTTACCCGGCCCCGAAGGTGACAGTTTCTGGAGCTGGCGTGAATACATGTATAGCCTGGCTTTACGCATTCAGCCAGACCAGTTGCGCGCTATTGCAGCGTTTCTACAGGTTGAAATGCTGGAAAACGGTTATACCAGCTGTGCAGAATTCCACTATTTGCATCACCAGTCAGATGGCCAGCCCTATGACAACCCGGTTGAGTTGTCCGGGCAGATAGTGGCGGCCGCCGAGCTGTCAGGCATAGCCCTGACCTTGTTACCGGTGTTGTACAGTCGCAGCGGTTTCTCCAGTGAGGGCGTATCCGACCGACAGCGGCGTTTTCACAATAGTACTGAGCAGTACCTGGAGCTTTGGCAGCGTTGTGCGGAGTTGTTGCAGAAGCAGAACTTGCATAGGCTTGGACTGGCACTGCATTCCTTACGCGCGGTCGCACCACGGCAGATATCGGAAGTGTTGAAGGCCTGTAGCAAAGTGTCTCAGCCCATCCATATCCATATTGCCGAGCAGCCGCAGGAAGTTGCAGATTGCAAACAGGCCTTGGGCGCGAGGCCGGTGGAATGGTTATTGGATCAGCATGCGGTGGATAAAAACTGGTGCCTGGTGCATGCCACGCATATGAATCCAAAAGAGACAGCAGCAGCCTTGCAGAGCAAAGCTGTTATAGGCTTATGTCCCAGCACCGAAGCTGATCTGGGTGATGGTTACTTCGACATTGCAAACTGGTTTGAAAAATCCGGCAGATTCGGGATAGGTAGCGACAGTAATTTACGCTTGGCCGTCAATGAAGAATTGCGCATGTTGGAGTTTCAGGCTCGATTGCACAGCGGCAAACGCAATGTGTTGGTTGAAAACGGCTACAGTTGTGGCCGCAGTCTGTTTCAGCGGGCACTGGCAGGTGGTGCACAAGCCCTGGGTCAGAAAGCAGGTCGGATTACGCCGGGTTACCGGGCCGACCTGGTCGAATTGAACCCGGAGCACCTGCTGCTGGAGGGGCGTAGCGGGGATACCTTGCTGGATAGCTGGATATTGGCCGGTGACCAGGCCATGATCCGCAGCGTTTGGGTGGCTGGCCGACAACGCGTGACTGAAGGTCGACATCGGGACCGAGAAGCTTTGCAGGCAACTTGCAAAACTGCCATGTTGGAATTGCTGTGATGAACGAATCCTTAGCCTTCGCTCCCGCCTGTGAGCGCAATAAGCAGCTCATACTCGAAGTGTTGCAGCAAGTGTTGCCGGACTCAGGACTGGTACTTGAAATTGGTTCGGGCACGGGACAACACATGGTGCATTTCTCGAAGCACTTGCCCTTGCTGCAGTGGCAGCCCAGCGAGCAGGCACAAAACCTGGCCAGCTTGCAGCAACGACTGGATTTGCAGGCCGGAGCCAATGTGATGCCGGCCATCGCTCTGGATGTAGCAGAAACCTGGCCAGAGCTCACATGCCAGGCCGTTATTTCAGCCAACACGGCACATATCATGAGCTGGCTGGAAGTGATCTGCATGTTTGAAGGCGTGGCTGAAGTGTTGCGGCCGGCCGGGATTTTCAGCCTCTACGGGCCTTTCAATGAAAACAGTCAGTTCACAGCACCTAGCAATCAACAGTTTGATCAGGATCTGAAAGCCAGGAACTCGTTGATGGGCTTGCGCGATGTGGCGGAGCTTGAAAAACTGGCAGCAAGTCATCACATGAATCTGCAACAGAAAATTCCTATGCCGGCCAATAACCAGATTCTGGTTTTTCGTCAGCGCGACTGATGGGATTCTGCATGTCGCAAGGGACTTTCCCCTTCAGCAGCTTAATGTGAGGAGCAACATGGAAGACAGTTGGAAAACAGCCACTACCCTTGCGGCCCAGGCACGCGGATTGTTGTCAATTGAAAGCGATGTCATAGCCAATGCAGCCAATCTTTCAGCCCTGTTGTTCATGGAACTGGAGCAGGTGAACTGGGTGGGTTTCTATTTTCTGCAAGGTGAGGAATTGGTGCTGGGGCCGTTTCAGGGTAAACCGGCTTGTGTGCGGATTCCGCTCGGGCAAGGAGTATGTGGCACCGCAGCCCAGTCCAGGCAAACCCGGCGGGTTGTGGATGTGGAACAATTTGCCGGGCACATCGCATGCGATACAGCATCCCGCTCCGAATTGGTGGTGCCCTTGATATTCAAGGGTGATCTGTTGGGCGTATTGGATATTGACAGCCCGGTAGTTGATCGCTTCAGTGAAAGTGATCAAGTCATGTTGGAAGAAGTAGTCCGGGTATACCTGGATTCAATCTCCTGATAGTTTCTTACCGCGTATCAGGTGCCGTAATTCACCGTTACCCTGGTCCTGGCCCCAGCCAGCCGCGAAGTCGATGACCACCAAGGTGCCGGTGGGCAAGCGGCTGAAATCCGAATAGTGATTACGGTGCATGACTTCCCCCGCCAGCACTTCAAGTCCAGGGTTATGTCCGACTATCAGCACCCGATCAAATTCAGCAAAAGTGGCGTCCAGCGCAGCCTGCAAAGTTCGCAAAGTGGAATGGTAAAGCTGCGGCAAAAAATGGGTTACGCTTTCAAGTTGGGTTTGCCCGCAGAGCAAAGGCGCCAGGGTTTCGCGGGTTCGTTGCGAAGGTGAACAAACAATGCAGTCCGGCAATGCCAGGTGCGCCGTTATCCAGCTGGCCAGGTTTTCTGCGTCTCTTTGTCCGGAGGCTTGCAGAACGCGCGAAAAATCATCCGAAGTTGGGGTCCAGGTCACTGCCTTCGCATGACGTAAGATGTATAAGGATTGCATGACCATACTCCAGCATTCTGCGCCAATTTCGCCCTGCGTGCTCAGTCGGCGCACCGCAGACCCGCAGATCGAAGCCTTGATTATAATGGTGTTCTGCTCACCCGCAGCTGCAGAGAAAAAATTGTGAAGTTTCGCTATTGGATTCTGCCCCTGATTTTGAACTGTTGCTTTCCCAGACTTGTTTGGGCGCAAGCCGTTGCTGCTGATACTGCAGACTTGTTTGCAGACTGGCGGGATCGGGTGTTGCAGATCCAGGTGATAGAAAAGCAAACGCAGTCAAAATCAGGCATAGGTTCTGGTTTCCTCGCAGGGCCGGCCGGATTTGTGTTCACCAATTACCACGTAATCGCCGACCTGGCCAACCATCCCGGCGAGTATGAGGCCCACTACCTTTCTGAAAGTGGCGAGAGGGGTACCCTGCAGTTGGTGAACGTGGATGTAGTGCATGACCTGGCTTTGCTACGCAGCGATGCTCAGCATCCCGAACCATTGGCGATAGCTGAACTCGCGCCGCGGCAGGGGACGCGGCTTTACTCCATGGGCTTTCCCTACGATATTGGCTTGACCATAGTCGAAGGTACTTATAACGGCTTGCTGGAAAGGTCCTTGTACGAACGCATGCACTTTACCGGCTCGATCAATCCCGGTATGTCGGGTGGGCCGGTGCTGAACCAGGCTGGTGCTGTGATAGGCATCAACGTGGCAACCGCTGGCAACCAGGTGGGATTTCTGGTGCCGGCAAAGTTTGCCAGCAGACTGTTGCAGGACAGTGGCGACGAGCCTATCGACAGCGCTGGTCTGCATGCGACTATCAGTCGGCAATTACAGGACAACCAGGCTGACATCGCGGCCCGTTTGCTGGCCAATGCTATGAGCACCACGCAGCTCAAAAATTATCGGGTTGCCGGTGAATTGGCCGATTGGATGAGTTGTTGGGGTAATTCCTTGCAGAGCCCTTCAGAGGTGATGAAACAGGTCTACTACCAATGTCAGAGTCAGGATGACATCTTCCTGTCCGATGCGCTAACCACCGGTGTCATACGCTTCCAGCACGACCTGATTTCGGCAGAGCAACTGCAGCCGCTGCGTTTCTATCATCAGTTGGAAAAGCGCAGTTATTACCCGCAATTGCGCCTGGAGGGCAACAAAGAGACTGTCAGCCGCTACCATTGCCAATCCGGTTTCCTCAGTCACTCAGAACTCAATTTCAAATCCACTTTCTGTGTCAGGGCCTATCGCCAGCTGGCAGGAATTTATGATGCTTATTTTTATCTGACCAGCCTGGTTGATGATCATGAAGCACTGCAGTCCACCCTGATCCTGGCAGGCTTCAGCTGGGAAAACCTGGTGCAGCTGTCCGAAGCATTTGTGAACACCATTGCATGGCGAGCAGAATTGCCATGAGCGAACCGGAATACGCAATGTCGCGGCCGCCCGGCTGCATCGAAATTCTGAATCGAAATGGCCAGCTGGTGCACAGGCAGTTGTGGGATGGCTCGCGGATCCAGATTGGTCGTGCCCTGGACAATGAACTGGTAGTGGCTGATCCCTATGTCTGCCCGCACCATCTGCTTTTGAGCATGGAAGGCGGTCAGCCACAAATTCAGGATCTGGACAGTCTGAATGGAAGTTATCTGGGAAACAGCAAAAACCGTCTGGAATCATCGCCGCTACGCGACGGCATGACACTAAACTTTGGCCATAGCCAACTTCGATTTCACTCGGGCACGGGCGTGTTGGCTCCGACTTTGCGAGACAGCGCACGTCTGGGATTTTTGTCTGGTCTGAGCAGCCCCTGGGTAATGATCAGCCTGGCCATACTGGCTTTGTTGGTGCTTTATGCCAGTGAGCTGTTACAGGACCCAGGTAAATTGGGCTTGTTGGGCATCGCCGAAGAAATGAGTTATCCAATGATCGGCATAATTTTATGGGCTGGGTTTTGGGCGCTGCTGAATCGCGTACTGGCACATCGCTCGCATTTTCTGGTGCACCTGGCGATAGCTTTTGCCGGGGTGACCAGCCTGTTTGTAATTTCACAGCTGGTCTTGATAGTGGGTTTCGCTCTGGATTGGGACGTCGCGGTCTGGTGGCTGAGATGGATGGGTCGCATCATGATCATGGCAGGAGTTGTATTCGCGCATATACGCTATTTCAGCCAGGCCCGGATACGACGCCAGGCCTTGTTGGCCGGATGTGCTGCCGTACTATTGTTTGGTACGCCGGCAGTTGGCAGCTTTATTGAAAAAACACAATTCAGCAGCCTGCCCTGGCTGGACCCCTTGTTGCGACCACCGGCGTATCAATTGCGCGAAGGAGTGCCGGTAGAAACCTTCATGCAGCGCGCTCAGTCCTTGCGCGAACGTGCTGACGACGAGGCCAAAGACTGACAGATATCGTGCTGTGGGCAGCTTGGCAAATGATCATTTACCAGGCCCGCTGCCTGCAGAAAGGAATAGCAGGTGGTTTCGCCTACAAAGCGGAATCCCAGCTTTTTCAGGCGGCGACTGAGCTGGGCAGACAGTTCGGATTTGGAGGGTACATCAGACATTTGCCTGTAGTGGTTCTGCACCGGTTGCTCAGCCACCAGCTCCCAACAAATCTCTGCCAATGTCTGGCCCGAATTCCATAAGGCCAGAATGCGCCGTGCATTATTGATGGTTGATTCGATCTTGCCTCGGTGACGCACAATTGCCGGATTCTGTACCAGTTGATCAATTCGTTTGCCATCAAATCCCGCTACACGTTTTGGGTCAAAGTCTGCAAAGGCCTTTCGGTAACCTTCGCGCTTGCGCAAAATGGTCAGCCAGCTTAATCCGGCCTGGGCGCCTTCCAGGGTAATCAGCTCAAACAAATGCGGCTCATCAAAGACGGGGCGCCCCCATTCTTCATCGTGATAAGCCACCAGCAGGGGGTCGGATGTTGCCCAGGGACACCGACTGGCCTTGTTGTCACTCATGCTCCTGAATCCCAAGCAGTTATTTCCTGCCATTGAGCCGGTGTGATATTGCCGCCGCTGATGATGGCCGCCACGCGTTTGCCGCTGAATTGCTTCGCTTGTTGTTGTATGGCGGCCAATACCACTGCGGATGAGGGTTCAACCACCAGCCGAAAATATTTCCAGATGTCTATCATGGCCTGGCGAATTTCATCTTCAGAGACAGTAATTACACTGTCTACCAACTCATGAATCAAGGCAAAATTACGTACCCCTACCAGGGCTCTCAGCCCGTCGGCTATGGTAACAGCCTGCACGTTGTCCACCCTCTTACCCTGCGCCAGGCTGGCCGCGGTATCGGCCGCGCCGCTGGGCTCTGCACCCAGGGTTGTGATGCCCAGATGGCTGGCTACCAGAGCCGTTCCGCTGATCAGGCCACCGCCACCAACTGGCGCAACAACAATTTCAAGTTCTTGAATTTGCTGTGTTAATTCCAGGCAGGCTGTGCCTTGTCCGGCAATGATATCGACATGATCATAAGGCGGGATGGCGTGGTGCCCAGCAGCCAGTAATTCTTCCAATCCCTGTTCGCGAGCTGCCTGTGTGGCAGCACAAAAATAAACTTTCCCACCTTGTTCAAGCACTGCCGACACCTTGAATGCCGAGGCGTTTTCAGGCATCACTACGTGAGCGCGGCGACCATCCAGGCGGGCAGCCATGGCTAGGGCCGCCCCATGATTACCGGATGAGTGTGTGGCTACGTCGCCGGGGATATTTTGCTCCCGCAATCGCGCAATGGCATTGCTGGCCCCGCGTAATTTGAACGCGCCACTGGCCTGAAGGTTTTCACACTTGATGAATAGCTGGCATGCCAGGCGCTCATTCAGGGCAGCATCCTGTAATACCGGGGTCGCCCGGACAAATCCCCGGATCCGGTTTGCTGCCTGCTGGACGGCCTGAAAATCAGGGAGATCAATGGCTGGAGAGCTTTTTGGCATGTTCTATCCTGCTTTAGACATGGAATGACGTGAGCCCGTTGATCTTGTCGATCAAAGTGGTATCTGCCTTTGGTGACGCATCCGCCTATAATAAGGGGCTGCCGCATGAGCTGGCTATACGCACAGCTCCACGATGGATAATCCCAAGGTTTTAAATATGAAAGAAGCTTCGCAGCGTCCCGTAATCAGGCGCAAAGACTATCAACCCTACCCCTGGAATCTGCAACAGGTAGCGCTGAATTTCGAGATTGGAGATCAGCTCACCACAGTCAGCTCGGTGATGCATTTAAGTCTGGTCGAGAGTGGCAAGGGCCGCGCGGACATAGTGCTCGACGGGCAGCAACTCGAATTGGTCAGTATTTTCCTGAATGAAAATGAGCTGGACCAGCAGGCTTATAGCTGTGATGCCAATCAACTGGTCATCCACAATGCCCCGGCCGTTTGCACCCTCAGGATACAGGTGCGGCTAAGGCCGCAGGAGAATACCGCCCTGGAGGGCCTTTACTCCTCGGGAAATTTCCTGCTGACACAATGTGAAGCAGAAGGCTTCCGCAAAATCACCTATTTCCCGGATCGACCAGACGTGATGACCCGCTTTGAAGTCAGAATCCAGGCAGATCAGCAGCGTTATCCGATGTTGCTGTCCAATGGCAATGCTATAGATTCAGGCAGTACAGACGATGGTCGTCACTGGGTGGTTTGGGAAGATCCCTTTCGCAAGCCCGCTTATCTGTTTGCGCTGGTGGCCGGTGACCTGGCTTTCATCGAGGATGAATTTATTACTCGATCCGGCAGGAAAGTGGAGCTGCGCGTGTACACCGAACAGCGCAATATTGACAAGTGTGACTATGCAATGCAGTCGCTGGTCAGGGCTATGCGTTGGGATGAGCAGCGCTTCGATCTGGAATATGACCTGGACATTTACAACATCGTTGCCACGGATAATTTCAATATGGGCGCGATGGAAAACAAGTCACTGAACATTTTCAATACCAAGTACGTCCTCGCCAGGCCGGAAACGGCGACCGATCTTGACTACCAGGGTGTAGAGTCAGTGATAGGGCATGAATACTTCCATAACTGGACCGGTAATCGCGTGACTTGCAGGGACTGGTTCCAGCTCACATTGAAAGAAGGATTGACCGTATTCCGCGACCAGGAATTCTCTTCTGACATGCAGTCCCGCGCAGTCAAGCGCATTCGTGATGCCCGTGATTTACGCAACCGGCAATTTCCTGAAGATGCAGGCTCCATGTCGCATCCCATACGTCCTGATCAATATTCAGAGATCAACAATTTTTACACCATGACGGTGTATCAGAAAGGCGCGGCTATCATACGTATGTATCACACCTTGCTGGGCGAAGAGGGCTTCCAGAAAGGTATGAAACTGTATTTTGAACGGCACGATGGTGAAGCCGTAACCTGTGATGATTTTCTGGCAGCCATGGCAGATGCCAATGACACTGACCTGGACTTTTTTGGCCGTTGGTACAGCCAGTCAGGCACTCCGGAAGTGACCGTGGATGGGTCTTACGATGCGCAGCACAAAACCTTCACCCTGCGTCTTTCACAGCACACGCCGGCTACTCATGACCAGGCTGAGAAACAACTATTGTTGATTCCGTTTGCCATGGGCCTGCTAAGCCAGCAAGGCGAGCAGATTCCATTGCAGTTGGAGGGCGAGAAGCTGGCAGTCGGCAACACTCGCGTGCTGCAACTGCAGCAGGCAGAGCAGGAATTTGTGTTCCAGAACGTGCCCGCTGCACCGATTCCCGCATTGTTACGCGATTTTTCTGCGCCGGTAAAACTGCATTACGATTATTCTGCCAGGCAACTGGGTGTGCTGATGCAGCATGATCCGGATCCTTATGTACGTTGGCAAGCCGCTCAGCAACTGGCCGAAACAGCCATCCTGGAAAATGTCCGACTGCATTCGCAGGGCCTGGAAATGCAACTGGACCCTAACCTGTCGAAAGCTTTTGAGGCTTTGCTGCAAGACCAGCAAACCGATCCCGCCTTGCTGGCGGAGGCTATGTACCTGCCTGCGGAAGATTACCTGGGAGAACAGATGGCGGTAATTGACGTGGACGGTATTCACGCAGCACGTGAATTTACCCGGCGCAAACTGGCGGAGCAGCTACAGGATTTATTCAAGGCCAGGTTCCAGCAGCTGAACACTGGCCAGCCTTATTCTAATTCCGCAGCGGCCATGGCTGAACGCAGTCTCAAAAATGTTTGCCTGTCTTTCCTGGCTGAGCTTGAGTGGGGCCAACAACTGGCGCTGCAGCAGTTCAGCAACTGCGACAATATGAGCGATTCCATGGCTGCTCTGGCAGCGCTGGTTTATGTGGATTCTGCCCATGCCAGTGAAGTGTTGCAGCAATTTGAACAGCGCTGGACCGAAGATGCACTGGTGATGGACAAATGGTTCGCCTTGCAGGCCATTAAGCCAGGAGATGGTGCCGTACAGCGCGTTGAACAACTGTTGCAGCATCAGGCATTCAGCATGACTAATCCTAATCGTGTGCGCTCCGTTGTCGGTGCATTTGCCATGTCAAACCCAACCGGATTTCATGCGGCGTCTGGCGCAGGCTATCGTTGGCTGGCCGACCGTGTTATCGAGCTGAACCGTATCAACCCCCAGATTGCCTCACGTATGGCTGCTGCCTTCAACCAAATCAAACGATACGATGCTGGCCGGCAGGCCTTGATGACCCGTGAACTCAAACGCATTGCGGATGTTCCGGAGCTTTCCGGCGATGTGGCAGAAATTGTCAATAGCGCCCTGGGGCAGAGCTAAGTGTGAACAGCCGGAACAGTCGTCCGGGGCAGATTATTCAGAAGTTTTTGGTCGGCATCAGTTGTCTGCTCTTTGCTGTGGCCTGCGCTTCCGGTCCGGAGGCGCTGGAGCTGCCAAGCGGACCAACACTGCAAATTGTGGGAATTGAAATTTACAACGCACTGCCCTTCACCGTGCAAGATGTCACCATCCTGGTTCCGCTAACAGGTGATTACGTCAGCTGTGGGCAGATACTGCCCGACAGTTCCTGCTCCACTACTTTTCCCGTGCGCGATTATCGGGAGACACCCGTGCAGGTAAGCTGGAAAGAGCAGGGTGAGCCGCACAGCACGGCTCCTTTCAAGCTGAATGCTCCGGCCGGTGCAATCGAGGGTCAGCAGGCTTATATCCGGGTCGAAGTCTTTTCTGCAGGACAGGCGGGAGCAAAGTTGATCCTGAAGGAAGATACTCCGCGCTGAATCCTGTTTTCCACCAGATCGTAGTGGTAAACAAAATAGCTAAAGCATTCAGTTAAAATTCACGGCTTCGTGGTAGCCTGTAGTCCGTATGAATAGGCTTACTCAATTTTGTTTCCCTGCACAGCGCCTGGCTTTCCTCGCCGGCGGCCTGATGCTTTTGATGTTCCTGGCGGCCTGCAGCACTTACAGCCCGTCTCGCGGATACCCAAGCCGCAGCTATTCCTACCAGCCCCAGAATTCGCCCTATCATTCCGGTCACGGTTATTACCAGCAGAACTACTATTACGGTAGCTATCAGCCCGGCTGGTTTGTGGGGGTCGGCTATCCGGGGGCCTATTACGGAGGTTGGGGATATGGACCGGTGGCTTACTGGCCGACTTATTCCTACGCCTATTATCGCAATTCCTATTATCCCTACTACGATCCCTGGTATTACTCTCATCCCAGCTATTACCGCAACTCTTATGGTTACGGTTCCGGCCATTATTATGGCAACCGGCCGTATTACGGTGGAACGCACAGTTATCGACCACCCGGCCACCATGGTCAGCCCAATCAGAATCGCCCTGACCCGGTGGTGATACCGCCGGGCCAGCGGGGACGCAGAGGTGGAGCAGAAGATTACAATGACAGAGTTGCCGAGCGCTTGCGTCAAAACGAGACCCGTCAACCGGATCGCCGATCTACAACGGTAGTGACTGAAGAGCAGGGCATGTCACGTTCAGTCAGTTTGGCTCCAACACAGGATGGTGATCAGGGCATGACCATCAGCAGCCGCAGTGAGCGCAAAATCCGGCCCAGCCGATTGGAGCCCATTGGAATCCAACCTGAAGACACTGACAGTAACCAGAGCAGCAGACAGCGAGCCTACGGCACGGCGCCAGTGCAACCCGCAGATTCCGCTATGCCGGTAACCTCCATTCGCGGGAGTCGAAATTATGGCTCTGATGCTTCGCCGCCCAGAGGTTCTGTCAACATGGCTCCGGCGGTACCCGACAGGAATCTGTCGCCTCGACCCGCTAATTCCGCGCCAGTGCGCATCGAAGTTCCGCCCACTCACAGTGAGCATATATACCGGCAAGCCCCGCCCCGTGATGAGCCTGCTTACGAGCCGCCAGCACCTCGTAGCGAACCTGTTTATCAACAGCCGGCACCTCGTAGCGAACCGAATTATCAGCAGCAGTTGGATTCCCGTCAGGTGGAACAGCGAGATGATCGTCGCCGGCAGCGCGACCCGGAACGTGACCAGGAACGCCGTAATAACTGATCATTGCTAACGCAATTTTCTCCCGGTATGGATTTGACAAGCGCTCTTCCTGATCATTTAATGCTGCACTATCCGATTGATTTTTGTACAATACCTGCCCATTTTATAGCGGTATCTGTTGATGCAGTTTGCCAAACAATTTGATGTCATTGTCATAGGCGGCGGCCACGCCGGCACTGAGGCGGCACTGGCCTCAGCACGTAGTGGTGCCCGGACATTGTTGTTGACTCACAGCATCGAGACAGTTGGGCAGATGAGCTGCAACCCGGCTATTGGTGGTATTGGCAAAGGCCACCTGGTCAAGGAAATCGATGCGCTGGGCGGCATCATGGCCCGTGCAGCCGATGCTGCAGGTATCCAGTTCCGTACCCTGAATGCCAGCAAGGGACCCGCCGTGCGTGCTACACGAGCACAATGCGATCGCAATCTTTACCGGGCCTTTATTCGTACCGCTGTTGAGCAGCAAGCCAATCTGTCCATGTTCCAGGCTGCCGTGGATGATCTGTTGCTGGAGGGTGATCGGGTCGTTGGTTGCCTTACCGCCAACGGAGTTGAGTTCAGGGCCAAGTCGGTAGTACTGACGGCCGGTACTTTTCTGGCAGGAAAAATTCATATTGGTGAGACTTCCTACTCCGGAGGCCGGGCGGGTGATCCACCGGCACAAACTCTGGCTGAGCGTCTGCGCCAGTTGCCTTTCAAAGTCGGCCGCCTGAAGACCGGCACTCCGCCCCGTATTGACGGGAAGACCGTAGATTTCACCGGCTTGCAGGAACAGCCGGGTGATGAGCCTAGACCCGTATTCTCTTTTGGTGGCAGCACAGCGGATCACCCCGAACAAGTCTGTTGCTGGATTACCCACACTTCAGAGCAGACTCACGAGATCATTCGCGGCGCACTGCACCGCTCGCCCATGTACAGCGGCGAAATCGAAGGAGTCGGACCCAGGTATTGTCCTTCTATCGAAGACAAAGTTGTGCGATTTGCTGAACGCAGCAGCCACCAGATATTCATTGAGCCGGAAGGCTTGAATACCCGTGAGCTGTATCCAAATGGTATATCAACCAGTTTGCCCTTCGATGTGCAGCTGGAACTGGTGCACTCTATTCGGGGTTTCGAAAATGCTTTTATCAGTCGCCCGGGCTATGCCATTGAGTATGACTATTTTGATCCGCGCGAGCTGCAAGCGCACCTGGAAACACGCCAGGTAAAAGGCCTGTTTTTTGCTGGGCAGATCAACGGCACGACCGGCTATGAGGAGGCAGCAGCTCAAGGCTTGCTGGCCGGCATCAATGCGGCGCGACTGGCGCGCGAACAGAGTCCTTTGCTGTTGCGACGTGACCAGGCTTATATCGGCGTCATGGTGGATGATCTGGTTACTATGGGCACACTGGAGCCCTATCGCATGTTCACCAGCCGTGCCGAATACCGTTTGCAATTGCGCGAGGACAATGCCGACTTACGCCTGACTGCCATGGGTCGGGAATTGGGCCTGGTGGGTGAAGCTCAATGGCAGCGTTTCTGCATCAAGCAGGAAAGCATCAGCCGGGAGCAGGCGCGATTGAAGGACATTTGGTTTACACCCCAAAACGAATTGGGACAGCAATTGCAGCAAAAATTCGATATACAGCTCAGCAAGGAATCGCGGGCACTGGATTTGCTCAAGCGCCCTGAACTGGACTACGCCAAACTGGTGAGCTTGCCGGGCATCGGATCGGAAGTTCAGGACCAGCAGGTTTGGGAGCAGGTAGAAATCCAGGTACGGTATGCAGGCTATCTGGACAGGCAGGCAGAGGAAATTGCCCACCGGGTACGGCATGAAGAGACAGGAATCAGCTCCGAATTTGATTTCACCAGCGTGCGGGGCTTGTCGGCCGAAGTCATGGAGAAGTTAGCCCGTATCCGACCCGATAACGTAGGCCAGGCCTCGCGAATTCCAGGAGTGACTCCGGCTGCTATTTCCCTGCTTTTGGTGCATTTGAAGAAATCACGCCAACGCGTTGCATGAATTGAGCCCATGCAGGCAAAAAAACTGCATAAATCACGATAAGAGAACGCAGCGTTCACAGTTTCTTAACCCAACATGCTTAGAATGTAAATCGTAAGTTGACTGTGCCTAGCGCGTCGCGACTCTACACAGGCAGTCCCCACACTTCTATGCCTATTGTGACGCGCTTTTAAAGCCCCGAAAATTATCGGGGCTTTTTTTTGTCTTGATTCCGGGAATTGCATTGATAAACCCGTGCTCAATCCGGCGCATTTTATTATGCTGGTGACTCCCATAGTGAAGTGACAATAGCAGAGGCTGGTTCAATGCAAAAAAGCAGGCTATACGGCGACAGTCGCTCAGGTAATTGCTACAAAGTCGCTTTGTTGATGAGGCTCACTGACCAGCCCTTAGAGTGGCTTGAAACCAACGTGCTGGAGCGGCAAACCCGCAATCCCGAATTTTTGCAACTCAACCCCAACGGCAAGGTTCCCTTGTTGCAGCTGCCCGATGGCCGTTGCCTGGCAGAGTCCAATGCCATGTTGCTGCACTTGTCCCGCAACACGGCCTGGTTTCCGGATGATCCCTGGCAGCAAGCCCTGAGCTGGCAGTGGTTGTTTTTCGAACAGTACAGTCATGAACCCTTTATCGCTGTAGCTCGCTTTATTGCGCTGTTTCTGGGCAAAGAAGCAGAAGAAGCCGAAAGGCTTAAAACCCTGCGAGAAAAAGGCTACCAGGCATTGACCGTGATGGAACAGACTTTGCAAAAAACAAAGTTTCTTACCAGTGATCGAGCCACTGTCGCCGACATCGCCTTGTATGCCTACACTCATGTGGCCCATGAGGGTGGTTTTGACCTGAGTGACTATCCGGCCATCCGGGGCTGGTTACGGCGATTGGAAAGTCAGCCCGGCTGGATGTCTATGTCGGAGGCTTGTCGCTGACGATCTATTGGCATTCCAGGACAGCTGCCTGAGCTGGGCTTTGTTTGCCTTACTTGTTTCTCTGGTCAATTACGGGTTTGCACTGAAATATGGTTTGATGTTTTTGCCCGGAGTCTTCAGCGCCTGAGCCCTTGGCGTATTGACGGTTCCATAAAGCGTCCAGATCGGGCTTTTCTTCCAGAGCACCCGCCTGAACTTTCTGCTGACGTTGTTGGTAGTTCTGTTGGCGCACTGCACCCCAGTCCTTGAAGCGTTGTTCAAACTCGGGGTCTTCAGACAGGTTCTTTATTTCAATTTGCGTTTCATCCAACAATGCCAGGGGGTAGGGGAATACCCGCGCGATAGGCTCACCTTCTTCAAAGCGCAAAGTGACGTCCGGCGTGGTAATTCGCCAGTTCATGGTGAAGGGAAACGGCAGCCAGTCACTACGGATAAAACCATCCAGCGGCGTAATATGGGGGCGGTCATGATTGGCCGGACCTGTTACCACCAGTCCATAGTCAGGTGGCGTTTTGAACAGAAAAGGCAGATCCCAGGTCACCACGCCGGAACCAAAATGGGATTTGGGGCCAAAACGGACTTCTCTTTCACGGTATACAAAGATCTGGCTATGCGGAGTCAGGCCATTCCAGCGGAACTCGCAATTCACCGGGTTGAGAATTTCCCACCCCATGGTATTGGCAGCCGTCATCGGAATACAGCGATAAGCATAATTTTCCGGCGTTCGATCCATCCATTCGCGTTTGGGCCGGGCTGGCCGAATCAACTTGTCTACTCCCTCAGGTGCGCCGGGCAGTACAAAGGCAGAAATAAGGTTTGAGCTGGTTGTCATAGTCTATCCAGGCAGAATTTGATGGCTACTGTTTACAGCTTGGTGAACAGGATCATAGTGGTTAAGCGGCGCAATGCGTTAGAATTTAACGTTTTCGCCTACTCAATCCATTTTAGCCGAGCCAAATTATCAGGGCCAAACAGCTGAGTCAGAAAAAACCAGGCGAATTCGTGATGCTAATTTCAAGAGACCGTGAATGAACAACGAAGAGAATAACAAGCCTACTCATTTCATCCGCAACATGGTGCTGGCTGATCTGAAGTCGGGCAAACACCAATCCGTATTGACCCGCTTTCCACCCGAGCCCAATGGCCATCTGCACATTGGCCATGCCAAGTCGATTTGCCTGAACTTCGGTCTTGCTGCCGAATTCGGCGGCGGCACGAATTTGCGCTTTGATGACACCAACCCGCTGGCAGAAAACGAAGATTTTGAACGCGCGATTATGGAAGACGTGGGTTGGCTGGGTTTTAAGTGGACCGAGCTGCGTCACGCCTCTGATTATTTTGACCAACTCTACGAATATGCACAGCATTTGATTCGCAGTGGCCATGCTTATGTTGAGGAATTAAGTGCTGAGGAAATCCGTGAATATCGCGGCACTTTGACCGAGCCCGGCCGCAACAGTCCCTGGCGCGATCGGCCGGTTGGGGAAAACCTGGATTTGTTTACCCGCATGAAAGCCGGTGAATTCGAAGACGGCAAGTTTGTGCTGCGCGCCAAGGTGGATATGGCCTCGCCCAACATCAACCTGCGCGACCCGGTAATTTACCGTATCCGCAATGCAGCACATCACCGTACGGGTGATACCTGGCACATCTATCCCATGTACGACTGGGCACATGGCATTTCAGATGCCATCGAGGGCATCACGCATTCGCTTTGCACCCTGGAATTTGAAGACCACCGACCCCTGTACGATTGGTTCCTGGACAAGATTCCATCACCCAGCCACCCGCAGCAGATCGAGTTTGCGCGAGGCAATCTGGATTACACGGTGATGAGCAAGCGCCGCTTGCGCCAGCTGGTAGAAGAAAATCATGTCAGCGGTTGGGATGATCCGCGTTTGCCGACACTCTCTGGCCTGCGTCGGCGGGGCTTCACTCCATCTGCCATTCGATCTTTCTGGGAAGAAATGGGCATTTCCAAATCGGAAAGCATTATCTCCATGGGAGTATTGGAAAACACCCTGCGTAACGACCTGAATGCCAGCGCGCCTCGAACCATGGCCGTGTTGGAGCCATTGAAAGTAGTGCTGACCAACTATCCCGAGGGCGAAACGGAATGGCTGGAAGCCGCTGTGCATCCGCAGGATGAAAGCAGGGGTAATCGCAAGGTAGCCTTGAATCGGGAAATCTGGATTGAACAATCCGATTTCATGGAAAACCCTCCGGGCAAATTCTTCCGCCTCAAACCGGGTGGTGAAGTGCGCTTGCGTAATGCCTTTATTATCCGTTGCGTGGACGTGATCAAAGACAGCGAAGGCAAGGTCACGGAACTCCATTGCGAGTTTGACCCTGACTCTCGCTCCGGCCTGCCTGGCGCCTCACGTAAAGTGAAGGGCACCATACACTGGGTCTCCGCAGTGCACGGTTTCAGGGCTGAAGTGCGGCTTTATGATCGACTGTTCTCGGTGCCAAATCCGCTGGCGGACAAGTCCAGGGATTTCCTGGAGTTTATCAATCCCCATTCACTGGACATCATCCGTGATGCGGTAGTCGAACCCAATGTGGCTGACCCTAAAAATGGTGATGTTTACCAGTTTGAACGCACTGGCTATTTTGTGCATGACTGCAAAGACTCGCTACCCGGAAAACCGGTAATGAACCGTGCTGTTTCCTTGCGCGACTCCTGGGCCAAAATCGAAGCTGAGAGAGCTTAGTTGCCGATCCATAAGTAGGCGCAAACCGGGATCACCAACCATGACCTCAGGCACCCGCCGGTGCCAGGAAGATTTGTTACACTGCAGACTGTTACAAACTGGGGAGTATCATCATGGGTGGCTGGACATTTCTTATCATTATCGTTGGCCTGGTTCTTTTCGCGGTATCGATATACAACCGCCTGGTTGCCGGCCGCAACCGATTTAAAAACGCATTTGCTCAGATTGATGTGCAGCTCACACGTCGACATGACCTGATTCCCAACCTGGTGGAAACCGCCAAGGGTTACATGGCGCATGAGAAGGACACACTGGAAGCAGTGATCAATGCCCGTAATGCAGCAGTCACCGGCCTTAAAGCTGCAGCAAAAGATCCTTCCGATCCCGAAGCCATGAAAACGTTGTCACAAGCGGAGCAGGGTCTTTCTGGCGCTTTGGGCCGCTTGTTTGCACTTTCCGAGGCTTATCCCGACCTGAAAGCCAACGAAAACATGATGCAGCTTTCCGAGGAATTGACCACTACCGAAAACAAAGTCGCCTTCTCCAGGCAGGCTTATAACGACTCTGTGATGGACTACAACACCACACGCGAATCGTTTCCCAACAATTTCTTCGCTGGCTGGTTCAATTTCCGTGAAGCTGAATTGTTGCAAATCGAAGATGAAGCCAAGCGCGAAGCGCCAAAAGTATCATTCTGAGACCAGCAGGCTGTTAATGATCGGAGTTTGAGTGCAGTTTGGCTCAAACTCCGCGACAGCCCATCTGATTCCCGTCACATGATATGAACTTTTTTGAACAGCAAGCCAGAGCTAAAAGCCGTACGCGCAAGTTGTTGCTGCTGTTTGTGCTGGCGGTGCTGGCGGTAGTCATAGCACTTGATCTGCTGTTGTTACTGGTTTTGGGTTTGTCCCCCTTGCAAACTGAAGGTGTTGATCTGTTCAGTGGCGAACACCTTCGGCAAAACCTGCCTCTGTTAACGGGTGGCGCGGTCGTCAGTGTGCTGGTGATAGGCCTGGCCAGTATGTATCGCATAAGCAGTTTACGTTCCGGTGGTGGCCAGGTTGCACATGAACTGGGTGGCACTCTGGTGGATTTCGAACCACATGATCCCTTGCGCCGGCGATTACGCAATGTGGTTGAGGAAATTGCCCTGGCGGCTGGTGTGCCTGTGCCGGAAATTTACGTATTGGAAAAAGAGTCTGGCATCAATGCCTTTGCTGCGGGGTTCAGCCCTGCGGATGCGGTGATTGCGGTTACCCGCGGTTGCCTGGAGCGGCTTAGTCGCGAGGAACTGCAAGGTGTCATTGCACATGAATTCAGCCATATCCTGAATGGCGATATGCGGCTGAACATACGCCTGATGGGGGCTTTATTCGGCATTTTGCTGTTAGCCATTATGGGTAGAAAGGTTTTATTTCACAGTCGCCATTTTGGCCGCAGCAGCGACAAAAACGTTGTGGCCGTATTGGTGATTGCCTTTGGTCTGTTGGTCGTAGGTTATGTAGGACAGTTTTTTGGGCGTTGGATCAAGTCTGCAGTCTCGCGCCAACGTGAATACCTGGCGGATGCATCGGCTGTGCAATTCACCCGTGATAACCAGGGCATAGGCGGTGCATTGAAAAAAATTGCGGTTTTCAGTGGTGGTTCCTTGCTGGCAGCGGACACCGAGGAAATCGGTCACATGCTGTTTGGTAACGGCCGGAAGATGATGATGTTTGCCACACATCCACCGATTGAAAAGCGCATCAAGGCCGTCGACCCCAGCTTTCAGCCAGAAGAACTGGAAAGGCTGAAAGCCCAGTTGGTCAACCAGGAAGTCAAAAGAGCCAAGGAAGAGGAGGAGGCGCGCACCCAGGCTGCAGCCTCTGCATCTGCCAGCAAAGCGGGCGCTGCGATTTTTCTGGATCCTGCCAGCCTGATCGAACAGATAGGCAAACCCGGATGGGAGCAAATATTGCTGGCGGCTTCCGTCACCGCTTCAATTCCGCTGAACGTACGCCGTGCTGCACAGTCCACCGAGTGGGCTGCCGCAGTGTTGTTTTATACCTTGCTGGACCACGATAGCGATATCAAAGAGCGGCAGTTGCTGAAAGTTACGCAAACCATGGGTGAACATGTTGAGTCCCAGGTGCGTTCCTTGATTGATGCTGGCGGTAAGCCCGGCGCCGATCAGCGTTTACCTTTGCTGGAACTCGCATTCCCGGCGCTGAAGCGTCATCCGCTGGATTTTATCAACCTGGTCCTGGCCGTTGTTCAAGAACTGGTTGTACTGGATGGTCGCATTGATATTTTCGAATATCTGCTGTCGCGCATCACAGTGCAGCATGTATGGGAGTCACAAAGCCCAAGCTCAGTGCGTATGTCGGGCCGGAAGTCCTTATCCTCCTGCAAGGCTCAGGCCTTGCGCTTGCTATCCATACTCGCTATCCACGGAAATGAAGGTGAAAGTGCCGCGCAGGCTGCTTTCATCGCGGGGGTAAATGTTCTGGGTGTAGCTGAAGATGTAATGCCCGAACCCGCAGATTGGTCAGCCACGCTGGATCAGGATTTACCCATACTGGACCGCCTCGCACCTGCGGAAAAACAGAAGTTGCTGGCTGCAATGGTCGCCACCGTTATGAAGGATGGCAAAGCGGTAGTGGAAGAACTGGAGCTATTGCGTGTGACTTGCGATCTGTTGCATGTGCCGCTGCCCATGTTGTCAGGTCGCAAGCGCTGATTTTTCAAGCCTGATTATTCAAGCCTGATCTTTTGAAGCATCTTCCTGGCTGGTTTGAGATGCAACTGCCTGGGCTGCATACTTTTCAGCAATCATGATGGTGGGAGCATTGGTATTGCCGCTGACCAGGGTAGGCATGATGGACGCGTCGACCACAGCCAGTCCCTCCAGCCCATGAACTTGCAGATTATGATCAACCACAGCCATTGGATCATGGCCCATTTTGCAGGTACCAATCGGGTGATAAATACTTTCTGACTTGCGCCGGATGAACTCCATCAATTCAGCATCGGACTGCACGGCAGCGCCCGGCAGTAATTCCTCGCCAGCATAGGACGAGAAAGCGGGTTGGGCGAAGATCTCGCGTGCCAGCCGGGCACATTCCAGCATCATTTTGCGATCGTATTCGGCAGTCAGATAATTGGGTTGCATGGCAGGAGCAGCGGCGGGATCTCTTGATTTCAATCGAATTTCGCCGCGACTTTCCGGACGCAGGGCGCAGGCATGGATGGTCATGCCGTGGCCGGGCAGGCGATTCCTGCCGTGATCGTCCAGCAATGCCGGCACAAAATGCATCTGAATGTCCGGTCGGTCATCGGGCGCGTGGCGCGAAACGACGAAGCCTCCGGCTTCAGCTATGTTGGAGCTGCCGGGACCCTTACGATCAAACAGGTAACGCAAGCCCACGCTGAGGTGGTTCAACTGGTCGTA
>JBBKVS010000035.1:0-5335 GCA_037968555.1 Lysobacterales bacterium | reverse complement strand
CAATTTATTCGAGCGGAAAAGCTTGCAGGAAATACTTAAACCAGACCCGCCCAGGCTCAAAAAAAGCGAGCCTCAGATGAGGCTCGCTTTGTGAAGGTCAAACTGTGGGACAGCAGTGGCCCATGGCGGCCTTTTTCATGAGTGCAGCAAACAGCTGCTCAAGGCAGCTTTCTAATTGATTTCGTTGCGGTAAACCTCACCGCCTTTCATCACCAGGCGGATATCCCGCAGCGCTTTGATGTCAGCGACAGGATCTGCTGAGACCGCTACGATGTCAGCATACTTGCCGACTTCCAGTGAACCACTGTCTTTTTCCGCACCCAGCATACGCGCCGTTTGAATGGTGGCTGATTGCAAAGCCTGCAAGGGCGTCATGCCCGCTTCCACGTAGTACTGCGCTTCGCGCGCCGTTGCGGTGGTGCCGTCATTGGGCTCACCCGGCAGCTGGTCTGTACCCAGGCCGATGTTTACACCTTCCTCGATGGCCATTTGCAGCGCTTGCCAATGCACTTTTCCAACTGAATCGCGGCGATCCAGGTACCACTGTGGCGAGCCGATTTTTTCAAAAAAATCGGCCGTAGCCGGCTGGCTGACGACGATGGTGGGCACATACCAGGTGCCTGCCTTGGCCATCTTTTTCAAAACCGGGCGGTCCAGGTAATAACCGTGTTCTATGCTGTCGATACCGGCATCCACCGCGGTACTGGTGGCTTGTGGTGAACCGGAATGGGCCGCTACCTTGGCACCGAAGCGATGTGCAGCGTCGACCACTGCATTGATTTCCTCGGCAGTCATCAGGGCTTCAGCAATACCGCCGCCGTTGGTGGCGATGCCGCCGGAGATCATGATTTTGACCCAGGAAGCACCGGCACTGATTTCGCGACGGGCTGCTTTCATCAATTCGTAAGGGCCATCGTTGTAGGTTTTGCCGTGATCTGAGCCATGACCGCCGGTAATGGCCAATGCTTCACCTGAACTGAATATACGAGGTCCTGCAGCCTGACCACGGCCAATGGCTTTTTTCAGTGCCAGGTCGCCATGACGCTGATCACCCGGTAAGCGGATGGTGGTGACACCGGCTTGCAGGGTTTCACGTGCATGCTGTGCCATACGCAAAGTCAGTTCGCCTTCGGTTTCGTGGGCGAGTTCAGCTTCGAGCTTACCGGGCAGCACCAGGCCCAGGTGAACGTGCATGTTCATCAGTCCAGGAATCAGCCAGGCACCCTTGACGTCGATCACTTCAGTGCCTTCAGGTATAGACACATCCCCGGATGAACCTACGGCTGTAATTCGATCAGCTTCGATCAGGACGACGGCATCCTTTAAGGACTTACCGCTATCGATGTCGACCACTGAGCCACCAATCAATGCGATGCGGCCCGAAGTTTTATCTGCTTGAGCTGTGCCAAACGCGAAAGCGCTGATGAGGAACACGCAAACAAATTGCGAGATGAACTTGAAAAAGCGGTGGTAATTATGTGGTTTCATTGCCTTGCTCCGTTAACGTCTGGAGGAATTGAGTGCCCGCGTATCCAGATTGATTGCGTGGGAAAATGCTGATTGAAATTGGCAGGTTCAAAAACAACCGGCCCCGGACAGTGAGTTCGGGGCCGGTTCTTATCACTTACCGAACATATAGGTAGCGCGAATGCCGTAGCGGCGGTATGACGGTTCGATGAACAGTCCACCGGCGAAAGCCTTCTGATAGGCATTGGTGTAATAGACTTCATCAAACAGGTTTTCCGCATAAGCAACGACGCGGAAACTATCGCTTTCAAAACCCAGCCTCAGGTTGATGTAGTCATAAGCGGGAACGTCCCACGGAAAGCCAGAGTAGATCAGGGAGGTTGTGTTTGGCTTGATCTCATCGCGATAGACCCACTCAAGGCGTGCATAACCGCCCCAGGTATCATTGATCCGGTAGTCATATTCCGCATCTGCCGACATGGTCCATTCGGGTGAGTTGGGGACGGTCCGGCCATCCAGTAAACGGTTTCTGCCGTCGATCAAAGCGGTGAAGCTATCAAAGGTGGCATCCAGGTAGCCCACATTGAAATTCATCAGCAGGTGCTCGGTTACCAGCGCGGTTGCCGTCAGTTCCGCACCCTTGGAAGTGGCCGATTCTGCGTTGTTAACACCACCGAAAAGAATGAAATCGCCATTCGAGTTGATCAGGTTTTCCTGGAAGGAAACCTGAAGATCAGTCCAGTCCATGTAGAACATGGCTGCGTTAATGCGCAGGCGCTGATCCAGGAAGTCTGCTTTAAGGCCCACTTCGTAGTTCCACAAAGTTTCAGGATCGTAGGTTTCTGCATCCGGATTCGGTGCAATCTGCACGCCGCCGGATTTGTAACCTTTGGAGACCGTGCCGTACCAGGTTGTCGTATCGTTTTGCATATACGTTACCGAGATTTTCGGAGAGAAATCCGTGAACGAATCTTCTACCGAAAGTATCTGTTCCAGCGCGCCGGAAAAGCCGGAAATATCCGATCGCTTGGTTTCCTTGCTGTAGCGGCCGCCGACCGAGGCAGTCCACTTATCGGTTATGGGTAAGTCAGCCTGGCCAAAAAATGCCCAATAATCCGTTTTGAAGGAGGAGTCCTCACGGTCAATCAGGAAGCCATTGGGTAGCCCGAAAAGCCTTTCTGAGCCGACAAAAGTGCGGTTCCAGTCGTCGCCCGTATCCTCAGCGTAAATAACACCTGTGCTCCAGTGCACATCCCCGTTATCCGTATTCTGTATGCGGAACTCAGAGCTGACACTCTCGCGCTCGAGGTTGCGAAACTCGTTGAAGAAATCGCGACTGCTGCCGTCAATATCGCCGTTAAGGAAAAAGTCTGAATTTATGTAACCGGTAATATTGGTAAACAGCAGATTGTCGGTCTCGTAATCCGTACGAATCACACCGTTGCGCAGATTGGTGCCGATTTTTTGCGGAGTATTGAAGTTGGTGCGAGTACGATTCTGCGGATAGAAACCAACTGTATCCACAAAGGCATCGCCACGACCATCGCCATCTCTGTCAGGGAACAGGTTGCGGTACAGAACATTGCCGGCGAAGTTTGAGAACACTCCGGATGGTACCCCTTCCCTCATACCAACCACTTCAGTGGCGTACTGGAACACACCATCGACAGTCAACTGGTCATTAGGAGTCCAGCGCATGGCGATTTTGGCATATTCATAGTCCTGGTCATTACCCCCGCCAATCGGATGAATATTTTTGATATTGCCATCCGAGTCGGTTGATTTGAGGTTGATGCGCATGGCCAGCGTGTCTGCGATCAGAGGGATGTTAACCGTTCCCTCCACATCGACCGTATTGAAGCTGGAATAATCCAGCATGGCTGAGCCCTCAAATTCATTGCTTGGCTTCTTGGTGGTAACGCTGATGCCGCCGCCCAGGGCGTTACGCCCGAAGTAGGTTGCTTGCGGACCGCGCAGAATTTCAATCTGTTCGATATCCATAATAGGCGGGTTAATGGTGCTGCCTGCAACGCTGAAATCATCAACGTAGAAACCGGTGGTTGAGGTTCCTACGAATCCCAGGAAGTTGGTGACACCACGAATGCTGATCTGGCGGCGAGAGCGTGCACCGTTACTGATAAAGCTGGCATTCGGCACCGCAGAGACGTAGTCACCCACATCGTTGAACATGGCTTTTTCAATCGCAATAGCGCTGAATGCAGAAATCGCGATAGGTACATCCTGCAAATTCTCTTCACGACGCTGAGCCGTGACGATGACTTCTTCAATGGCCAGGGTTTTGCCTTTTGCTTCCTGTTCCTGTGCGCTCACATTGCCGGATGCAAAGGCCAGCATGATGCTGGCGGGTAACAAGGTCAATGCCAGCTTGCCTGGCTTGAACCCCAGGCGCTTCCTGTTGATAGAGTTTGAACGTTGACTGTATTTCATGTGCGCTTCCTCAGTTTTAAACTGGTTGCAGATTTATAGACTTTCATTCACTTACCACGCCAACATCCCCGGCTGGCACGGGTGAATTTCTCCCTAATAGTGACTCTCGTACAAGGACAGGGGGCAGGGAACCCACTGTCAGTAATGCGTCATAGAACTGGCTGGGCGGATTGGGCTCGCCATTCGCTGTAATCCAGTCCTCACGAATTTTCATGATTTCCTGCATGCCGATCAGGTAGCCCAAAACATAGGTAGGGCGCTGGGTGTACATGCCCACTTCAAGTTCTGCTGCATAGCGTTCGAAGCGCACTTTCTCGGCCAGGAAATCAACGGCCTCGTCAAACTCCATGCGGCCGGTATGCAGGCTGACATCGAGAATAACCCGGGCTGCACGCCACAGGCGATTGCGCAGCTGTGTCAGGCGTACATCGTCGCCCTGCAAAAAGCCCTGTTCGAACATCATCTCTTCGGTGAACAGGCCCCAGCCTTCGGAAAAAATCGATTCCCGCACAACTTTTCGCAAAACGCGCGGGTTTTCACGGGTTTTCAGGGCATCAACGTGGTGGCCGGGGTAGGCCTCATGTACCGCGATGATGGGAATCCATGCGTCATGGTGCGAACGCAAACGTTGGGCTTGCTGCTCGGCTGTCATCCAGTCCTCGATGGGAGTCAGCACCAGCTTGCCTTCGAGGTCGGTGCCAAATCGATCCACGCCCTGGAAGGTTCCGAAGGGCGAAGAGCGGCGCATGGCAGGCGGAGTGTCCACCGTGATCACATGCTCGCCGGCGGGCAAAGTCACAATCTGCTTTTCGATCACAAACTGCTGGGCTTTATCTATCCACGCCTGGTAGGCCTGTTTGATGCCATCGACCGGTGGATGCTGGTCCTTGAGTGTTTCGTACACTTCGCTCCAGTGCTTGCCGGGCTGGATGCGTTCGCTGACTTCCTGTGCCAGCGCCTCTGTTTCCTCGAAAGCCTGAACACCGCGAGCATAGATGTCGTCGGCATCCAGATCAAACAACCAGCGGTGCTGCAGGATGTAGTCATAATGTTCTTTGCCGATGGCCCAGGAGCCATTCGAATTGGGTAGCAACTCGTTGCTCAGGTACTGCTCGAATGCTTGCAGCGATTCCAGGGCTGCTGCCAATGCAGTATCAAATTCCTCAGCCGAGGCTGAACCTGCACCGGATAGGGCTGCTGCATCATTACTGAGGCTCTTGATCGATCCCTGGATTCGGTATATTCCGGCTTCAGTAAAACGTCTGGGCGGGTTGATCAGGTTGTCGCGGGCGTTCTGCAGCTGCTGCGGTATGGCGGCCAGCAGTACCATGAGTGCATTCGCTCGATCTGCCGGGCTTTGTGCGGATTGCGGTTCCAGCAACAGCCCGATTTGTCCGGCTGGAACGTACAACGAAGCATC
>JBBKVS010000034.1:0-2941 GCA_037968555.1 Lysobacterales bacterium | reverse complement strand
CATTTCGCCCCACACCACCTGGCCGGGCATGGCGCTGCCAGAGCATTACTGGGTGCCGTCGATTGCGCCTTCGGGGCTGGCGATTTATGAGGGTGCCATGTTTCCCGAATGGTCTGGCGCTTTACTGATTGGGGCGCTGGTCAGTCGCGAAGTGCGGCGATTGGAAGTGGCCAATAGCAAAACCGGCAGCGAAGAAACACTGTTCTCCGAACTCAATGCGCGTATCCGGGATGTGCGCGTCGGACCTGAAGGCGCGATTTACATTCTGACCAATGCCACACCCGGTGAATTGATACGGGTGATACGGCCGCAGGTGCAACCTTAACGCCGCAAAATGGCCCACCAGCGTGCGATATTCAACAGACTCATCAAGGAAGCAGATACATAAGTCAGGGCGGCAGCTTGCAGCAGTGTGCGGGCATGACGCTCATCACCCTGGTACAAAACCGCCTGTTCATCCAGCATGGGCAGGGCACGGTTGAAACTGGCATCGAACTCGGTAGGCAGGGTTAAAACATGAATCAGCACGGCAGATCCCAGGGTTAACACACCGCCCAGCAGCATCAGTGCGCCCGCCCAGGGCAGCCGTGTAATGCCCACAATTACAGGTGTGGCCATCAGCAGGCCCGCGCCAATTTTCTCTACCGGTCCAACCCAGCGCACCCATTGCGTACGGTGCTTGAGCGGCGGATAAGCAGTCGCGTCCTGCAGCGCGTGGCCGGTCTCATGAGCGGCAATCACCAGCGCAGCCAGCGAGCGCCCGTCATGATGCGGCAGGGTTAAACGCACCGCCTTGGCGATGGGATCGTAATGATCGCCCTGTTCGGTACGCTCCACCAACACCTGCTCCATGCCATAGGTGTCCAACAAGCGCCGGGCCAGCTCCGCACCGCTTTCTTCATAGCGATCAACCGGTTCCCGGTAACGCTTGATGACCTTCTGCACCCAGATGCCCGGGGCCAGCAGCAGGACCAGTAAAATCAAAATCAAAAAAAGTATGTGCATCAGGTAGATAATTCGGTAGTGCTGAAAAAGGTGGCAGTATCTGCTACTAATGAAGTGCTGGTTTGAATCATAACTCCAAAGAGGATTCCCATGATGCGTAAGATCCGCTTGTTACTGAAAGTCACCGTGCTGAACCTGTTGCTGGCAATGCCACTGGTCTCGTCAATGGTTTGGGCCGATTCGGCCCGACTGGCAGAGGTGCTGGCTGAACAACCGGCAGAAGTTCAGGCACGTTTCCAATGGCGCCATCCCCAGGAAACCCTGGATTTTTTCGGTGTTAAAGAGGGTATGACTGTGGTGGAGGCCCTGCCTGGAGGTGGTTGGTACAGCAAAATCCTGTTGCCTTACCTAGGCAGCGAAGGCGCCCTGGTCGGTGCTGATTACTCGCTGGACATGTATCCCTTGTTTGGATTCTTTTCCGATGAAATGCTCGATAGCAAAAAAACCTGGGTGACGGACTGGACAGGCGAAGCCAATGGCTGGCGTGGTGATGGTGCAGCATCGGTCTCTGCCTTCGTACTGGGCGCCATGCCGGACAGCATGAAGGGCACTGCTGATGTGGTGTTGTTGATCCGTGCCCTGCATAACCTCAATCGCTTTGAAGGCCAGGGCGGTTTCCGGACGGCGGCTTTGCAGAATGCATTTGATGTGCTCAAGCCGGGCGGTATCGTCGGGGTGGTTCAGCACCAGGCGCCCGAAGCTAAATCCGACGAATGGGCCAATGGTGGACATGGCTATCTGAAGAAAAGTGCTGTGATCGCATTTATGCAAAAAGCCGGCTTTGAGTTTGTGGCTGAATCGGCCATCAATGAAAATCCCAAGGACCAGCCCGGCGACAAGGATGTGGTATGGCGCTTACCACCCACTTTATCGCTCGAAGATGACAACGAGGAAGTGGCAGATCAGATGCGCGCTATCGGCGAATCCAACCGCATGACTTTGAAGTTCCGTAAGCCCTGATTTGGGGCATGAAAAGTCGGGGTCGCGCCAAGCTGACCCTGGAATCCGGGCGAAACAGGCATGATTCGGATTGGAGGTAATTTCAGGAAAATTACCTCCAATCAATGCAAACCGTACCCGCTGATGCAAGGCCCATCCAGCAGCCCGTGGTAGATATAGACGAGAATTCGCAAAACTACCGTTTTCTTCGTAATTTCACCGGCTTAGCACCTGCTTTCAGCTCCGCAACTATCGAATTCCAGCCGCTAACGCCAGAACGACGCCTGAATCGGCTGAGCCGTCATGCTACTACGACGAACAGCAGTTTCCATATAGCCCTTAGCGGGTAGAATGCTCGCATCATGTTAAAGAAATGGCTGAATGATCCGCAGCACCTGTTCTGGGTGTTGCAACTGGGTGGCTGGGGCTCTTGGGGCCTCATCTACAAATATTGGGGAACCCGGCTATCGCTGGGTGAAGTCGCACCGGAATATGGCCTGTACGTAACGGTCATTACCATTATTGCCATCATTCTGACCTTGGGTCTGCGCATCCTCTTCAAAACTCTCTGGAATCGGGCCATCTGGATACAGGTTCTCGCTTATCTGGGCGGTAGTGCCATTGCCGGCTACGTTTGGATTTCCGCGCGCGGCTATATCTACAGTGGTTGGATTGAAAAAGCCAAGGACATGGAAGAGTGGTACGCCAAAATGGGCGAAATGGCGGGTATCTACAAGAAGGTTTCTTTTGTGGAAAGTAATGTCTCCAGCATCTCCTTGATACTGGCCTGGAGCTCGCTGTACTTCGCCATCAAATATTACCGGGTGTTTCAGGACATGCGCGAAAGCGCCCTGAAATCTGCCGCCATGGCACATGAAGCACAACTCAAAATGCTGCGTTACCAGCTCAATCCGCATTTCCTGTTCAATACCCTCAATGCCATCTCAACCTTGATCCTCGAAAAGGATAACGAGCTGGCCAACCGCATGGTCACCCG
>JBBKVS010000033.1:0-8231 GCA_037968555.1 Lysobacterales bacterium | reverse complement strand
TCCAGTTCGCTGTGTCTCCAGCTTGGCAGGTCTCACAGTGGTAATACGACTGCACCGAGGTTTCCAGTACGGCTGCCACCGGTTGGCCGTTCAGGCTAAGCTCGATTTCGGCTGGCATCCAGAACAGAAACAGGTTGGTAACCACCAGCCATTCCTGCGCTGAAGTCACGATGTCCCGTTGCAGAGTCCGGGCTGTGCCGTACATGGGCAAACGGGGCGGATACACTTCACCAGTTGGGAACGCCACACGATTTTCCGGGCCGAAAACCTGAGTGGGCGTAAAGAAGAGCATGGGCCCGACTTGCAGCTCCGATTCGAATCCCAACAGTTCCGCATCGTGACGGCTAACGGCCAGGTAATGCTGGCCGGCACCTTGCCCACCCTGAAAGATTTCCTGCTGCGGGCATCGCATATGCGCTTCCAGAGCATAGCTTTGTTCCAGCACCAGGCTGGCATAGCCATGGAATATCACCGCGTCATTGTGCCCGCAGATAAACCCGGCCAATTCACTGCGGGCCCAGGCCGGAAAGATCACGCCATCAGTAAAGGCATCAGTGGCATGTGAGCGTACGTTTAGCAGTGATTGTTGCGGGATGGGCGCGTGCCCGCTTCGGCTCATCCAATAATTTGAAACCGAGAAAGCCAACAAGGTGATCAGGGCAGCGGTGCTGGCCAGCAGGCTGATTCTGCGCACCCAGACCTCAGCGCATTGGGCCCAGCCCCAGGCCACCAACCCGCAAAACGAAGGATAAACCAGCAATACCAGATAGTACTGCGTGATATTACGGAGCAGGGCAACCAGGCCGAGGCTGAGCAGAGTCATGAACAGCAAGGCAGCCGGAACTTGCCACTGGCGGCGGGCCCAGGAATACCAGGCGGCCAGAGCCAACCCTGCGGTGAAGATCACAGCGATGAATCCGTAAAGTAGCCACAGCACCCAGCCTTGCAGGCCAAAGAAGCCCCGCAGCATGATAAGTGGCGCATCCACGAGTGTGCCACGGGCCAGGTCTAAAACACCGAGAAAATTCTGGCAGTAGGAGAGTGTGCCCATGTATGTGTTGCTGCTGTGCATGTCCGGCCACTGCTGGGCTTGCTGGTTGAGCAAATAGGGCAGCCAGGGCAGTAGCGCTACAATTATCCCGACCAAAAGCAAACGCCAGGACAGGCGGCCTTGCCAGAGTTCCTTCAACACCAGCGGCACTACCGCGATCCCGAAGGCGATGGTGGTTGGATGCGCGTGAAATGCCAGGCTTACCGCCAGGCACAGACCCACAAACCAGCGCGGCTCGCCCTGTTGCCAGCGTATCAGGCTGTAGAAGCCAAACAGCATCAGGCTTTCCACCAGGTTGGTGTGGGAAAAAATCAGGTAGTTGATGGCAGACCAGTTCGGCAGTGCCAACAGGCAAGCCCAGATCAGGCCGAAGTTTCGGCTTCCCAGCCGGGCGCCGCAAGCGTAAGCCAGCAGATATTTAAGTCCGGTAAGCAGTCCCACCCAGAAGCTCAGCAATACCCAACTGCTGCTGAAAAACAATGGCAATGCCAATACATAAAACCAGATGGGGCCACTGTGCATGACCCAGGCCAGCATGGGACCTTCCAAAGGATAATTGTTGCCATTGGCAATCTGCCAGGCGTTAAACACATCCCTGGCAGTATCCACCACCGAGGATGAGCTCAGCATCGCCAGGCTGCCGAGCAGAACCAGTAACAGGATTACACTGCGGTGTGCCCAGTTGTGAGGAGTCTGATCAACTTTCAATGACATTCGACCCATTGGTTCACGGTTTGCCCTGCCTTGTGAACATTGTGCTGCTAACCAGGCACGACCCAGACGAGCATGATAGCGACTACCGCGATCACGATCATCAATTCCAGCAGGAATGCCCCAGTCGATCCAATCCATCCGGCCAACGCTGAAAAGGCCGCATGCACTATAATTGGCCGGATGCATATCGATAAGGAACAAGGCTCAGAGCTGCCGCTGTTAAGCATCATCATCCCTTCGCACAACCGACCGCATATGTTAATGAATGCGGTTAATAGCGCATTGTCTCAATCCTTTGAAAACATAGAAGTTATCGTCGTTGATGATGGTTCAGAGCCGCCCGTGGTGTTGCCTGACAACCCCAGGCTGCGGCTAATCCGGCTGGAGTCGAATCTGGGTGTGGCGACCGCACGTAATGCCGGTGTTGCGGCTGCCCGTGCGCCGCGAATCTGCTTCCTGGATGATGACGACAGCCTGCAGCCGCATATGGCAGAGGTCTCTATAGCTGCATTACAGCAGGCACAGCATCTGCCGCAACCGGTGATCGTGTTATCCGGGCTGGATATTGTAGATGGCAATGGCGAGCTGCTGGAACGTCACTTACCGCCTACCTTGCTCAAAGGGGCACATTATTCGCTGGAAAAAATTGCAGCAGGCAAATCCATTTACTGCAAGCAAACCGCTGTCATTCCGCGTGAGGTTTATCTGCAGATCGGTGGCTGCGACACCAGTTTCCGTTCACGGGTGCATTCGGAACTGTTTTTTCGACTGAATGCAGCCTGTTCCATGTTCGGTATTGAATCGGTTACCTATCGCTTGCTACAACATGATGGACCACGCATCACCCGAGACCGGGAGCAACGTCGCTTAGGTTTCGGACAATTGATCAGAAAACATCGCGCGCTGTTCGAGCAGCATCCGCAACAGTTTTCGTGGTACTACCGGGATCATGCTTTGCGATCCATGCGGGCCAGGCATCCGCTGGATGCTTTAATGGCTACGCTCCAGTCTGCACGTTGGCAACTGCAGGCCTGGTTAAGCGGTGACCGCCAGACTCAGGGTCCGGCTTAGGGACAGGTTTTGACTGCCTGGGTTATTTCGCAGGTAAAGCCTGCAACACCTCATCGACCAGGCTGTTCAGATCGGCTGAGCTGTTGGGGTCGTAAGTTCGGTTGATACCTACCTTGTTGAAGCGTCGCGTCATGCCATCGTGATTTCGAAACGGTGAAGTCATGAAACGTATGCGCTGAACAGGAAAACCCAGAGTGTTACGGCAGTATTGGGCGATTCCATAAGCGGCCAAAGCATCGTTGGCGATGACTATCATCAGCCCCATGGTCTGCATCAGGCTCTCAATAGCAAAAAACGCCGGATTATTGGCTGAAACCAGATCCCCGCCCAGTTCGGTGAGCACCAGGTCCACATCGGCAGCGGCCATGCGATGGTAGATGCGCGGTATGCGCTGCGTAAATAATTCCTTCGATCCATGGGTAGTAATCAGCCCGGCATCAATCTGGTCCAGCACTTTGACAGCACCGTGATTGCGATACTCCACACCGTCCAGTCCGCCGCCGGTTCCTGTGGCCTTGATCGCACCCACACGTACCCCTCGCTTGCTGAATTCCTGAATCAGCTTGCTGCACAAAACGGTTTTGCCAGCTTCCGATGAACTGGCGGCAATGAGCAGGCCGGGGGGGAATTTTGCGTGTGTGTTTACTGCTTGCATGGCCAGCTCAGCAAAATCATCGACATTACGATTCCTGCCGTTACCATCCTGCACCAAGCCGCCGCAAACGAAACCTGCTGAATGTTCCGGCTGCAATGCGCTATTGGATTCGTTATCGCTCAACAGGGTTCCAATCAGGCCGCTGGGACCTCCTACCCAGTGCAGCCTGGAGTCGGATTGAACCTGCACGCCATCAGGGGGGATTTCCGCACAGACATGGGTGGAAGAATCGCGTGAACTCAGCACTCCAATGACGGCCTGCAGACAATTGATTTGCTGGACTTGCAATGCCTGATTCAACAACAGCAAAGGCTGGTCGGCGGATGCCCGTACCCAGCCGTAAATCAAATCACCGTCGTAGCCTCGCCCGGCAACGACTTTCGAGTCCTGCGGAAAAGGACAGGCACGAACGGTGGCACAGATGATGGGACGGTCCGGTAAATCGTTGAAATTCAAAACTCACATAACCTCGTTTAAAATTCGCCAGCAAACTTTCAAAGGAAAGTTTGGGACAGGACCAGCAGGACAACAACAGCCAGAATGATGGAAGCCGCATAGAGCCAGAATTTGCGCTTGCCGGTATCGGGCGAGACTGGCTCTACCGCTGATGTGGCAGTTTCTGAAGTTGGCTTGGGTGTTGGAACATATTTGCGGACATGCAAGCGGGGCGAAAAATCGGGACAGGTTTCCACGAACCAGGTGCTATCTGCATCCAGGCCCAGCCTGTGCCTGAGCATTCCGATGGATCGAATGGTTGAAACCGTGCGGTTATAAGCCGCTCGACGCGACTCATTCAGCAGCACTGCCGCCGCCTCGCTCAAGTCAGGCTTGGCTTGCAAAGCCGCTTCAATGTCAGCGGAGTTGGCATTCGGATCCAGGCCCAGCTGCAGGTACAGATCTTTCATTTCGCTCCGCCTTTCAGCAGCCAATAGGCTTGTTGAATTTTCTTGAAGCGGGAATTGGCCAGCGATACGGCTGCTTCACCCATGGCTTCAACGCGGCTGACTTCGAATATGCCGGCCAGTTTCTCGTAAGCCTGATCAATATCAACTCGACTGGCGTTGAGGCCGACACCGAGCACCGAATGTGCCTGGGCAATAGACATCTGGCCGCTGACAGTTGTTGCCAGGCCATCATGCTGCTCTGCTTCTGCCGGTGAGTCCTTGCTTTGCCTTTGCTCCCACCATTGAGCATCGCTGGGATCTCCTGGCTCAGTAAATGGAGTTCCGGCAATGGCCTGGAAGCGTTTTTCCAGATTGGCGACACCCACATGCAGGGCATCGGCATAAAACCGCAAGATATGATTTTCTGCCACTGCGATATCCCGGTCGACCATGGACATGGCGATGGCCATGTCGATAAAAGCCAGGCGCAATTCACGGCTTTCATGGGCCACCATGCGTATGGCTTTCTCAATGCTGTCTATATCAGCACTGCGAATTACTGCCAGGAATTCATCGTTGGTAATGGTGCCAGCGCGATCGGGAAACTGCGATGAAATGAATTCCAGCTCGGCTTCTTCCAATTTGCCATCGCTGGCGGCTACCCAAAGCAACAGCAGCTTGACGCAGTTTTCAAGCTTTTCCCGGTGATCCTGTGGCATTCCTGCCAATTTTGAAATTCCAATGGACATGGTCTGTTATGGTTGCAGCTAACGTGCCTGGGTTCCAAGCGTTGGCGCCTACTTAACTGCAGTTGTGGATTCAGGTCAAGCTCAATCCGCAGCAATCAACGCGTATTCCTGCCTGCCAAGCTGTACAGGCCAATTCTCCTGGCCGCATTCTGCAGGCGTTGAGGCCGTTGGAAAAACGCCCTTGTTCAAGAAATATCCAGCGGAAAGTGTAAATGGGCTCTCCTTTGCGGGTAAAATGCCGCTCCATTCGCGGTAAATGCCGCTGCCAGGAAGATTCCTTTTGCTCACCTTGCTAAAAAACGCGGAAATCTATACGCCGGATTACTTCGGCCGTGGCTGTGTGCTGCTGGCTGGCGGCAAAATCGTCTACCTGGGCACCGAAACACCTTCTCTGGATACCTGTTTGGACTGCGAAACCATTGATCTGGAAGGTGCCGCCCTGGTACCGGGCTTTATCGATGGCCATGTGCACATTACCGGCGGCGGCGGTGAAGACGGCTTTGCCACCCAGGCACCCACGGTTCCGCTCAGCCAGTTCACCCAACATGGTGTAACCAGCGTGGTGGGTTTGCTGGGCACCGATGACATCACGCGCAGCACGGCTAACGTGCTGGCGCGGGTGCAAGGCCTGCGGGCTGAAGGTTTGTCGGCCTGGTGCTGGACGGGTGGTTATCACGTCCCGCCCACCACGCTGACTGGTTCGGTTTCGTGTGATGTGGTGAATATTGAAGCGATCATCGGCCTGGGCGAATTGGCCATCAGTGATCACCGCTCCAGCCAGCCCACTTTGGATGAATTGCTGCGGCTGGCCTCAGAAGTGCATGTGGCCGGGCTGTTGACCCGCAAAGCCGGAGTGCTGCATTTGCATCTGGGCGATGGTGCGCGCGGCCTGGAGTTGATCCGCCGCGCATTGACTGAAAGTGAATTACCGCCACGGGTGTTTCATCCCACTCACGTCAATCGCAATAAGGCCTTGTTCGAGGAAGCCTGTGAGTTGGCGAAGCAGGGCGTGACCATCGATGTCACTGCATTTCCGGTGGCTGAAGGCGAAAACGCCTGGTCGGCTGCGGATGCCTGGGAGCGATACCGGGAACAGAGTTGTCCTGCCGGACATTTCACTGTCTCGTCGGATGGTGGTGGTTGCCTGCCTGTATTCAATGACCAGGGTGAGCTGATCCAGATGGATTTTGCCAGCTCGGCAGGCTTGCCCGACACACTGGCTGAACTGCATCGCCGCGGACATGCTTTGCAGGACATATTGCCCTGCATCACCAGCAATGTTGCCCGGCTGCTGCGACTGCGCAGTAAGGGCCGGATTGCGACCGGCCTGGATGCCGACCTGGTGGTTTTGGATGCCGCATCCAGGATACAAGGTGTGATGGCCCTGGGGCGCTGGATGGTACGGGATGGTGAGATTGTACAACACGGAACATTCGAAAAAGACAGCAAGGAATAATTGATTTATGCCCGCTACACCCAATCAGTCTGAAAGTCGTGGATACATCATTCCCATCGGCGGTGCCGAAAGCCGGGCTGTCAGCAAAAAACCGAAAATCCATAAGCGCTTTGTCAAATTATGCGGTGGCGACGATGCCCGCATACTGGTGATACCGACGGCTTCCGAGGTGAACGAAACTGGTCCCAAGTACATGGAGTTGTTCAAGGCACTGGGTGCCAAGTCCATGTGTATGCCCTTAGAGCAGCGAGAAGACTGTTACGACAAGGAAATGTTGCGCGTGCTGGGCAAAGCCACGGGTATTTTCATTACCGGCGGCAATCAACTACGCCTTTCCACCATCCTGGGTGGCACACCGGTAGCGCGCCTGATTCGCAAACTGAATGCGCAAGGTGTGCACGTGGCAGGAACCTCGGCCGGTGCGGCCATCGTTTCGGAACACATGATCGCCAGTGGGCGCAGTGGCCCGTCACCGCGCGAAAGCGGCGTGGAACTGGCGCCTGGCCTGGGTTTGACCAACCGGGTGATTGTGGACCAGCATTTCAATCAGCGTCAGCGCATGGGCCGATTGCTGGCGGCCTTGTCCTTCAATCCTTTTGCCTGTGGCCTGGGCATAGACGAAAACACGGCGGCTTTCATTGCTCCAGATGGTTTGTTCGAGGTGGTGGGCACGGGCACGGTTACGGTGGTGGATCCGGCTGATCTGACTCACTCTTCCATGAGTCGTGTGCGCAAGGCTGAGGCGGTGACGCTGATCGGCCTGAAGCTGCACGTGCTGGCGGAAGGTGCCCGCTTCAATATCGAAACCCGCGAGGCGTTTCCGGACTGAACCGGGCAACCTTGGCCTTGTAAGGCCATCGGCTGGCTCAATTGCGATAACCCCGTGTTGGTGTTGGTATGCGAGAAGCCCGCTGGCTGAAGGGAATTCCGATCCCGGGCCTTGGCCTTCGGCTTCCCTCGTTCCTTGGTCGTTCCGGCGACCGGCCCGAAACGCGTTGATCGCTCACGTGCATCCTGCACTCCGCGATCTGTGAACATCCCTGTTCAAATGCTCGGTCAGTTCTTAGCTGCGTTTTTGTGCAGGGATGCACTTATATAGCGAAGCACAGGGATGTGCGAGAGCTATTAGGGCTCGGAATTCCCTTCAACCAGCGGGCTGCCGATTGTTCAAACGCATTCGACCCTCAGCTGCGTTTTTGTTCAGTGAAGCGGGAGAGCTTTCAGGTATCTAATTCCTTTCAGCTAACAGGATGACGATCGCTTAAGTTGGTCGGGCCATCGGGTGGTTTAGTTACCGTAGCCCCTGGTAGCCGCCGAGCAGTGATGGGGACCGGCGGTCGCGGGCACATGGATGTGCCCGCGAGGCTAGACCGAATCAGGGACGTGAGTATAGCCGACCGCCGCAGCCCCATTACTGCGAGGGTACCCGCAGGGCGGCGGATACGGGGCTACGACACCTGAACCAGTCGATGGCCTATGAAAGCCCGGAGAGCAGATTCCCTACAGTCAGCGGGCCATGCTTGTTGCCAGAAGGCTGGTGGGCACGGCATGTGAGCCAGCCAGGGTTCGAGTTGGTCAAGCTGTGAGCCGAAAAGCTCTTAGCGCTTACTGCGAGCCAGCTTTACAGCCCATGCAATCATGGGAATCATCA
>JBBKVS010000032.1:0-13639 GCA_037968555.1 Lysobacterales bacterium | reverse complement strand
GCACAGCAGGCTTGAAAAGCGTCCGCCCTCAGCCCAATCTGGAGCTCATGGAAATGGAAAAACCAAAGGTCATCAGCGGCTACCTCGATCGTCAGATGTTGATAGCCATGCCTGGCATGACAGACGATAACTTTTCTGGCAGTGTCACTTTGCTGTGCCAGCACAACGAAGAAGGTGCGATTGGCATTACCATTAACCGCCAATCCGAATTTTCCCTGGGAGAGATACTCGCCCAGCTGCACATCGATTGTGACAACCATGCCATACGTATTTTGCCGGTGCTGGAAGGCGGCCCGGTAGCGCCTGATCGTGGCTTTGTCTTGCATTCGCCGATTGAAGGCTACGAATCCAGTTTGGAAGTATCTCCCGAAATCATGGTTACCACTTCGCGTGATGTACTGGCAGCCATAGCCCTGGGTGGTGGGCCGGAAAAATTTGTGGTGGCGCTGGGCTATGCCGGCTGGGGCGGCGGTCAACTGGAGGGCGAGTTGCGCGAGAATGCCTGGCTGTCGGTAGAAGCCGACAGCGCCATTGTCTTTGATGTACCCCTGCTTAGCCGTTTCGAAGGTGCACTGGATCGACTCGGTATCAAGATAGACCGGCTGCACGGTGCCGGTGGGCATGCCTGATAGCAGCATCCCTAGCGGTTACGTACTGTGTTTTGATTTCGGTTTGCGGCGGATTGGCACGGCTGTAGGCCAGGCCACCACCCGCACCGCCAGCAGCCTGGAAACTGTCAGTCATGGCAATGCACCGGATTGGGCCAGCATCAGCCGACTGGTCAAGGAATGGAAACCCAGCCTTTTCATTGTCGGCCTGCCGCTGGACCTGGAGGGCAAAGAAACCGATATGTCGCGCCATACGCGCCGCTTTGCTGCCTCGCTGGAAAAGCGTTTTGACCAGCCCTGTGTCTTTGCTGACGAGCGATTCAGCTCGCAGGCAGCCGAAGAACGATTCGTGGCCATGCGCGCCAGCGGCCAGGCGCGCCGCAAGGATGCCCGCCAGCTGGACTCGGTTGCAGCCCAACTGATACTGCAAAACTGGTTACAATCACTGCCAGAAAACATCGTGCCGACCGGGGACTGAAGCCCAACAGCCAGCACCCGCCAGCCATAAATCAGGAAACTCTGAACAATTCCGGGTTTCCTTAAAGCAGCAGGAATCCGCAGCATGTCCGACCGCCTGACACACTTTACCCATACCGATGCCTGCAGCGATGCACAGCTGCAGCAATTGATAGACCTGGCCCTGGCCATTGCGGAACAACCACAGCAGTACCAGAACCGGCTGGCAGGACAACTGCTGATCAACCTGTTCTGCGAACCGAGCACGCGCACCCGGGTTTCTTTTGAAACGGCCGCACTCAGACTGGGTTTACAGGTGATCAATATCTCATCGCAGGGCAGTTCGGTGGAAAAAGGCGAATCCCTGGAAGATACCTTCGATGCCCTGCAGGCCATGCATCCGGATTTCCTGGTCATACGCCATGCGATAGAAGGCACGGCGCAGCAATTGGCAGATCGCGCCAGTGAGGGCACGCATGTGATCAATGCCGGTGACGGCACCGGAGCACATCCCACCCAGGCCTTGCTTGATGCCGTCACTCTCAAACAGCATTTTGGTGATCTGGCAAATCTCAAAATAGTGCTGGCTGGTGATATCAAACACTCGCGTGTGGCCCGGTCCTGCCTGGCACTGCTGCCGCGCCTGGGTGTGGGCGAATTGCGCCTGGTTGGCCCGGCAGAATTTTTACCGCGGCAGCAACTGGCCACTCATGCGAAAGTCTATGAAGACTTCGACGAGGCTTTAAGTGGCGCCGATGTGGTGATGATGCTGCGCATCCAGAAAGAACGCATTTTTGGCCTCGCCATACCGGCCGCCGAGGATTACCACAAAGCCTGGGGCCTGACTGAAGAGCGTATGGCCCTGACGGCGCCCGGCGCCTGTGTTTTACATCCTGGCCCAATGAATCGCGGTGTAGAGATTGCTTCTGCGGTGGCCGATGGTCCGCAGTCGCTGGTTCGCAAACAGGTGCGCAATGGCCTGCACACACGAATGGCGGTGTTGCTGAGCCTGGCTGGTCAGTCAGAATGAGGGCTGCCAATGGTCAGGGGAAGTTGAAATGAAGCGCATCTGCGTCTATTGCGGCTCCAATCCTGGCCGATTGCCCGATTATCGTGAAGCTGCGGCCGAGCTGGGACGCGAACTGGTAAAGCGCAACATCGGGCTGGTTTATGGCGGAGCCAGCATTGGCGTGATGGGCGCCGTTGCGGATGCTGTGCTGGAGAACGGCGGTGAAGCCATAGGCGTGATTCCACAAAGCCTGGCCACCCGTGAGGTTGCCCACACGGCGCTGTCGGAGCTGATCGTGGTGACTTCCATGCATGAGCGCAAAGCCATGATGGCCGAGCTGGCGGACGGCTTTGTTGCCCTGCCGGGCGGCTGGGGTACTTTTGAAGAGATTTTTGAAATTCTCACCTGGGCGCAGCTGGGCATACATGAGAAACCCTGCGGCTTGCTCAACATTGCCAACTATTACGATCACCTCGCCCTGTTTCTGCAACACGCTATGGACGAGCACTTCGTACGCGAAGCCTACAAGGCCATGATCATCGTCGAACAACAGCCCAATTTGTTGCTGGACCGATTTGCCAGTTACCAGGCACCGCAGGTACGCAAGTGGATAGGCCCGGATGAAACATGATACGCATACGCGGCATTGACCATATCGTTCTGCGCACTGAAAACATGGCTGCCTTGCTCAGCTTTTACTGCGATGTTCTGCCCTGCGTAGTGGAACGCGAATTGGAGCCTGAAATCGGCCTGGTCCAATTGCGCGCAGGTGATTCCCTGATCGACCTGGTCGACGTTAACAGCGAACTGGGTCGCATGGGCGGGCCAGCACCGGCAGAAACCGGTCACAACCTGGATCACTTCTGCCTGGAGATTGATCCCGTCGATGAACAGCAATTACTGGACTGGCTGACAGCCCAGGGTCTTGAGCCCAGTGAGTATGCCCGTCGCTATGGCGCCAATGGCTTTGGCCGTTCTATTTACATCCAGGATCCGGATGGCAACACCGTGGAACTGAAATTGGCGGCCGCTGACTGATTCAGAGCCAAATCGGCACAGGGATGTGCCGACATTTTCGAAGATTGAAAATCATAGAAAATGAAGCCTGACAAAAATCACACTTTTTGTTGGGCGTGCTCTGAGCATTCAGGGATGAATGATTCAGAGCCAAACATGACCTAGTCGGAACCGAAGCGCGAACCAAATCGCCAGGTGCGAGTGATGTGCAGTATGTCTACCTTGTCGCGAATATTATCCGGCAAAGGTGAATAAGGTGCTGCCAGGGTAACGATGGCCACTGCGGCCCGATCCACTGCTTCGATACCCGATGTGCGTTTGACTTCTATGGTTTCAATGGAACCATCCGGATAAATTCCCACCGACAACACCAGGTTGCCATGCATTTTTTTCTCGCGCAGCTCCAGCGGGTAATTGAGATTACCGACCCGCTCGACCTTGGCCACCCAGGCACTCATATAGCTGGCGAATTCGTATTCCTTGGTGTTGGCTGAAATCACTTTACGCCGCGGCAGTTTTGAATCCAGTTGCTGCTCGCGGCTGACTTGTGGTTGCAGGCTGGCCATCTCCAGGCTCTGCCGCATCAACTGTGCCGCGCTGGGTACTTCCGTTTCGGCTTGTTCCATCAGGTTCAGTTCCAGCGGCGCAGCCTGCTGGCTTTCAATCGCAATCACTTCGCGCTCTGGCGTGGCTTCTTGCGGAATCGATTGTTCACTTTGCTGTGCGTCCTGACCTTTGTCCTGTATGGGCAATTCACCACTGACAGGGCGTGAAGGTCGTTGCATCTCGGTGGACTCACCACCACCCTGCTGATTGGCCTGGGCCAGAAAATCCGCCTTGTCGGGTTCGTCCTCGGAGCGCCAACGCACCAGCACCACATCCAGGGTATCGGCCAGGCGCGGCGCCGGATTCAGGTTGATGCCAAAATGCACACCGATCAGCAAGACCGCGTGAATACCCATAGCCAGCACCAGGAACAGCATGAAGCGGTCTTCATGCCAGGGGCGTCGGGCTGAGCGGGCGTACTTCATGCGGCCTGGCCACCCCGGCGGGCTTCCAGCGCATCAAACAATTCACCCGCAATATTGAGACCAAACTGTGCATCCAGTTCGCGTATGCAGGTCGGGCTGGTGACATTGATTTCGGTCAGGTAATCGCCGATCACGTCCAGCCCGGCAAACAATATGCCTCGCTTGCGCAACTCCGCACTGACCTGCTCGCAGATCCAGCGGTCGCGATCGCTCAGGGCCACACCCTCACCCCGTCCACCTTTTGCCAGGTTGCCGCGAAAATCGCCGCCACCCGGAATGCGTGCCAAAGCGTAATCCTGTGCCACGCCGTCGACTACCAGTATGCGTTTGTCACCGGCCACGATTTCCGGAATGTAACGCTGCACCATCACCATCTCGCGATCACCGCGGGTGATGGTTTCCAGAATCACATTGAGGTTGGGATCATCCGGCCGCGCCTGGAAGATGGAATCACCGCCCATGCCACCCAGCGGTTTGACGATGGCCAGGCCATGTTGTTTGATAAATGCGCGGATATCCGCCGAACTCTGCGTGATATGCGTGGGCACACAGCATTGCGGGAACAGCGTGATGAAACATTTCTCGTTGGCATCGCGCAAAGCCTGCGGCCGGTTCACTACCAGCACACCGGCGCGCTCGGCCAGGTCGAGTATGTAAGTGGTGTAGACATAAGCCATGTCAAAAGGCGGGTCCTTGCGCATCAGCAGGATGTCCAGGCTTGCCAGCTCGCGCTTTTCGCGCTCACCCAGCGTGAACCAGTCCTGTTTCTGATCGCGCACTTCCACCCGTCGCATGCTGGCCATGGCCACGCCTTCAACCACGCTCAGGTCCGACTGCTCCATGTACCACAGCACGTGGCCACGGCGCTGCGCCTCCAGCATCATGGCAAAAGTGGAATCCTTGTAACTCTTGATACCAGCGATGGGATCCATCACCACACCGGTGTGGCATGCGCTTCCTGCATCGCCTTGTTTTACTGCCATGCTTTCATCCTTGTGGAAAATCTCAGCGTAGACGCCAGTCTATTATCGACAGTAAGGGCTCCGGGTGCCAGCGCCTTACCCGACTTGAACAGGCTGCAACGGGGTAACAAGGCTAATTGTCAGCTTTAAATCATAAGCTCTTGTAAGTACTGGATTCTGACAAAGAAAGTGGTAGTATAGATCCCCCGGCGATAAAAGCTCAGCCGGAAAGTGTTCAGAACCGGAGCGGCCAGGAAGGCTGCAGCTACTACGAACCAGGGATGGAATATGAGCAAAGAACACACAAATGGCAGTTCCGCCAAACTCAACGGCAAATCTTCATCGTCTGGCCTGCGCATACTGGTGGTCGATGACAGTGCCACCATTCGCCGTTCCGCTGAAACCATGCTGGCCACCGAAGGCCATGAAGTGGTGACTGCAGAAAACGGCTTTGAGGCACTCTCCAAAGTTGCCCGACATAATCCCGACTTGATTTTTGTCGACATCATGATGCCGCGGCTGGATGGTTATCAGACCTGCGCGATCATCAAGAACAATGCACAGTACCGTTCAACCCCGGTAGTCATGCTGACCAGTAAAGACGGCCTGTTTGACCAGGCACGTGGTCGCGTGGTGGGTTCTGATCTCTATCTGACCAAACCATTTACCAAGGAAGAATTACTGGGCGCGGTAACGCAACACGCAGCTCGCTAAAGAGCCAATATTCGTGAGTAAGGGGTCCGTGAACAAGGATAGTGAAGGGACAAATGACCACCAACACCAACAGGGCAGCTTTTCTCAAGCTGCAGGACTACGCCCGGCGCGGAGAGAGTTTCCAGCCCGGCAGTAGTAGTAGCAACAGCCTCTCGCACGAGTGGAGCGGTGTCACGTTCCGTCTGGGCGATTCACGCCTGGCCTGTAATATCGAGCGCATCCAGGAAATCCTCACCCCACTTGCCGCAACTCCCGTTCCGGGCGCCAAGCCCTGGATACTGGGTTTGGCCAATGTGCGTGGTTCATTGATGACGATAGTTGACCTGGCATGGTTCCTGACCGGAACAGCTACCCCTGTCACGGCCCACAGCCGCTTGCTTTCTACCAGCTTGCACAAGGCACCAGTGGGTTTGCTGATTGATGAGGTTTTTGGTCAACGACATTTTATTGAAGGCGAAGCCAGCGATTCGGAGTTATCCGGAACGTCTGCGCTGGGGGAGCTGGTGCAACGTAAGCACCAGGTTGGCAAAGAAGAATGGCACGAGTTGGAGCTGGACCGGCTTTTTAACTCGCAGGAGTTTTTAAATGGTGCCGCAGTCTAAACTGATGAACAAGCGGGCACAGGCAGCTACCCAGAAGGGCTACTTCCTGAAGCCCGAGCGAGGCTCTTCGCGTGCCGGACCGGATGCCGCTGAACCCGTGCAGCAACGCTCCAAGAGCATGTACCTGATGGTCGGCATACTGGTGATTTTACTCGCCTTTATTGCCGTCACCTTCTACCTGATCACCCGTGACAGCCGCAACGAACAGGCCTGGATTGGGCATTCCACCAATGTGCAGGTCTTATCCCAGCAAATGGCCAAATCCGCCTCGGAAGCAGCAGAGGGCGCCTTCATGGCCTTTTTTGAGCTGGGTGACGCGCGCAGTGACATTTCCTATGCCATGGTAGCCATGAAAGAGGGCGATGAAACCAGTTCACTGCCTCCCCTGCCTGCAGCCATGGCCAGTCCGCTGGATGCCCTCCACGCTACCTGGCAACGCATGGACCAAAACTCACACACCATTATCGAGCGTGAGCAGTTGATCCTTGAACTGGCCAAAGCCAGCACCGCCTTTATGGATGTGCTGCCCAAAATCCAGAGCCTGACCGATGAAGCCGTACGTACCTTGACCCAGTCAGGCGCACCCAGCGACCAGATTTTTGTAGCCAGTCGCCAGTTGGTATTGTCCGATCGTATCCTGCGCCATCTCAAAGACATGCTGCGCGGCAGCAATGGCCCCGCTGCAGCGGAAAACTTTGCCCGCGAAGTGGGTTCATTCGAAACCATGCTGAACTCCTTGTTGCGCGGCAGCAAAACAGTGGGTGTCACACAAGTTCGAAATGCCGAAGCCCTGAACAACCTGGGGCTGGTTCGGGAAATGTTTTTGGAAGCCAAGCCACAGATCGAATTCATTTTGTCTGCCTCGGCTGATCTGCTGGAAGTCCGTGCTGCCGCCGACGGCATATTCCTCGACAGCAAAGATATGTTCGACCAAGCCAAACTGTTGAATGGAACCGTGCAGCAGCAATCCAACAATCGGATCTGGCCATCCCTGTGGTCGGGTTCATTGGCGCTGATCTTCATGTTGGCCATCATTTCCTGGCTGGTACGCTCCTTCCTGACGGCCGAGCGGCAACGTGCCCTGGAAGCAGGCCGCCAGAACCAGCGCAACCAGCAAGCCATCATGCGCCTACTGGATGAAATGGAATCGCTGGCTGATGGCGACCTGACAGTGCACGCCACCGTCACCGATGACATGACCGGCGCCATTGCTGATTCGGTTAATTTCGCAGTAGAACAATTACGCGGTCTGGTTACCGGCATCAATATGACTGCCCAGACCGTGGCCGAATCGGCTCACGAAACCATGAGCACCACCAGCAAGCTGGCTGAAGCGTCTGGCCGGCAAGCCGAGCACATCCGCGCAGTGACTGAAACCGTCAACGAAATGGCGCAGAAGCTGGACGTGATGGCAGTGCGCTCCAGTGAGTCCAGTGAAGTGGCCGAACGCTCGGTAGAAATCGCCAACAACGGCGCGCGCATGGTGCAACAGACCATCGCCGGCATGGATACCATACGCGACCAGATCCAGAAAACATCCAAGCGCATCAAGCGCCTGGGCGAGTCTTCGCAGGAAATCGGCGATATCGTTGAATTAATCAATGGCATTGCTGAGCAAACCAACATCCTGGCGCTGAACGCTGCCATCCAGTCGGCGTCGGCCGGCGGCGCCGGACGGGGCTTTGCGGTAGTCGCTGATGAAGTACAGCGGCTGGCCGAGCGGGCATCGAACGCAACGCGCCGCATCGAGATGCTGGTGCAGAACATCCAGACCGATACCGCTGAGGCCGTGGTTTCCATGGAATCGACCACTTCGGAAGTTGTCAGTGGCGCCAAGAAAGCCGAGGACGCAGGCGAGGCGCTGGGTCGGATTGAATCCGTTTCCAACGACTTGGCAGCATTGATTGCCGAGAACTCCAAGGTCTCACAGGAACAATCCAAAACGGCCAAAGCAGTGGCCGAACAGATGAATGAAATCCGTGATATTTCCATCCAGACTTCGGAGGGCACTAATAACACGGCCCGATCCATGGGCACTTTGGCCAACCTGGTAAGGCAGTTGCGCGAGTCAGTCGCTGACTTCAAATTGCCTGTGCGGGAAAAAGTGCAGTAGGCCTTGCGCCGCCTGCACAGGGAGCATACCGGGATGATGCTAGAAGGAACCAATGCCAGTGTCGCCATCCGTTGGGTGCGACAGGATCTGGATGAAGCGCTGGAAGTGATCCGCGATAACCTTGAGTACTATGCCGAGGACCCGCAACAACGCGATTCGCTGAAATTAGTCCAGGAAAAGCTGGAACAGCTGCATCTGACTTTCCAGACCATGCAACAGCATGGCGCCAGCCTGCTGACTGATGAAATGATCGCCGTCGGCGGGCATATGCTGCACGGTGGCAATGCCGGTCTGGGAGATGCTCTGTCTGCCCTGACGGATGCGGTTATCGTTCTGCCCTCATACCTCGATCGCCTGCAAGCGGGTCATGATGATTTACCCATATTGCTGTTGCCCACGCTGAATGAGTTGCGTGCCACTTACGATGAAACCCTGTTGTCTGAAGGCACGCTGTTCGCGCCCAGCCTGGACGTGATGATTCCTGAGTTGGGCGGAACTGCAGCCAGTGCTATCGCAGCCAATGAATTCCAGCCCTTTGCCCGACGTGTGCGCAGCCAATACCAGACTGCTTTGCTGGGCTGGCTGAAAGAGCAGTCCAAACACGAGCTGCTCAATCCCCTGATTGAAGTTTGCCAGACCCTGCATCATCGCGTCAGCCGCCACGCCTTGCGTCGTCTGTGGTGGATAGCCGAGATGACCATCACCGGTTTCCGCGACGCAGCCATTGAAAATGACCTGCCTTTGCGCCGACTGTTCGCGCGGCTGGACCTGAACCTGAAATCGCTGGCCGAAAATGGCGAAAACGGCCCGCAGGAAGACTCACTCACTGCCCTGTCACGCGCTCTGCTGTTTCATGCAGCCCAGGCCAAGGCGGGTAGCCCGGCGATGGAAAATTTACGCAGCCGCTTCAAACTGGATGAACTGATTCCCGATCGCGAAGCACTGTTGCGCGCCAAGGGAGCAGTGACCGGCCGTGACGCGGCCCTGTTCCAATCCATAGGCGTGGCGGTGCGTGAGGAAATGGCGCAGGTCAAAGATACGCTGGACATGGAATTGCGTACCGGTCGTATCGAAGAGCAACAGCGCGAGTCCAGCATGGCTGCATTGCAGCAACTGGGTGATACCCTGCACCTGCTCAACTTGCCGGTTGCAGCCAGAGCTGTGGAAGACCTGCTACCTGGCCTGATAGCCACCAAGGGCGCAGACAACAGTGAGCTGGATTCACCTTTATTGAAACTGGCGCGTAAGCTGATCGAAGTTGAATCCATCCTGGAATCGCATATTCGCCTGTTGGGTGAGCCGGTTGAGAATGAACCATCCAGCGGTTTTATCGATCTGCCTGCACACGAACAAAGGCAAATAATCAATCACTTGCTGGACGAGTGTGTCATCAGCTTGCAGCAGGCCCAGGATGTGGTCCGGTTGCGCCTGGCTGGAGACCTGCAGGCCAACCTGAATGCACCGCTGGACGGTATCAGCGGCGCATTGAAACTGGCAGGCCAGACCGAAGTCAGTGAGCTGACTGACAAGCTGTGCCGGGCCCTGAATGCAGGCCTGCATGCCATGGACAATGGAGCGAGTGCAGAAGAAGCCAATCTGGATGCACTGACCGACGCCGTGGCCGCGCTGGAGTTGTACCTGACCGGCTGCAGCGATGAGCAGGCCAACAGCCTGCGTTATCTGGAAATCATGCATGAACGGCTGGACGGCGTACCGGAAGCCAGTGCCAGTGGCGAAAGCCTGGAAAGCACCCGCATCCATCTGCCCGAGCAAGCCAAGGCAGCGGCCCCTGCCAAGGCCATCAAACCAAGCCAGCAGTCCGGCATCGATCCGGATTTGCAGGAAGTGTTCCTGGAAGAATTCGACAGCGTTTTGCGTCATTTGGAAGAGAGTCTGCCAGCCTGGCGGTCCGATCCATCCAACAGCAAACTGCAGACCGAAGTTCGCCGCGGCTTTCACACCCTCAAGGGCAGTGGTCGCATGGTTGGTGCCATGGAAATCGGCGACTTCGCCTGGCGTATTGAAGAGCTGCTCAACCGCCTGGCAGAAAACAAGGTTGAGCCCGACAGCCCTCTGCTGGCCTGTGTCAGCCTGGCCGCCAGGGCCTTGCCCGAGCTGAAAGCCCGTCTGTTGCAGCAGCAATGCGTACTGGATGCCGAAGACATAACGCGCTTGGGTAATTTCGCCCGCAGTATGGCGCGTGGCGAAGGTGGCAGTCTGGAAGATCTGCAAGCCCTGTTGCCTGCGGCCTTCCTGGATGACACAGTCGCCAGCAGCGAAACCCCGGAAGCAGCTGCAAGCCCGCCGGAAACGGCTGCTGTCACCCTGGCTGCCGCCACCGAATCAGCAGATACCGAGCTGGCCACGCTGATGATCCAGGAAATTCGCCAGTACTGCGATTTGCTCAACGAGTTCATCAAGCAGTTGGTTAAAGGCGATGCCAGCGAAGTCAGTGCCGATCTGGTGCGAGCCATACACACACTGGCCAGTACCCTGGCTATGTCACCACTGGGCCAGGAGTCTGAAGTAGCGCGCTCGCTGGAACACTACCTCGAGCGCCAGCAAGCCCAGGGCACAGTACCCGAGCGGCCGGCCATTCAGCCACTGCAGACCTGTCTGCATCGCTTCCTGCAGCGTTTGTTCATACTCGAGGAAGGCCATGCCACCAGCTATCCGCTGGAAGACGCACAGTTGTTGGCAGACTTGCAGGACCTGCGCCAGGTCGAAGGTGAAACTACAGCAGCCAGCAATGCCGAGCTGATGGAACAGGAAGCCGCTGAAGATTCCAGCACAGAGCGGGCGGCTACCAAACTTGAATCCGAAAATGAAGTTGCTGCAACCGATCCAGCGCTGGCCGCCCTGGACGCAACCATACTGGTCATCTTCCTTGAAGAAGCCCACGAAGTACTGGAACGTTGCGATACCACTCTCAACACCTGGCGTGACCGCCTCACCGATCTGAAACTGGTGCAGAACCTGCAACGCGAAATCCACACCTTCAAAGGTGGTGCGCGGATGGCAGGGCTGGAAGGGCTGGGTGATCTCAGCCATGCCATGGAATCACTGCTGGAGCGGATTGCCGGTAACCGCTTGCAGGCCACGGTGGCCGCCGTGCAGGCATTGGAAGAAGGCTGTGACAGCTTGACGGTTTGCGTAGAGCAATTGGTAGCCCGGAAAATGCCGGACGCCAAGGCAGCCCTGAAGCGTTTCAATCAGAAAGTCAGGGCTCTGTCGGGCCTCAGTACCAGCAGCAGCCAAGTCAGTAGCCCGGCCAGCAGCACCAACGAATCGCTGGGCCCCCGGATCCTCGACCAGGCACCACCGGCAGCCCACTCTCCAGCACCCGCTGCCAAAGTGGAAGACACGGTCGAAGCGCTCAGCAAGGACCTCAGCCATGCTGCTGACAAGGTAAGCGCCAGCAGCAAAGCCTCGCCTGAACCTGAACCTGAACCTGAAGCTGCAGTAGCTGAAACGGATGAGGCGGCAACTCAGGCTGCAGCAGCTGCCAAAGCTGCCAGCGAAGCAGCCGCCGCAAACAACGCACGCTCAGCGCAACAGATAGCCGCCAAACTGGCTGTCGCCACCGCTGCACAAAAAGCAGAAAGTGCTGCCAACAGTGAAGCACGCCGGCGCAGTTACCGTGAAGTTCCTGACCCCACGGTCTCGGATACGGGTGATGACAGCGGCAGCCAGCAGCAGATTCGCGTTGCCGCTGAGCTGATGGATTCGCTGGTGAACTATGCCGGCGAAATCAGCATTTACCGCGCCCGCCTTGAGCAGCAGCTGGGTACCGTTCGCTTCAACCTCAAGGAAGTAGAACAGACCATAGGTCGGCTGAAAGAACAATTGCGCAAGATGGACGGCGAGTCCGAGGCGCAAATGCTGTCACGTTATCAGCATGCATCAGCCAAGAGCTCAACTGAATTCGATCCGCTGGAGCTGGATCGATTTTCCAACATGCAACAGCTGTCGCGTGCCATTAATGAATCCATCAGTGACCTGTTGAACCTGCAGGAAATGCTGGGTGAATCCGTGCGCCAGGCCGAAACATTGCTGGTACAGCAATCGCGCGTCAGCACCGACCTGCAGGAAGGCCTGATGCAAACGCGCATGACGCCTTTTGGCAGTGCTGCACCACGCTTGCGCCGCGTGGTCCGGGCCGCCGCCGCCGAAACCGGCAAACGCGCCAGACTGCAACTTCGCATGGCAGGCAGCAGTGACCAGCTCGATCGCAACGTACTGGAACGCATTACCGCCCCACTGGAGCATATGCTGCGTAACGCAGTCGTGCATGGCATCGAATCACCCAAGGAAAGGCTCAAATCCGGCAAGCCGGAAGAAGGCGAAATCATCGTTACGGTAGAAGCCGAAGCCACCGAGTTCGTGTTGCGCGTGGAAGATGACGGCAACGGTGTGAACCTCGATGCCGTGCGTAAACGCGCCATTGAACGCGGCCTGATGAAAAAGAATGACGACATCAGCGAACAAGCACTGATCCAATTCATCATGGAAAGCGGCTTCTCCACCGCCACCACCGTCACCGGCCTGGCTGGTCGCGGTGTGGGGATGGATGTGGTGAACAGTGAAATCAAGCAGATCGGTGGCTCCATGGAAATAGCCAGCGACAGCGGTCAGGGTACTTGTTTCACCATCCGCATTCCTTTCAGCCTGGCGGTAACGCAAGCCATCGGTGTGACCGTGGGCGTACAACAATATTTTGTGCCGCTGAACAGTGTCAGCGGTGTGGCGCGCATCATGCCGGCTGAATATCTCAAGTTGAGCCAGCTGGAATCACCGGAATATGAATTTGCCGGCGAATCGTATCCGGTGCTGGAATTACAAACCTTACTGGGCGCTGAGTCGGTACCGCAACAGTCCGGCAATATTTCATTATTGATGATACGCGCGGGCGACCATAAGGCCGCTTTCCGTGTGTCCGAGTTGCAGGGCCACCAGGAAGTGGTGATGAAGCCGGTGGGGCCGCAAATCAGCAGCATTCCCGGAATTTTGGGCGCCACCATCAGTGCCGATGGTCGCGTGGTGCTGATCCTTGATATAGGCCCGCTGATACGTCGCGGTCTGGCACAAGCCAGTGAGCCAGCGGTCCTTGCACCCAAGCCGGTAGAA
>JBBKVS010000031.1:0-3592 GCA_037968555.1 Lysobacterales bacterium | reverse complement strand
CGATGGACGACCCCATTCCTCTTGCCCCTGTAACCAGCCGCTGGCAAAACTTTCTACACTGGCTACCGAACCATCTTCAGTAAAGCGCACGAGGGCAATGTCATAACCCACTTTTTCAGAGCGATTCCAGGAGCCGTGCCGGGCAATGAATAATTGACCACGGTACTCGGCGGGAAACATGTCTCCGGTGTAAAAGCTCATACCCAGAGCCGCTACGTGAGCACCCAGCTTGCCTGCCGGTGCCTGGTAGTCGGTGCAGGATTTATCTTTGCCAAACTCGGCATCGGGCAAATCCCCCTGGTGGCAATAGGGATAACCGAAATGCTGCCCGGCTGCCGTCACATGATTCAGCTCGTCAGCCGGGATGTCATCGCCCAGCATGTCACCACCGTTATCGGTAAACCACAGTTCCGCACTGTCGGGATGGAATGCCATACCCACGCTGTTGCGCACCCCTGAAACATATACTTCTTCTGCGCTGCCATCTGCCTGCATGCGACGGATGTGAGCAAACCCAGGTTCATCACAGATATTGCAGGGTGCACCCACAGGCACATAGAGCATGCCATCGGGCCCAAAGCGCAAATATTTCCAACCGTGATGGGTTTTGTCCGGCAAAGTGTCGGTAATTACGACCGGATCAGGCGGGTTTTTCAGCTGCGACTCAATGTCGTCATAGCGCAGTATGCGATTCAAAGCCCCCACAAACAGTGCGCCGTCGCGGAATTCCAATCCGGAGGGCATCTGCAGATCGTCAGCGATCAGCCAGACCTGGTCTGAAACACCATCCCCATCCGCATCTACGATCGCGTGAACCTTGCCGGATTTCAGGGAACCCGCAAAAATCGTACCCTGATCACCCAAGGCCAGCTGCCGGGCGTTGTCCACGCCTTCGGCGAGAATCTGTACCCTGAACCCCGGTGGCAATTGCAACAGGGCCAACTTTTCGTGAAGTGAATCAGTACTTTCTTCGGCATGGCCAGTGACAGAAATGAACAAACTGAATCCGACCATCGCCCAACTTAGCTGCTTTTTCATGATGAGTATCCAGAATCCATGTAAGCACAACATCATGCCACAGTCCTTATTCGGCAGGGCAGAGCTTTAAACATGTCAGGGCTTACCTCATCCGGGCGCTGAATAACCGGGAACACATTGATGCTGAGAATTCGGTAATATTGTCGCGCCAACAAAGATGATGAAAGAAAAGGCAAAGTCGGCCGGTGCGGTATCCCGACCGAAGAAAGCCCGAGAAAAATCAGGCGCTGAATTTGCAGTCATGGAAAGCCTGTACCGGGCAGACTGGCTGTGGATTCATTGAGGGGTAAAAAGACATGTCGTTGTTTGAAGAACTGAAACGCCGCAACGTCATACGCGTAGCCATTGCCTATGTGGTCGGTTCCTGGCTGTTGGTTCAAGGCGCGGACCTGGTGCTGGACCTGGTCGGAGCGGATGACTGGGTATTGCGCGCCGTGGCCGGTTTGCTTGCGCTGGGTTTTATCCCTGTGGTGATCTTTGCCTGGGCTTTCGAAATCACCCCCGAAGGCATCAAAAAAGAAAAAGAAGTAGATCGCACTCGCTCCATCACTTCGCATACTGCCAAGAAGCTGGATATAGCCACCATGGTGTTTGTGGTGGTGGCTATCGCCCTGATGGCAGTAGACCGCATGCTGCCGGGTGACAGCCCGGATGCAAAGCCGGACCCGACGAAACAATCTCAAAACACAGCCGACACGCCAACTACAGAAAATGATTCTCTGTCCCCTGTCGATGCCGACTTGCCACCCGAAAAATCCATCGCGGTATTGCCCTTCGTCAATATGAGCAATGATCCTGATCAGGAATTTTTCTCCGACGGCATTTCAGAAGAATTGCTTAATGTGCTGGCCAAGTACCCCGGTGTGCGAGTAGCGGCCCGAACCTCCTCTTTCCAGTTCAAAGGCCAGAACCAGGACATCGGTGAAATCGCCCGACTGTTGAAAGTGCGCAATGTGCTGGAAGGCTCGGTGCGCAAGTCCGGCAATAAACTGCGCATCACCGCCCAGCTAATCCGGGCCGACACCGGTTACCACCTGTGGTCGGAAACCTACGATAGGGAACTGGATGATGTGTTCGCCATTCAGGATGAGATATCAGCCGCGATCGGGGAAGCCTTGCGAGTGGAACTGGCACTGGATGCCGAACACCATTCCGCAGCACCAAAGGTGGCTGAATCAGCCAATACGGCGGCCTATGAAGCTTTCCTGCGTGGCCGTCACCTGGTTAACCAGCGCGGTCGCAGCAATATCACCCAATCCATCGAAGACCTAAAACGTGCCGTCCGGCTGGACCCGGATTTTGCACCTGCGCAGGCCTGGATGGCCATAGCCTGGACCATGATGCTGGACAGCCCGGCTACCTACGGCGACCTGAGCCTGGCGGAAGTCCAGGAACTGGCAACGCCCCACATGGAGCGTGCCCTGCAGCTCAACCCCAACCTGGCGGAGGGATACGGTGCGAAGGCCCTGCTGGCCATGAACAGCAATAGATTTGAGGAGGCGATGGAGGCAACCGCCAAAGCCCTCGAGCTTAATCCGGTGTATGTAGATGCCATGAACTGGCGACAAATTGCCGCCTCCAGTTACGGTGATTACAAGACATCACAGGAAATTCTGCAACGCATGGTGGAAGTTGATCCGCTGACCATAGTCGGCCGCTTGAATTATGCCGGGGTAGTGGCCAACAGCGACATCGAAGCCGGCCGCACGATGGCCGACGAACTGGTCACCCAACACGCCTGGGCGGGCTATACGGCACGTGGGGTGATCGAATTCCAGAGCGGTAAAGATCTTTCCGGGGCCATGGCCTATTTCATGCGTGCCTATGGTGAGGATCCACACGATGAATTCTCCAACCGCTTTATCATGCGTATTCTCTCCCAAATCGGCGAGTACGATGAAGCCCGGCGAATCTCCGACGGCAACCTGCACATCATTGATATGCAGCAAGGCAACCTCGAAAGTGCCATCAACAGTCTGGAATTGGCCCATGCCGGTGACCCGGAAAATATTTCGCCGCTGATTGACCTGGCCGATGCACTACACCTGGCCGGGCGTTATGCCGACTCCCAACCCTATTACGAGCGTGCACGTTCGCTCTCCCCCATCGGGGTGGTATTCGACATTCTCGATGCCTCTACCCGATCCATGGTGCGAATTGCATTTAATGACTTGCAAGCCGGTGACCAGGAAGCTGCTGAAGACGCCATAAGGCTGCATCGGCAGGACTTTGCGAAGCGTAAAGCCGTTGATGCAATTTTCTATCCGGACCACCTCGCCGAGGCCATGGCGCGCGCCATCGAAGGCAATGAAGAGGGAGCCTTTGAATCCATTCGAGAGGCCATCGAGCTGGGCTTCCGTGAACCTTCCTTTTTCCGCGAGCCCTCATTGCAAAGACTGTCAGGGCATCCCGAGTTTCTGGCCCTCAAAGCTGAAGTTCAACACCTGGTGGATATTGAGCATGCCGAGATCCTGCAGTTGATCTGCAATGACAACCCGATTCCACAGATCTGGCAACCCTTAAAACAGACTTGCCTTGGAGTGACTGTCGGCCC
>JBBKVS010000030.1:0-3001 GCA_037968555.1 Lysobacterales bacterium | reverse complement strand
GCACGAGGACTCCCTGCCGCAGTCCGGTTGAAAGTCGTAATGCTTTCAGCCAGCAAAACGGTAGCCAGGGTTTCGCCAGCGCAGGCGCTAACGGCTTTGCCATCCACAGTGAGCTCAAGCGGGGCGCCACGTTGTACATTATTGGTAATTCTCTTGGCCATCTGGCTATCCCATAAAGGCATTCAGGCTGCTGAAGCGAGCAGGGCTGAATGGGGCTAGAGAATAGGAGGATGTGCCAGTCAGAATTATCTGGCTCATCAGTTGGGCATAGGTAGGCCCGTAGGTATAACCGGTGCCACCAGCGGCAACAAAAAAGCCGGGGGCTTCAGACATTTCGCCCAGAACCGGTAATTGATCGGCGGTAATGGCCGTGGTGCCCGTCCAGCTGCGCAGTAAACGCAGCGAGCGCACCATGGGCACCACTGAAGCTGCCGTTCGCAGATTGCCTCGCACCGAATCCAGATTGGCGGTGGGCGAATCAGTGCCCGTCCAGCGCCCATCGCGCTGCCGCAAAAGCGCACCCCAACCGCCACCAATCAGTAGATTGCCGTCGTCGGTTTGTTTGAGCGACAACTTCTTACCCACATGCTGGATCAGGTGCGGCACGGTTGGCTGCACTTTCTCGGTGGCATTCATCAATAAACCGACCGGGAATAATGGCAAGTGAAGACCGGCCATGGTGGCAATTTCCGGTGCCCAGGCTCCTGCAGCATTCAAAACTACGTCACAGTTCAGCGGTTCAGCCGGGCCTTCATCGACTCCCTGTCGGTAGGATACTTGCCATCCACTTCCCGCCTTGCGCAGCCCTGTAACTCTGGCATTGGTATGCAGGGTCACTCCCAACCCGGCTGCCTTGCGGGCAAAAGTGGCAGCCAAAAGACGAGGGTTGCTGTGGCCTTCGTGCGGACAGTAAAGCGCTGCCAGGATACCGTCCGACAGGTAAGGTGCGATCTGGCGAGCCGCCGCGCCGTCGAGCATTTCTACCTCCAGACCCTGGCTGATCTCGATCTTTGCCTTGCGCTCGAGGGTAGCCACCTCTGCTGCGGTCTCTGCCACCATCAGGCCACCGTTCATGCAAATCTGCAGATCACAGGCGAGATCCGTCTCGACATTCCTGCAGTCATCAATAGCAATCCTGGCCAGACCCACGTAGAACTCCAGTTCCCGGACATTCAGATCAATATTTTTAATCAGGCGGTGTTCCAGTTGAAAATGTAGTGAGCCGGCATTCTGGCCAGAAGCGCCTTGGTTGATCTGACCGCGCTCAAGCAAGGCTACGCGGGCACCCGAGCGGGCCAGATAGAAAGCAGACGCGCAGCCAATCAGGCCCCCGCCGATGATTGTGATATCCGGCTTGCTCATGTCATGGTGTTCGATAGTGGCTGATTTGCATAGGCATCATTTAAAAGTAATCAATAATTTAACCGTCACCCCGGAGTTTAACCGTCACCCTGGCGTTTACCTGTCACCCTGAAAGTTTAAACGTCACTCTGGAACTTTAACCGTCACCCCGGAGTTTAACCGTCACCCTGGGAGTTTAACCGTCACCCTGGGAGTTTAACCGTCACCCCGGAATCCGCGCAGCGGATATCCGGGGTCCATCTCGTATGAAGACTGTTTTCTCATAAACGCTACCCTGATTTCGCGAAACTGATCGGACCAGCTTACTGCTTTCAGCGGATAAGGTTACCGCGACCACAGCTTCCTTTCACCACACAGCTTGCCTGATCTTGTTGCTTCCAACGCAAGCATCTCAGCGAGAATGGATAGTGCCAGCAAATCCACACACACATTTTCCCGGACCCGAGTAGCGCACTGGGACAGGATGGAGCAGGACTTCGATAACCGAGTCGTCATTTAGCACTCGCGGATCGAACTACGGCAGGATTGAATGACGCAATGCTGCAGCCTTGTGGTAGCCTTTTGCAGCTTGTTGAGACGCCGACAAAGGACATCAGACGTGAAATCCTGGATCCGAATCATCGTGGCATGGGCAGCAGCTGTGTTAGTGGCCTATTTGCTGGCGACCCTGGCGGCCAGCCAGTCCGTGGCCGGCCACCTCGCAGACCTGGGCATTCCATTGAGCTTTGCAGAACGGCTGCAGATGAGCGCCAAAGACCTCTTGGGCATGTCGGGCATGTTCCTGCCGCTGATCGCAGTGGGCATGACCATTGCTCTTTGCGTGGCCGCATGGCTGGGCCGCCGGCAACCACAGCGACGCACCGTCTTGTTTATGCTGGCCGGAGCCGTGGCCATGCTGAGCATACACCTGGCTTTGCAGTGGTCTTTCGATATCACCCTGGTCGCAGTGGCCCGCAGCCATCTCGGTCTGCTGTCACAGGCGCTGGCAGGCGCAGCCGGCGGCTATCTGTTTACCCGCCTGAAGCCCCTGATCGCGTAGCCTGGAATTGGACTTCACCACCTGGATAACGGTAGCCGGCATTTGTGCGCTGGGAGCCATCTCGCCCGGCCCTTCGCTGGCCGTGATCATGCGCCACTCACTCAATGGCGGACGCAGGAACGGCAGCATCGCCGCCATCAGCCATGGTCTGGGCATAGGTCTGTATGCCTTGCTGTGCATTTCCGGATTGGCCGTACTGATCACGGCATCACCGATGTTATTCACATCATTCCAGTGGGCAGGCGCCGCATACCTGGCCTGGCTGGGCATTAAAGGTTTACTAAGCCGGCCCGCAGCACCCGGCGAACTGGAACCGACCACCACCGGCCGCAGCGCCGCCCGCGATGGTTTTCTGATCGTTTTCCTCAACCCCAAAGTAGCGGTATTTTTTATTGCCCTGTTCAGCCAGGTGGTAGGTCCCGCCACACATTGGTTTGAACGCGGACTTTATGCCGGTACCGCCTGGTTTCTCGATACCGCCTGGTATCTGCTGGTGGCGCTGATGGTCACGCAGCCGCGCTGGCTGAGTGCTTTACAAAAACGGGGAGTTTGGATTGATCGGGCCTTTGGTGTGATTCTTCTTCTATTGGCTGCCCGATT
>JBBKVS010000029.1:0-3103 GCA_037968555.1 Lysobacterales bacterium | reverse complement strand
GTGGCCGGTTCGGGAAATCGTATCGATGCAAATCCTACGGAAAGTGGTGAAAACATTGCTCGTATGCTGATCAGCATGGTTCCTGACAGCAGCAGTCAACAACAACAGTCGCTGATCAGCCGATTGCGTGAGCGCGCAAGGCAAGTGGCCGGCCTCGAGGCAACTTTTTCTTCACCCGAGCTATTGAGTTTTGACAAGCCCCTGGAAGTGGAAATTCAGGGTTACGACCTGACTTCTCTGCGCCAGGCCAGCGACCAGGTGTTGGCATTGTTGCGCCAGTCGGATCGATTTGCGGATATTGAATCCAGCATTGAACGAGGCCATCCGGAAGTGCAAATCTTTTTTGACCAGGAGCGTGCGGCCGCCCTGGGCCTGACGGTTAAGGAAATCTCCGATCAGGTGGTTGGCAAGATACGCGGTCGTGTTGCCACTCGTTACAGCTGGCGCGATCGCAAAATTGATGTACTGGTGCGAATTTCTGAAGCTGAACGCCAATCCATCAACGCCGTGCGTGACCTCATTATCAACCCACAGAGTGAACGCCCGGTACCTTTGTCGTCAGTAGCAGAAATCATAGTAGGCGAAGGGCCAGCTGAAATCCGCCGCAGTGACCAGGAAAGGGTTGCTCTGATTGAAGCGAACCTGGCATATGGTGACCTGGGTTCAGCCGTTGCAGAAGCAAATGCACTGCTCAGTGGTGTTCAGCTGCCCTATGGCCTGTCCATGCGAGTAACTGGCCAAAGTGAAGAAATGAATGCCTCGTTCCGTTCGCTGTTGTTTGCCTTGGGCCTGGCCATCTTCCTGGTTTATCTGGTCATGGCCTCACAGTTCGAATCGCTGTTACATCCCTTTGTGATTCTTTTTTCCATCCCCTTGGCAGCCATAGGCGTGGCAGTGGCTTTATGGCTGACCGATACCCGCCTGAGCGTGATTGTGTTCATTGGCCTGATCATGCTGGCCGGTATAGTGGTTAACAATGCCATCGTACTGGTAGACCTGATCAACCAATTGCGTGCCCGCGGAATGGAACGCATGACGGCGATACGCGAAGCGGCACATTTACGTTTGCGGCCCATCATGATGACTACTCTGACCACGCTGCTGGGCCTGCTACCCATGGCCTTTGGTTTGGGCCAAGGTTCGGAAATGCGCACACCCATGGCCATTACAGTAATTGGGGGCTTGCTGACTTCAACCTTGCTCACTTTGCTGGTGGTTCCGGTGATGTATTCCCTGCTGGACCGGCGTAAAGACGTCCTGGTGGATGAGGGTGATGCTGATGAGCAAATTCTGGGCGCACACTCCCAGGCTGCACAGGGCTGATCATGTCACCTGCCAAATTCGCCATGGACAGGCCTGTCACGATAACCATGGTTTTCGTTTCCATGATGGTGATCGGCCTGATTTCCAGTCGATTGTTGCCGCTGGAGTTTTTCCCGGCAGTCGACGTTCCTTTCATTATGCTCAGCGTGCCCTATGAGGGTTCTACACCCCAGGAAGTGGAGCGCGAGATCACCCGTCCCGTAGAAGAAGTAATTGCCACCTTGAGTGGAATTAAAAACCTGCAGAGTACTTCTACCTCAACCGGGGCCAATTTCGAAGTGATCTTCGATTGGGGTGCGGATGTTGCAGTAAAGGCGGTCGAGGCCAGGGAGCGGGTCGAAGCCATACGTGACCAGCTACCCGCTGATGTGCGGCGCATTAACGTTTTTAAATTCAATTTTACCGACCAGCCGGTGCTCACCCTGCGCATTTCCAGTGAGCGTGATCTGTCCAATGCCTACGACATGTTGATGCGCAGGCTGGTCAGGCCGCTGGAGCGGATTCCAGGCGTGGCACGGGTGGATTTTCAAGGTATAGAGCCGCGCGAAGTGCGCATAGATCTGTTGGCAGACCGGGTCAATTCCCACAGCATTGATCTGGCTGATCTGGAGCGCCGGCTCCGGGCTGTTAATTTTTCGGATTCAGCCGGCCTGATACGTGATGCCGGTATGCGCTACCGAGTCAATCCGCGGGCTGAATTCCAGTCGGTGGAAGAGATCCGTGAACTGGTCATCACCGATCAGGGTTTGCGCCTCAAAGACATTGCCGAGGTCAGCTACGACAGCCAGCGAAGAAATTATGCCCGTCATCTGGATCGCAAATATGCGATTGGTGTCAGCATTTTCAAAGAAAATGGCTCCAACCTGGTGGATGTTGGAAACCGTGTACTGGACGAGGTCAATCGCATCAGTGAAACGCCGGAAATGCGTGGCATTAATCTGTTTTTCCTGGAAAACCAGGCGGAAGGCGTTACCGAGTCACTCAGCGAATTGTTGAAAGCAGGATTGCTGGGTGCATTGTTGTCCATGGTTGTGCTGTACTTTTTCCTGCGCAATATTCCAACCACATTAATGGTCTCGCTGTCGGTACCGATAGCCATCACTATCACGCTGGGTGTGATGTACTTCCTCGGGCAATCCCTGAACATACTGTCGATGATGGGCTTGATGCTGGCCGTCGGTATGTTGGTTGACAATGCGGTGGTTGTCAGCGAAAGCATATTGACTGAACGTGACAAGCATCCGGGCGAACCTGAAAAAGCCGTATTACAGGGCGTGAGCAATGTAGGGCTGGCCGTTGCCGCAGGGACACTGACCAGCGCAGCTGTATTTCTGCCCATTATTTTCGGCGAGCAGGATCAAATCTCGATCTTTCTCACCCATGTGGCTACGGCCATCGTTGTTTCATTGACCGTATCACTGTTGATAGCCCAGACCATTATTCCCTTGGTGGCATCCCGTATGCCGGTACCCAAGCAGCAACCCGATGGTGCAATAGAGCGACTGAAAGCACGCTATGTGAGGCTGCTGTGGTGGACCATGCGGCATCGCAAGTTGGCCTCTCTGGCGGTGGTGCTGGCTTTGGTTTCAGTCGCCATTCCCGCCATGCTGGTTGAAACCGACATGTTCCCGCAAGACCAGAACCGTAATTTATTTCTGAGCTACCATCTGGATGGGCAATACCCGCTGGCCAAGGTCAAGCAATCGGTGGATGCCATAGAGGATTATCTGTACGCCAACCAGGAGCAACTTGAGATTCGGGCGGTATACACCTACTACGA
>JBBKVS010000028.1:0-20546 GCA_037968555.1 Lysobacterales bacterium | reverse complement strand
TCGAAGGCGTACTGGTAACGGATCTTAATGGTGGTGTGTTGACACGAAGAACCCGTATCCGACCGATCAGTTTACGATCCAATGGCGAGGAGCTGCTGTTTGTTGACTGGATAAAAAATTACGAGAACGTCCGGGATTCATTCAGCCTGTTCAATCGTCTGCAGGTGCCGGCAGCGGAGTACGATTTCGATCGCTATCGCCTGTCCGTTTCCACCGGCGTACAACGTCGGGTCAGCGCGTCATTCTCGGTTGAGGGCGGTGACTTTTTCGGCGGTGATCGCCTGGAGAAATCCATCGGCATTCAATGGCGACAGTCAGCTCATATGTTCCTGGCCCTTAATTACCTGGAAAATATCGTGGAATTGCCCAGCGGGAATTTCACTTCACGTATAGGCAGTTTTCAAGTCGATTTTGCCTTTAACGCTCGCTGGTCCTTCAGTAACCTGTTTCAGTATGACAATGCGGTTGAACAACTGAGATTCAACAGTCGACTACGTTTCGAACCTGAGGCAGGCCGGGAGATGTTGGTGGTGTTTGATCATCTGTCTGACACCACCGATAGCCGATACGAAACCATTCACAGCGACGTTATTTTAAAACTGGCGTACACACTGCGTCTTTGAGTCATTGCAGCGATTGGCATTAACAACCCAAAAGGACAACTAACTATGTGGAACTTTAAACAGTATTGTTTTATCCCGGCAGTGGTTACGCTGTTGGCTGTCAGCCAGCCGGCCTATAGTGCTTCAGCATCTGCTGAGTCTGTGCCGAACAACAGCAATCCGGGTGGCTGGCACCATGTCACTGTTGGCGTAAAAGACCTGGACGCAGCATTGACCCAATGGATCGACCAGATGGGCTTCGAAGTACGCTCCAGGCGGGAGGGGCCAGACGCCGGACTGGCAGCACTTTGGCAAATCGAACCGGAGGATATCGAGCGGCAGGCCATCATAGGCACGCCCGGTGCTGATTTGGGCCTCATTCACCTGGTGCAGTTTCACAATCCCGATCCAGCGGTACGCGAAGGCGCAGAAGTTTTTGATCTGCTACCCAAGAACCTGGACCTCTTCGTCAAGGATATGCCGCAACAGTTTGAGGAACTAGCTGCAGCCGGGGCGCATTTTCGCACTGAAACCTACAGTGATGTAACCACGCCCAGTGGCAGCCGTTTCATGGAAATACACATGCACGGCCATGACAAAACCAACCTGGTGTTGGTGGATACTCCGGGATCTTTGCGCGATCACTATACCGACAAGGGCTTCTCCGGAGTGGTCCAGCTGATCACCATCGTCCCGGACGCTCAACAGGAGGAAGATTTTTATGTACAGGCCCTGGGGCTGGATGCACATTCAAAAAATTATCTGCAAGGGCCCAAGATTGAAAAAATGGTTGGTCTGCCACCTGGCTCAGCACTCGATATCCGCATTCTCGGTGGTGGTGGCGCGAAGTTTGGTTTGATGGAAGTTGTCGACTACCACGGTGCAGAGGGCGTCAATCGTTATCCCCTGGCCAAACCCAAAGCGCTTGGCACCTTGCACGTGAGCTATTTTCTTGAGGACCTGGAACCGCTCAAACAACGCCTGTCAGCGTTCGGCACGGCTTTTGAAGACAAAGATTCTGTAGACACCTTGTTCGGAAGTGGTCCTTCGATATTATTCCAGACCCCTGCGGGGCTGCGAATAGAAGCGCATCAACGCTGATTGACGGGTGAGGAAGGCGGAATAAGAAAGTTCCGCCTTCCTGTCAACTGACGGGCTGCTGCAAAGCAGCCCGGTGCATCGATTCCACCAACTCTCCGAAGTCGAACTGGGATGGCTCTCCACGGATTTCCCGCATGGAGCTACGCAGAGCCTCGCTGGCGGCTTCATCCACTTCCGCCGCTCTGCTCAGCACCACGCCATAATCAGAGCGTGCCTTGTCACGCGATACCAGATCGTGGCGAACATCGCGCGCCACATCTGCAAAGCTGCGTTCCAATGGGTCTCCCCATCCGCCCGAGCCGGCAGTACGGTAGATGATTTTGTCACCTGCTTCGACTTTCAGATTGTCGAATTTGGAACGCAATCTCTCGGGTGTGTCCGTTCCTACACGAACAATCCACTTGTTACTGGTCCCGCCGTGCAAGCCCCCATTTACACCCCAGGGCGGAATCACTTCGCGGTCGTCATGGACGGAAATTTCTCCGGGCTCCATAAGCACATAAATCTTTTCTATGCCGCAGCCCCCACGGTGCAGGCCGGCGCCGCCGCTGTCGCGCACGGGTCGATAGCTTTCCACCCGAATAGGGTAGTAGTTTTCGATGTACTCAATGGGTGTGGCGGAGAACAGTGGCCACCAGGCATGGCCATCAAGACCATCCCCCCTGGGCCGTCCGGGCACGCCGCCAAACAAGAGCTCCATGACCTGGAAATAGGTGCCATCACCGGTGTTTCCGGTATAGATAAAATGTGGGCTGGTGCCGTATCCGGCCGCCATTGAAAGATGAGGAGCTCTTTGGCCCAGCGCACCAGCCTGGCAATCGAAGAAACGCGTATGGGTATTCAGCCTGTTGCCCAGTGGAGCAGGGAATTTCGGATTCAGCAGGCTGCCTTCAGGAAGCACAATTTCAAACAGATCGTAGAAGCCTTCATTGAACAGGATGGACGGGTCGAAGGCCATGATCATGTAAATCCCGAAGAACAATTTGCACAGTCCTTCGTGAATGTGGAAATTGATCGGTCCAGGGGCCTGCGCGTCAGTGCCGGTCCAGTCGAAAACCGCAATGCCGCCGCGCCGGTAAATCGTCAATGTCATCTTGAAAGGGCCGTTGCCACAGCCGTCATCATCCACATAGTCGGTAAAACTGACCGGCTCTTCTGGAATGTATTGCAGTATCAGTTCCTGCATGGCGACGCGGGTGCGCTGCAAGAGCATTTCGCAGGCGCTGACATAGGTTTCGCGGCCAAAGCGATCGCACAATTCCTGAACCCGCGTAGCGGCGGTTCGGCAACCTGCGATCAAGGCCGATAAATCGGACCGGTTCATATCCGGCGTGCGCGAATTGTTGAGCATGATCTCCAGAACACCTTCGTTCAGGACACCTTTTTCATAGAACTTCACCGGCGGAACGCGCAGGCCCTCCTCCCAGATACTGCGGGCATCAGCTGGCATCGAGCCCGGTACTTTGCCGCCCACATCAAGCATGTGCCCGAATATAGAGGCAAATCCAACCAGGGTTTTCTGGTGAAAAATCGGCAGCATCGCGCACCAGTCGTTATTGTGCGAAATTGATCCTTTACTGGCATAGGGATCGTTCCATACAAATACGTCGCCTTCAGCCAGGCTATTACCGTATTTTTCGAGAACGCTGGGGATATAGGAGCCGAACTGGCCAACAACCATACGACCCTGAGCATCACAGATCATGGGGAACTCATCGTGCTGTTCGCGGATTACCGGCGACAGCGAAATTCGACGCACCACGCTGTCCATCTCGAAACGGGCATTCATAAGGGCATTCTCGATCAGATCGAGAGTGATGGGATCCACCTCTAGCATGGGTTTCACCTTTTCTTTGTGTTGGGCCATATCAGAATATTCCCGGTCGGATCGACCTCTGCCCAGTGATGGGGAAGCAGAACCGTGGTTGTGTCGTATTGGACGATAATGGCCGGACCTTCAATAATCTGGCCGGGACCCAGGCGTTCACGGGCGTATTGGGGTGTATCCACCCATTCGCCTTCGAAATAGCAGGGCCGATGCTCAATAATGGCCGCATCAATTGGGAGCTTCGAAGTATCTGCATTCCAACTGTGTTCAACCGTCACGCCAGCTGCCGAAGCTGTGACGCGCAGAGCAATGAATTCAACAGGAACGTGAAAACGAACACTGTAGAGACGTTCGTGAATACGGTGAAATTCAGCAATAGCGGCAGACGTATCGCCCGTTGCCATCAGCTCACTGTCAGCTTCTACCACTACCTCGAAGCCCTGTTGTTCATAGCGCATGTCGATGGAGCAGTTAATGCGGCGGTCCCCGGCGGCCAGATTTTCATCATCCAGCCACTGCTCGGCTTTGGCTACAAGTTCAGCAAACAATGTCTTGATTTCAGCAGCAGAGACCTCATCAGCCGAGCGTATAAAGGTCTGCACAAATTCGTTTTTGAATTCGGACTGAATGAAGCCCAGTGCAGACAGCACTCCGGGATGGGTAGGCACGATCACCGGATAACAACCTAGCACCAATGCCAAGGCATTGGCATGTAGCGGACCCGCACCACCGTAGGCCACGATACCGAAATCGCGAGGGTCCAGGCCACGCTGAACAGTCACTACACGTAGTGCGCCCAGCATTACCTCGTTGGCGACCTGCAGGATTCCGTCAGCAGCATCCTCAGCACTCAAGCCCATTTCATCGCCGATGACCGTCACCGCTTTGCGGGCTGCATCAACGTCGAGAGACATGGTTCCACCCAATAATTTGGGAGGCAGGTAACCCAGTACGGCATTCGCATCACTGACGGTGGCTTCGGTACCACCGCGGCCATAGCAAGCGGGTCCAGGCTGGGCGCCTGCACTGCGCGGCCCGACTTTGAGTGAACGCGTCAGCGCTGCTGTCTCGGCTATAGATCCGCCGCCTGCGCCAACGCTGCGTACGTCCAGGGTAGGCACCATGGCGGGGAAGTAGCCCACTTCAGTCGAACGCGAGATGGTCGGTTCGCCATTGGTGACCACAGACACATCAGTCGAAGTGCCTCCCATATCAAAGGCCAACAGTTGTTTGCGACCAGTTGATTGGGCAATCTTTGCGGTACTGATGACGCCACCTGCCGGCCCTGACAACACAGTATGCACCGGCCGCTCTGAAGCTGCTGACGCACTCATCAGGCCGCCATCGGATCGGACGATATGCAAGCGGCATTTCATGTCGCGCTCTTTGAGCCGTCTTTCGATACCGGACAGATAGCGGCGCATGATGGGGCGAACATAAGCATTCATCACTGTTGTGATGGCGCGGTCGTATTCACGAAATTCCGGCAGGATATCTGAAGAAAGCGAGACCGGAATGTCCGGGTAGTTCTCCTCAACGATTTGCTTCAGGGCCTGTTCGTGAGCGGCGTTTGCGTAGGAGTGCATCAGCGAAATCGTTAATGCCTCGATACCGGATTGGCAAAGATCATCGATAGCCACACGCGCGGCATCCATATCAAGAGGCTCAATGATGTTGCCCCTGGCATCGGTACGTTCGGGAATACCGCGGGTGTCATCAAGCGTCGCCAGGGGCGTTGGCTTGTCCATGATGATCCAGCCGAACAGGGGTCCCGGAGTCCAGGACTTGGCCAGGTGCAGGGTGTATTCAAATCCACGGGTGAGCAGCAAACCCACACGTGCGCCCTTGCTTTCGAGCACCGCATTAGTCGCCACCGTGGTGCCGTGCAATATCATCGAAACTTCGGCCGGGTCTATCCCGGCGGTCTCGCAAATGAGCTCGATGCCTTTCAGAATACCGACGGACTGATCGTCAGGGGTGGATGGCGTTTTTGCCTGAAATACCCGGTTGTTCCGGTCATCGCTGAGCAATAAGTCGGTGAAGGTACCGCCAACATCGATACCAAGTCTCATGAATTCAGCTCCGCAGTTGTTTTCAGACGCGGAGCAAAGCGCACCCCGCCATTAAAGACTGTCATTATCCCCGACTAAGTGATACAAGACAACTAAGTGATATAATGCTTTGGTATTTTACAAAATGCTTGGCGGCAAAAGCATGACAATGGGACAGCGGGAACACTTTGGCTCAGACACTCTATGAAAAACTGTGGGAAAGCCACCTCGTAAGTACCGAGGGGGACGGAGCAGGACTGATCTATGTAGATCGTCACCTGCTTCACGAAGTGAGCACACCGCAGTCTTTTCTTGCCCTGGAAAAAGCCGGGCGTTCGGTTCGGCGACCTGACTCAACTCTGGCTGTTTGTGATCACGCCGTACCCACCCGTGGCCGGAATCTTCCCATTGAGGATTTGCAGGCACGCGCCCAGGTTGCGCGGCTGGAACAGAACACAGCCGCTTTTGGAATCCCATATATTGATCTGCAGGACAAACGCCAGGGCATTGTGCACGTGATCGGGCCAGAGCTCGGATTTACCCTGCCCGGTATCACTCTGGCCTGCAGTGACAGTCACACTTCAACCCATGGCGCATTCGGGGCCCTCGCTTTCGGGATAGGCGCCAGCGAGTGTGCCGTGATACTGGCCACTCAGTGCCTGCGACAACATCAATCCAAGTGCATGCTGGTCCGGCTGGAAGGACAAGTACACAACCTGGTGTCCCCGAAGGACCTGGCCCTCGCCTTGATAGCGGCGATCAGGGCCGATGGCGCAAACGGCTATGCCATTGAATACGCTGGCAGCGCTGTTGATGCGATGACGATGGAAGGGCGCATGACGCTTTGCAACATGTCAATCGAGGCGGGTGCACGGGTCGGTATGGTAGCGCCGGATGAAACAACTTTCGCGTATTTAAAAGGTCGGCCAATGGCCCCTCAGGGTGTGATGTGGGACCAGGCGGTAGCCTATTGGCGCACGCTCAAAACCGACCAGAATGCGGTGTTCGATCGCGAAGTACATTTGGATGCTGCAAGTGTGGAGCCACATGTCACCTGGGGAACCAGCCCGCAGGATGCGTCACCGATTTCCAGCACGATTCCCGATCCTGAAAGCATCGCCGATCCGTTTCAGCGTAAGAGGCTAAGTCAGGCACTTGCTTATATGGGCCTCACCCCTGGCAGCCGACTGGACGAGATCGCCATCGACAAAGTTTTTATTGGCTCTTGCACCAACGGGCGGATAGAAGATCTCCGCGCTGCCGCCGCCATTTCCAAAGGGCACTCTGTCGCCCATGGAGTAACTGCCCTGGTAGTGCCTGGTTCCACCCAGGTCAAACACCAGGCTGAAGCGGAAGGCCTGGATCGTATTTTTCTTGATGCCGGCTACCAATGGCGCGAAGCGGGCTGCTCCCTTTGCGTAGCTATCAACGACGACAGGTTGGCGCCAGGCGAGCGTTGCGCGTCTACATCCAACCGGAACTTCGAAGGACGGCAGGGTGCGGGTAGTCGCACCCACCTGATGAGCCCGGCCATGGCCGCCGCTGCTGCCATCACCGGCCACCTGGTTGATGTTCGGAAGCTGGCGGGCTGAGGTGGAGAAACTTGTTTCCATAGTCAGCCTTGCTGCTTGCATGCTGGAGGACGACATCGACACCGATGTGATTTTCCCTGCGCGTTTTCTGCTGAACATGGACAAAGAGGGGCTGGGCCACTACCTGTTCCATGATCGCCGCCTTGCGGCTGAGGAAAAGCCCGGTAATGTTTTCGTTTTGGATCGCCCTGTTTTCAAGAATGCCCGTATCCTGATCGCGGGAGCCAACTTTGGTTGCGGCTCCAGCCGTGAACAAGCAGTCTGGACGCTGAAGGGTGCCGGATTCATTTGTGTGATTGCAGCCAGCTTTGGCGAAATTTTCCATGCCAACTGCTTCAAAAATGGCCTGCTTCCAATCGTCCTGCCGGACGAGACTGTGTCGTCGCTGGCCTCGCAGGCCGAACAGGGAATCTGCTTTACGGTCGATTTGTTGACGCAAACCATCACCGTGGCGGGACAGCCAGCGATAAATTTTTCCATTGATGAGCAACGACGGCAGAGCCTGCTCAATGGCCGTGACGAAACAGACGATATTCTGCTGGGACTTGCTGATATCGAGCATTTTGAAGCGAAGCATCGCAGCCGCCAACCGTGGCTTTTCGAATCCGCGTGATACATTTATCCTACGTAAAAACAACCATTCAGGGATTCCAACATGGCGGACCATAACTCAGATCTCATCGAAAACTACAAGCGGGCATATGACAACCAATTGGGGTTTGGCAACAAACCAGCACTGCTACTGGTTGATTTTGTCCAGGCTTATTTTGATCCGGCTTGCGAGCTTTTTGCGGATGTGCAAAAGGAACTGGATTCGGCGCTGCGCATCCGGGAAGTCGCACGCAGCTCAAACATTCCCGTCATTTACACCAAGGTGGTTTACCACGCGAGTGGCATCAACGGCGGCATCTTCTTCAAGAAGGCCAAGCCTTTGCATAACATGGTTGAAGGCAATCCAATGGGTAACTGGCCTCAAGGCCTTGAGCCAAAAGACAATGAGCTGGTTATCAGCAAGCAGTACCCCAGCGCGTTTTTTGGCACTTCCCTTGCGTCGACACTAACCGCTGCGGGTATCGACACGCTGATCATTACCGGCCTGACCACCAGCGGCTGTATTCGGGCGACCTGCATTGACACCTGTTCAAACGGCTTCATCCCCATCATCGTCGCCGATGCATGCGGAGATCGTCACGACGATCCGCACCTGGCGAACCTGTTCGACATGAATGCGAAATATGGCGATGTTGTCGATGAGCAGCAAGTCATCAATTATTTAACCGGGCTGAAATAGGGAGTAAAGAATGGCAGACCCGAAACTGAAGAACATGTTGGCCAAGCGCGAATTTTTTATTGCGCCAGGCGTATTCGACATGATGTCCACACTGATGGCCAATCGGGTTGGCTTTGATTGTGTTTACGCATCCGGTTACTGGCTGACCGCATCCTACCTTGGTCTTCCCGACGCAGGCCTGGTGACCTACACCGATATGCTGAACCGCATCAGCCGCGTGGTTGAATTGAGTGATGCACCGGTTATTGCTGACGCGGATACCGGCTTTGGCGGATTGCTGAACATTCAGCACACTGTACGAGGATATGAGCGTGCAGGCGTTTCAGGCATCCAGCTTGAGGATCAGGAATTTCCTAAAAAATGCGGCCATACACCGAACCGCCGGGTCGTATCTGTCAGCGAAATGCAGGGGAAACTTGAAGTTGCATTGGACTCCCGCCAGGACGACAACTTCCTGGTCATTGCCAGGACTGACTCGCGCACTGGACTCGGCCTCGAAGACGCCATTAAACGGGCACAGGCTTATGCAAAAACCGGTGTGGACCTGGTCTTTGTCGAGTCCCTGGAATCCCTCGAGGAAATGAAAATCGTCTGTGAAGAAGTCGATGCCCCCTTGATTGCGAATATGGCCAGCGGTGGCAGCACACCCATGTGCACAGCCCAGGAATTGATTGATCTGGGTTATGCCTGCGCCATCTTCCCGGCACTGGCAGCGCTGGCTGCAAACGCTGCCGTAGAAAAAGCATATAGCCACCTTAAAACCACGGGTAGCGGAGCCGCAGAGGATGTTCCACTGTTCGATTTCAAGGAATTCTGCCAGACCATCGGTTTTGATGAGGTATGGGCATTTGAAGAGAAATGGGCAAAGCTTCTTGGCACCAAGTAGCCGGCAACTGGACCTCAGAATCAATGATCAGCACTTCGAAAGCAGAAAGCGTAGCCTGTATCGGCGTCGGCAATGTCGGCCGTTCCTGGGCGATTGTTTTTGCACGGGCAGGCTTTAACGTAAGACTGTATGACATCGACGTGGAAGCAGTGCAGCGTGCCCTGCCGGCCATCAGGCAAAGTCTGGATGACCTGGTAGCTGCCGGCCTGCTACCAGACGCTGAATCGGTACTGGTTCGCATTCAGCCTGCCGAGACTCTGCAACAGGCTGTTGATGGCGTGGTCCATGTTCAGGAAAGTGTCAAAGAGGACGTGCAGGTCAAACAGCAGGTTTTTGGTGAACTCGGTCGATTAGCACCTGCCGAGGCCCTGTTGGCCAGTTCAACTTCCGCCATTCCGGGCTCGCAGTTTATGCAGGCTGCAAACAATCCGGAACGCTGCCTTATCGCGCACCCGGTGAACCCTCCGCACCTGATCCCGCTGGTTGAGATTTGCTCTACTCCCTGGACCTCTGCCAACACCGTCGATCGCTGCATGATTTTGATGCAGCAAGTGGGCCAGGAGCCGATAAAAGTCCACAAGGAAATCCCCGGGTTTATTCTGAACCGCTTGCAGTTCACGCTGGTCGGCGAAGCCATGCACCTGGTGGGTGAGGGCTATTGTTCAGCCGAGGATATCGACAAGGTGCTGAAACACGGCCTGGCCATGCGCTGGGCATTCATTGGTCCTTTTGAAGTAGCCCACCTGAATGCAACGCTGGGATTCCAGGGCTTTATCGACGGCCTCGGGGAGATGATGCGAACGCTGGCGAAAGATGCCAAGGTTGACTACGAGTGGGGCCCTGAACTGGCCGGGCGCATTCATGCCATGCTGACAGAACAAACGCCCGTCGAAGAATTACCCGATCGCCAGGCCTGGCGAGACCGGCGCATCATGGCGCTGCGAAAACACCTGCAAAACGCAGCCGAGGAGTTTGGCGGCTGAGATCGCCGACCGAAATTATCGACCGGAACCCATCATTTCAATAATGCGAACCTGGGTTTTTGCGCAAGCTGGCCGGTCCAAAAGTGATACCAGCAACTTTGGCACCGTAAAACAATACGAAATAAGCCAGCATCGAAACCAGCAACCCCAGCAGGGCGGGGATAATCCACAGCAATCCCGGGATTTCGAAACCCTGGCTCGAGGCATACGCCACGCCCGCACCCAGCACGTAAGAGACAATTGCAATTGGATTCCAGGGCGGCAGGCGATCGAGATCTTTCGCATCGTATTGCATCTTGTTGACGATGTAGAAATCGACAATCACCGGGCCTATCAGGGGTGGTACCAGGGCCGCTAAAAGGTTAATCCAACCGAGGAAATACTGATAGATTCCGAGCCCCAAAATCGTCCCGATTACGCCACAAACCACTGTGGTTAATTTTTGCGGGCGGCGTAGCAGGCTGGCAGTTTGCACGGCAGGAAGATATAGATTCGCATCGCCGGTAGTCCACAATGCCAGGCTCATCGCGATCAAGCCAAGCCCACCAACAATGGCGCCCTGCTGCAGCATGTAGGTGGTGAATTCATAGGTACCTGAAACGATTCCGCCCATGGAGCCGACGATTTGCAGGAACCACTGCGAAATAATCAGCACGATAAAAGGAATGGCCAGGGCCACCCATGCGGCGCGCGCGAAGCGTGTGTATTCGGCCATGACGATTGCGCCGACAATCCAGGAGCCGACCACCAGGTTGATTGCATTTTTCATGGTGATCGGGTCTTGGGCCGATTGCTGTACCGACATGGCCAGGAACCCTTCCCAACCACCTGCCTGACTGATATTCAGCCAGGCAGCATAAATACCAACCAGGATCAGGATCAGCACCGCCGGCAAGCTGACTTTTTCCAGGGCCGATACACCAAAAAAGGTGGTGGCTGTGTAAAGAATGCCCGCCCCTAGAGCCACGGCATAAAAAGTAGGGCTATCGATTGACTGAGCCCAGGCGAACCCAAAGGCGCCAACCACGATGCCTTGCCAGCCAATTGTCAGCAGGGCAATAAAAAGTACGGGCAAGTATGCACCGATGTTGCCATAGGCGAATCGGTACAACAAACCGCTGTTACACGCCGTTTTGTAGCCTATGTAACCGACCAGTCCGCCGATCACGAAGTTCATGAAGTTGCCAACCAGTGAGGCCACAATCAGGTCCGGCCAAAAAACCAGACCTTTGCCCAGTGCCCCGCCTGTAAGCAAGCCGGTCACCAGAAAACCCCAGCCGAAAGCAAGGGTCAGAAGTGGCAAAGTGGGACGACGCTGTTCTGGCGTCAGGGGTGTCAATGGGTTGTCTGCGCCCTGACTCTCTTTCTCAACATCCAGAGTCCACCATGGTTTGCTTTGCTCGTTCATTTTGACCTCGATATAGGTTTAGTCGTCATATGTAGTTTTGATCTTCTTTATCATTGCTTAATGAACAAGCAGTGCAAGGAAATTTGCTTGTCGGCCATGCAGGTAAAATGAATGCTTCAATTCCCACCCCTGACACTGCCGAGTATTGCAATCGCTTCATCGGTGGTGGTGACATCCGCATATTTTGCCGCCATGTCGAAGAGATTGACAGCATGCGAAGTTTGACTACGATCATAGACAGCATCGTGCGGCAGCAAAACCCGAAAGTTATAGGCAAAGCCGTCCACGACACTGCCGCGTACACATCCGCTGGTGGTGCAGCCAGTGACAACGATGCTATCCGCACCGGCATTGATCAGATAGCTCGCCAGCGGCGTTCCAAAAAAAGCGCTGGGATGCTTCTTGGGAAGTAAAATGTCGTGTTCTTTGGGTGCAATTTCAGCGACGAACTCATAGCCTTTTTGAGCGATGTCCATGATGGCAGGAACTTTATCCGATAGTCGGCCCTGGTCAAAACCTTGTTTGGGTGAAACATAGGCATAAATCACCGGCCAATCGTTCTCCCGGAATACCGGCAGCAGACGCTCGATCTGCCTGACGGCAGCCCAGCCAACTTCGCCGCAGGAAGTCGGAAACTCCTTGATCGATTCCCAGAATGGTTGTGACACCGTACCAACCGTCCGGTACTGCACATCGATGATCAAAAGCGCAGGGCGTTTACCAATCCCGGTCGGTCGGCCGAAGCCGGCAGCTTTGTAGGCACTTTGCTCCTCTGCGGAAATGACGCCATCCCAGGGATTCTGCATGATCAGCCTTCAGCCAACATGATATCGACGCATCCCTTCATCCGAATTGTGGTTTGTGAGGAAGTGGCTGTTCATATACGATCGCACTTTATTTAAATCATATAACTTAGTAATGATACTCCAGCTCTGACTGTATCAGCTTACTTGCTCCGGGAAAACACGAGGCTCAATGGAAATAACCACTGAAATAGCCGAAACCACTCCGACACAACGTCGGCGCGTGGTCTTTGCTGGGGCGATAGGCTCGGTGGTCGAATACTATGATTTTGGTGTTTACGGCTACACGGCAACCACGCTTGCCATTTTGTTTTTCCCCACTTCCTCTGCCAGCGCCGGCCTTCTGGCAACGCTTGCGGTATTTGCAGTTGCCTTTGTTGCGCGGCCAGTGGGCAGCGTACTTTTTGGCCATATCGGTGACCGATATGGGCGCAAACCGGCCCTGGCATTGGCAGTTATCGTTATGGCGCTCGCTACTTTCGCCATAGGCCTATTGCCTACACATGCGTCGGTCGGCATCATCGCACCGATCCTTCTGGTGGTGGCACGCCTGCTTCAAGGCCTGTCGGCTGGAGGTGAAGTAAGCGGCGCAGCAGCACTACTGGCTGAAGCTGCACCAGCCAACCGTCGCGGTCTCATGACCAGCGCGACACAGGTTGGCTCTGTTCTCGGCTTGCTCTCAGCCTCGGCCATGATTGGCCTGATGCACTACGCTCTGACGCCAGAACAGTTCGCTGAATATGGTTGGAGAATCCCGTTCTTGCTGGGACTCCCAACCGGATTGGTTGGTCTTTATGTACGCCATCGCCTCGAAGATTCAACCGCGTTCCGCAAAATTGAGAAAAGCGGTGAAGTTGCTGCGCTACCCGTGGTCGAGTTATTTCGTAGTCATTTCATCACAATGCTCAAGGGCGTGGGCCTGACCGCTGCCAACTTCGCAGGGTACTATTTCGTCTTCGTTTATCTTTCCATATACCTGCAGACATCTGGCACGCTGACGCGAGCCCAGGCCACTTGGTCCACCACCGCGACACTGATCGTTGCCGCATTATCATTGTCCTTGTTTGGATGGCTGTCGGACATCATCGGTAGAAAGTGGGTGATAGGTGGGTCAGCCGTTGGATTCATTTTGCTCACCTTGCCAATGATCACCATCATGCAAGGTACCGACCTGACCATGATCATCGCAGCACATATGGTGCTTGGTCTCTGCGAGGCTGCCGTGCTCGGGGCAATCTGGGGTGCACTTGCTGAGATGTTTCCTACACGTGTGCGCTACAGCGGAGTCGGTATATCGTTCAACATCGCGGGCGTATTGGTTGGCGGCAGCGCGCCATATATTGCGACCTGGATGATCCAGCAAACCGGAGACAAGAGTTCACCGGCTTACTTTCTGATGACGGTCAGCGCCGTAACTTTACTCACATTATTCACACTGCCCGAGACTGCCAAGCGGGAAATGCCCGACTGATACCCTATTAAGGAATTAATGAACTATGACCACGCAAGCAACACGTCTAAAAGCAATGACCGTACTCGCACTCGGGGCGCTCATCGCGACGTGGGCGGCCGTATCGGTAGCTGGATCTACACTGCGCTCCGATGCCCTGCTTGGCAAGTGGCAATCCGTACCCAGCGAATCGCATTTTGAGGGTGCCATCCCCTACAACAGTGCAACATACACTTTCAAACGCAGCCAGGATGGCCTGCACGTCGCTGCCGAAATATTCGAAGCAAACATTGTCCTGCGCTTCAGTTATCTCGACCTTGAGGATGGCACATTCGTAGCCGTCACGGGAAATCCGTTCTATGACAGCGAGTCTACGACCTGGACCGATGAAAATACTGCGGTGCGAACAGAAAGACGCGAGGGCACGATCACCGGCGCCACGACGTTTACGGTGGCACCAGACCGGCAGTCCTACTCGGCAACAGCAAGTCGCACTCTTCCGACCGGCGGCTTGTACACATCTGTCATTGTGTGGAAACGTATCAAGGATTAGGGTACACGGTACTGGCTTGAATTCAGCCAGGGGTTCGTGGGATATAGCGACCGTATCCGCCGACGCCGGTAATGGTACCGTCGATCATTACTGAGCTGCCGCGCACGATGGTGCGGACCGGCCAACCCTTCAATTCCCAACCGTCGTACAGGCTGTAGTCAGAATAAGAACCAAGCTCGGCAGCATTGACTACCCGCTTTTTCTCGAGATCGACCAGCGCCAGGTCAGCATCTGCACCCACAGCAACACGACCCTTTGCCGGCGCAAGGCCAAAAATTTCTGCCGGTCGTGAAGAGAGCAGCTGGGCGATGCGCTGCAATGACAGTCGCCCCCGGTGATAGCCGTGATCGAGCAAAACAGGCAGGATCGTTGCGGTGCCCGGGAGGCCTTGCGAGGCCTGCCACATTGGCTTGTCCTTGGTCGCGCGTTTGCGCGGAACATGATCGGATGCAACCACGTCAATTGAGCCATCCGCCAGACCCACCCACAGGGCATCAAGGTCTTCGGATGAGCGGAACGGTGGATTCGCCTTACCCAGGCTGCCAATGTCGGAATCCATGGTATGCGTGAGATAGTGGGGGCAGGTTTCAACGTAAATGGATTGGTAGCGTTTTCGCCACTGACGTACTTCCTGCAGGGTTTCGCCACAGCTGAGGTGCGGGATGTAAATCTTCGCGCCCAGGTGCTGAGCGAATAACATCGCTCGCATCGTCGGCTCGATTTCCGTGATCGGTGGCTTGGCCAACGACCAATCCCGCAGAGTATCCCGCCCCTCGATCTGAAATGCCAGGCGCATTCGATTAACCAGTTCGATATTTTCGGTATGGATAACGATCGTCACATCGCCCATTCCTGCTGCCTTTTCCAACAGGGCATAGAGGTAGCCATCGTCTGTACCTGGAACGCCCAGGTACAGACCCTCATCACCTTTGAAATTCATGAAATACTTGAACGAAGTTACACCTAAATCTGATACGTAAGTCTGCAATTCCTCCAAATGTTGTTCTGTCGCCATGCAGAAATGAAAACCGAAATCGATCAGCGATCTTTCACGTATGAGTGGCATTTCCCTGTCATAGGTTTCCCCATATGGTGTACCACCCAGAAAATAGCCCAAAATGGTGCTGAATCCGCCCTGCGCCGCATAGATTGTTTCAGTTGTATATTCAGTAACAGGCTCCGCGAAATTGAAATGCACATGCGCGTCAATCAGGCCTGGAAAAACGTATAGGCCCGTGGCATCTATCGTTTCAGTCGCCTGGGTAGCCTCGCCTGGCTGGAGAATGCCGGCAATGTGGCCATCTGCTATCGCGATATCAGCACGATAGAGTCCGCGCTCAGGGCATACCAGAGTTCCGTGCGAAATCAAAGTATCAAATTGCATCGCTATCAATGTCCAGACCGGGTTGCAGGCATATTGCCCTGTTGGGTGCCCAGTGTTGAAATCAGCTCTTCAAACTCAAGCGGCGGGTTCGGGTAAATGCAGACAAAGCGGCTATCGTGGTCCTCGTCAGGCCAATGCTCAAGCCGGCTTGTTTCCACTACCGACCTGACCGCCTGAACCATCACAGGGCCACTTTCGCGAGCTACCGAAAAAAGACCCTTGCAGCGCAAGGGTCGATCCAGGCCGGAGCGCAATGCAGTCGTAAATGCAGCGATGCCCGCCCATTCAACAGTTTGCGCCGATCGCCAGCTTTTTTGCACGGCATGATTGCCATGAATTACGTGAGACTGGCCCGGATGATTTTTCGCAATATTGCCCGGATCGAACGGTGCCTGAAGCAGCTGGGAGACTTGCACATCTTCCGAAGCCAGATTCACCACAGACACATGTGCAGCAATTTGCGCCACCGCCTTCATGGTATCGTCGACCAGCGAGTCGGGATGATCAGATTTGGTCAGCACCACTATATCGGCTAGCGCCAGCTGCTCGACCGCCTCGTTATGAACACCCAAAGTCTTAACGCCGAAAACAGCATCTACTGTTGTGATGATACCTGCAAAACGATATCGCCTTGCGATTGCCGGATTCTTCATGACCGTGGCAATCAAGGGCAGTGGCTCAGCCAGACCACTGGTTTCAACCACCACCCTTCGAAACGCTGGCAAAACTTCACGTTCGCGCTGCCCCCACAAATCGATCAGGGTATCCGCAAAGCTTTCACCCGCTGCGCAGCACAGGCATCCCGAATCAAGCAAAACCACGTCTCCCACACCACCCCGGATCAACAGATGGTCCAGACCAATCTCGCCGAATTCGTTCACGATGACCGCTGTGTCGGAAACCGCAGGATCACGCAGCATGGCATTGAGCAGGGAAGTTTTGCCGCTGCCAAGAAATCCCGTGAGTATGAAAAGGTCGATCCTGTCGCTTGAAGTATTTATTGGCATTCGCCTGCTGTTTTGATTGACTTGCCCACACTTCTGGGTGGACCAGAGTATAGCTGTCCACATGAATGAGTTGCTGGCTTGATAGACAAGCTGAAACCCAGCTACATTAATTCTATAACTTAGTTTACTATTACTTCATGTCTGAATTTTACAAGCTGCATGAATAGGCCAGGAATGAAATTGAATTCAAGGACATTTTTCATTGTCCCGTTCAGAAAAACGGCCGGTGTTGTGGTCTTGACCCTGCTCACCAGCCTTAGCCTCAACGCCCAGGACAATAATGCTCCCTGCTACTAGCAAATATTAAGCTGGGCCATTTTTAAATTAGGAGAACCCAATGCACCGATTGATCGGCTTATTCTTAGCCTCCGCATTACTTGCCGTGAGTAGCTATGGCCTTGTGGCTGTCAACACTGCCGTCGCTGATACCGATATTCAGGCAACCGTGTCGCCATCAGTTGCACCTACTCTCGCTGGCGATGCAGCGCGGGGCGCCAGTCGGAGCTCCGAACTCTACTGCGCGGCATGCCACGGTATAAACGGCTACAGCGAATCGCTGGGAATACCATCGCTGGCCGGCCAGGATGCCGTCTACACGGCAAACCAGTTGAAGCTGTATCGTTCGGGCGCACGCGTTAACGCCGAAATGCAGCCTTTAGCTGTCCCCCTCAGCGATACGGATATTGTTGATCTTGCGGCGTACTACGAAGCGCAGACAACTCAGAACGCAGAAACCTTGGTCGACCAGCGCTCATCGAAGCCAACTATTCAGACGGCTCCACTCGCCATTGCTTACACAGTCTTCGGTACCGGCGATATGAAAAAGACACTCGATCTGTGGGTAAACCAACTTGGCATGGAAGTGGTGGCACGACAGGAGGGAGCAGATGCAGAACTGGCACGTGCCTGGGGCCTGTCGGCAGACGGGATTGCGGATCAGGCCTTGCTGCTCACGCCAGGGGTCAGCCGGGGCGGCCTGCATATAGTGCGCTTTACCCATCCGGGCCCGACGGTGAGGGACGGCGCACCAACAACTGCGATGCTTCCAAAAAACATCAACGTGGCGGTGGATGACATTGGACTGCGCTACCCGGAGCTCGAAGCGGCCGGTTACACATTTCGTTCAAAGCCTAAAGCGATGGTACCCGGAGATTACCAGGTGCAAATGACAGGCCCAGACGATATCAATATCAATTTCGTCAACTCGGTTCCGGGAGACAACAGAATACTCAGCAAGAAAGGATTCGGGCCAGGCGTGATGACTGTCATGATCTCGGCTGACTATAAGACCGAGGCGGACACCCTGCAGCGCTTGCTGGGGGTGCAGCAAATACGCGGCCTGCATCTTCGTGGCCCGGAGATCGAGAAAATCATCGGGCTGCCGCCAGGAGGAGGCCTCGATGGGGGATACTTCGGCGATCCCGATGAAACTCAGGGCAACGTGCAATTCTCGCAGTACAGCGGTGCCCTGAGCAGCGAGAACCGCTATCCACGCGCGAAAGCTCCAGCGCGCGGAATGCTGTCATTAACCTACTTCGTTAACGATCTGTCGCCATGGCTTGCCCAGGCCGGAAACGGTGAAATCGTTGATCTCGGCAACGGAGCAGGCATCTACGGGCCGGGGCGCATAGTCACGTTCTCGACACCGGCAGGATTGAGAGTGGATGTGGTTGAGCAAGCAGATTAGCAATCGTCAGAATACTACGATTGCAGGGCGACCTTATGACTGAGATGAATGTGATTGAAATGAATGGTCGCGGTGAGGCGGACTCATGCGGCTTGGCCGTCGCCGTCGGCTGACGGAAGAACCACGCAGAAATCAGACAATCTGCGTGGCACTCCATATTCCTGTTTAGAACTTGAGAATTTTCTGCCCCAGCAATCGACCAAATGCGAGTGCGGGCGTGACGCTTCCGCCACTGGTGTGGGATTTACCACTTGTGGCCGCACCCAGCACTTCACCGGCTGCATACAGGTTTTTCACGACCCCGTTTTCCGACGTCATGACCTGCAGGTCGCCATTCACGGCCAGCCCTGCATAGGACTTGAGCGTCCATACCTGGGAACGTATGGCATAGAACGGCGGCTTGGCCAGCGGTAAAGGACGGTGACTGCGGTTGAATTTGTCCGGCTTGCCATCAGCGATGGCCTGGTTGTAGTCGGAGACATTTTTCTGCAAAGCGGCAGGATTAATACCGCTTAATACGCCAAGTTCAGTCAGCGTCGGGGCGCGCTTGAACATGGGATGTTTGCCACAGGCCTCGACGACCTTCTCCCGTGACCAGTCAGGAATCAGTGGCGAAGAAGCCTGCTCAAGTATCCCCTGGTCAAATACCGCCCAGAACCTGTGACCGGGCTGTTCGTCCATGATACGGTCACGCGCATTTACGCTCCAATGGTCTTCCTGGACAAACCGCTCGCCATTTGCATTGATGTATAGCTCCCAGGGCAAACGGGCCTTCGGGTCGATATCCATGTTGGCGGATGGAGCAGAAGGAATCTGGTTGTCCGTGTTGATGGATCCGTAGTAGCCGACGTAATTCTCCGCGCCCCGCAGGTAACCGCCTGCGGCCAGCCCCAAAGACAAACCATCACCCTGGCTGTAGGGATAAGCGACCTGCCGGTAAAGTGGCATCCCATGGAGGTTTTCAAACATGACCGGGTTGGAGGCACAACCACCGCTGGCAATCACGGTATTCAGTCCGCGGATATCCGAACGCTTGCCATCACTGTCTTCAGTGACCACACCGATTACTGCACCAGCCTTGTCCTTGATCAGATCAACTGCACCCGCCCCAGTCAGCACGGTGACCTGCCCCGATGCCACGTGCTTCTCCAGCAACGGTTTCATCACGTTCAGGATGGTAATGCCGTTCTGCGGACCCTGTTGGTAGCGCGCAATCTTGTAATGGTCGTACATGGTTCCCTTAACGGGTTGGCCTTCACGGATGGTGTATCCGTTTTCAGCCAACCAGTTAATGGTTTCCCCGCCATAATCCGCCCATAATCGGGTCATAACCGGATCTGAAGTGTTGTTGTTGATGCGCCGGATGTCTTCATAGAACTCATCCGGCGAATCTTCGATGCCCTGCTCAATCTGGAATACCGTATTGGTACCCGCAATCATTCCTCCAGACACAAACAAGGTTCCACCCAGTACGGGCGCTTTTTCGAGGATAACAACTCGTGCACCCCGATCAGCGGCGAAAATCGCTGCGGGAATGCCAGCAGTGCCACCGCCGATCACAATTACATCGAAAGGCTGCTCGGCGAAAACCTGCCGCATACTCCATGGCAAGGCTGATAACAGAGTGACTGCACCGGCGGCTTTTAACAGAGAGCGCCTGGGGAGTGTCACCCGGTCGTCACTGATTTCGCTTTCGTTCTGTGTCATTGAGTGTGTCCTTTTAACTGCTTTGGCTTAGGAATTTCAGACTTCTACAAACTCCACGAACTCTCCAGAGTATCCGCGACATGCAAGCGCCCTGCCCCGAAGCCCGGGTGGAATTGAATTTGAATCAGTACGAGTGAACGCCACCTCAGCATCGTCCAACGCACTGGCAAGCAGATCCAGATCGCGTACCGCCAGAGTGCTCATGCACACTCC